>JAGAHV010000229.1:0-26541 GCA_017626895.1 Clostridia bacterium | reverse complement strand
TTTTTCAACGACTTTTATCTCAATAAATTCAAGTATTTAATTTCGTTCAAGCTTCTGCTTTTTCGGTTGTTTTTGCGTTGGATCTTCTTTTTCGTGTGACCTTGTCCTTTGAGCCAACAGGTCGGCCAAGTTTCTTGGATGTATCTCTATTCTTAGTTTTTGAACCAACGGGTCGGCCTCTGGGACGTTTTGGAGGCGGTTCTATTCCTTGCTCCGCTTGTTTTTGGGCTTCTTTCTCGCGTTCAAGGGTCTTCTTGTTCTTTGATCCGGCGGGTCTTCCAGCTTTTCTCTTTTCCGGTTTTGATTCCTGAGTCCCTTCATTACTGTTTTCCTGCGTAGTGCTTTTGTCCTGCTCCTCTTTTGAAACGACTGTCATTCCTTGAGCTTCAGCCATTTTCTTCAATCGTTCTTCGTCTGCTTTTGCTCGTTTTGACTTTATCTGTTCATTTGTAAGAACAGGCTTTCTCGAGAAAACCTTTTTCTTCGTGCAAGTATCTTTAACACCTTTCCTAAGAACAGGGAGGATTCCCTTGTTCTTTCTCAAAATGGTTTCAGGAATATTGATTCCAAAAGCCTCATAAAAATCTTTTACTGCCTTTGTAGCAACAGCGGGAACAATTTCGTCATCCCAGACATCTGCGCTATAAAGCTGCAACGACTGAAATAAAGCTTCCGGGGTCGGCTTGAAACCCAATACCAACGTATCCTGAGACAGAATCAATTCTTTTACCGTTTCTTTTCCTTTGTCATCATCCTTATCATTGTCATCCGGTTCACATGTAATAACGATTCCCGACTGTTTATCTTCGCTGTCTGCAAGCGAAGATGATATAGAAACATAGGGAAGGTCGACAATGTTCAGACGATTTTTGACAAGTACCGCCAGAAATGCAGCAATGAATGACATCAGAACATGACCATGTACAGTTGACATTGTATGCTTACGGACAGGCGTCAGTTTCCCATAACTTTTGATATAGTCAAAGAATTGTTCGATCATTTGACGCGTGTAATACATAGCTAATATTTCGTCTTCGGACGCGTCAAGTGTGGTAACAATCGCAAAAATTCCAAGCTTTTCAATAAGCTTCACTTGCTCCTCAATCGTTTTGTTTGTAAAACCATCTGATTTGAACATGTGATTTACTTTACTGTGATGTGCCTGCAAATCCTTGCAAAGATAGATATACCCGATCTTTTCCTCTCCAGTTTCCTTATCTTTCCCTATGACAGAAGGGATCTTCAGCACTTTTACCAGACGGCCATTATACTTTGTTATGTGTTCAGCAGATGATCCCACAAGCTCATCATAATGTTTCTTAAGAATCTCGCGATAAAGATCGTAAGTGGGATTCATCCGTGTCATAAAGTCAATACCTTCAAACACCAGTCTTTCCATAACTGAAGGACAGTTATATCCTGCATCACCAATGACATAATGGACCTTGCAACCCATCAATCCCAGTTTTTTGAGAACATTGTGAATTGTAGAAATGTCTACAACATTCCCCGGAATGATTTCGTAGTAGAGCGGTAACCCGGTAGATTTCTGGATAACCACAATCACACGAAATTCAATATTGACTTCGTTCTCGTGTCTGCTGACTGCAGTAATTGGAATACCGATCGCGTTTGGACAGCCAGTGCTGTCGATCATTACATAGATATCATCCATTGATAAATGTCTGATGTATTCGATGTGTGCAGTCAAAAAAACTGCTCGTACGTCCGGTTTGCCAATCGAAGCATAGAAATCTGAAAGACGCTGTGATGCTATGTTTGCCTTTGGATATATGAAATGTGCATACGAATTATGATACCAGAACTCGGCATGTAAGTCAGATGCATTGCTGAGCAAGTAATAATGAAGCATTGTATACAACGTATCTTTGTTTTTGAATGGAATAACATCAATGACTTTGTCATATGATATTCCTGAGAGCAAACGATGCAGAAAATAGTTGCCTCCAAAGACGCAAATCGTGTTTTGCGGATGAATCCGATGATCCTGAGGACCTGTGTAGACGGGAATATCTTTAGGATCCAGTGCCTTTACTTGCACTGTGTATGGATCAAATTGATAAAAGCCTTCACTGCGTTTGTAAAAAATCAGCTTTTCACGGTCAATGACCGTTCCAAGATAGAATTGTCCTTCCTTTCGCGGACCTTCTGAAGTGTTTTTGCATTTGCCCGGCCATAAGGCAACATCGGTTCCAGCACTATTTTTGTAAAAATGAATCTCAGTCAAATATGCCACCTCGCAGTTAATAATACTCACAACAATAATAACTGTAATTGCGATATTTGTCAATAATTAATTTTTATTAATAAAGTACCGTAGATAGGCCTATTGTCAGGGCTCTTGAGTCTGTTGATAAGAAAAAGAAATGTCAGGAAATATTGTCGCAGTTAACAATCCACCCGGGAATTCAAGTTCATCTCACCTACACCGTACCGGATGAACTGGATGGACAGAGTCTCTACCTGATGCCGCAGATGCGCTACTATGAGGCAACGCTCTGGGTCAACGGACACATTCACTCCAATTATGCCGCCAAGTTTGTGGAAGCCTCTCACGGAAACCACTGGTGCAACCGTTTTACGGCAAAGGCTGCAAAAGGCGATACCTATGATTTCATGCTGGAGTGCTATGCCTGGCATGATGTTCCCGGCAATCATCCCCTCAGCGAGGAACGGCTGCCGGACTATACCTGGGAAACCGGGAATGCCTCGGTCATGGTCCGGGATGAGCAGTTTACGGATTTCCTGTTCGATCTGCGCACTCTTCTCTCCCTCCGCGCCGCGCTTCCGGAAACGGATTTCCGGCGTGCGGAGGTGGAAAATGCCCTGTACCATGCCCATCTTGTTCTCTGCTATGATCCGGACAGCTGCGGCCTTCCGGCGTTCCGGGGCGGACTTGCCGCTGCTGCCCCGCTGCTGAAGGAACAGCTGGCCAAAAAGAACGGAAGCACCGCACCGTTTATCGGGCTCATTGGCCACAGCCACATGGATACCGCCTGGCTCTGGCCCATGACGGAAACCGAGAAAAAGTGCGCCAGAACCTATGCAGGGGTTCTCAGCCTCATGGACCAGTATCCCGAATACCTGTTCATTCAGTCCTCTGCGTTCCACAGCGACTGGATCCGCCGGCATTATCCCGAACTGTTTGAACGGATCCGTCAGCGGGTGGCGGAGGGACGCTATGAGCCCAACGGCGGCGTCTGGGTTGAATGTGACTGCAACCTGACCGGCGGCGAAACGCTCATCCGCCAGTTTCTCTGGGGACAGCGCTTTACCCGGAAGTATTTCGGCTATACCTCTGACTGTTTCTGGCTGCCGGATACCTTCGGCTATTCCAGCGCCATTCCGCAGATTATGAAAGGCTGCGGCGTCCGCTATTTTCTGACCACCAAGATGTCATGGAATGACACCAACACCTTCCCCATGACCACCTTCCTCTGGCAGGGCATTGACGGAACCCGCGTTCTCACCCATCTTAACCGGACCCACCAGGGACCCAGCCCTGAAATGTTTGAAAAAGAGACCAGCGGAACGGAAGGCATCCGGGAAAAGCGGGTCTCCAGTCGGCGTCTGTTTTCCTTCGGCAAGGGGGACGGCGGCGGCGGACCGGAGTTTGAAATGCTGGAAATGGCCCGACGCCTTCCTGATCTGCAGGGTGTGGCCAGAAGCAGCTACACCACTGTTTCAAACTTCATGCACCAGCTGGAAGACGAAATGGAACGTCCCAGCGTCTGGGCGGATGAACTGTATCTGGAGCTCCACCGCGGCACGCTGACCAACCAGCATGAAATCAAGCACAACAACCGGTTCTGTGAAATCGCCCTTCATAACCTGGAACTGGCCATCGTCCTGCGGGCAGTTGCCGCCGGAACCAGGGCCGATATCGCCCCGGTTCAGCCCCTGATGAATCAGCTTCTGGTTCATCAGTTCCACGATCTTCTCCCCGGCACCTGTATCCACAGTGCCCACGAGGAAGCACGCGCCGCCGTCTCACAGACGATTGCAAAGGCGGAAGCGCTGCTGAGGGAAACTCTCCGTGATCCCTCCGGACAGACGGTTCTTTTCAATCCCATTTCCTTTACCCGTTCGGATACGCTGCATGTAACGGGCAGCTGGCCCTTCGCAGCGGGCATCCGGCAGCCGTACACGGACCTTTGCGGAAACAGCTGCACCGCGGTGGCCGGCATCACCCTTCCCCCGCTTTCCTCCCTGACCAGCCCGGATGCTCCGTGCCCGCCTGATCGCGATCCGGAGTGTCCCTTTACCCTTGACGGGGATACGCTGACCACACCCTTTGCCCGCATTCATTTCACGCCCGCCGGCACCATTTCCTCCATGATCGATCTGCGGACCGGACGTGAACTGGTGGGCAATCTGCCCTTTAACACCTTCCTGCTGGCCGAGGATCTCCCTGCCCAGTGGGATAACTGGGACATCGACGCCGACACGGAGGAAAAATTCCGGCCTGCAGGCACCCTGCTTTCCCGGGAAGTGGTGTCCATGGGACCGGTGGAATGCCGCATCCGCTCCCTCTGGCAGCTGACCGAGCGCACCACCATCACCCAGGACATGGTTTTTGATGCCCGGTCACCGCTCATTACCTTTGACACCTGCATGGACTGGCAGGACGATCATAAGTTCCTCAAAGCCGCCTTTGATACCACCCTCATTGCCGACGGTGTCCGCAATGAGATTCAGTTCGGCTCCCTGCGCCGGTCCAATCACCGTTCCACCACCTTTGAAAAGGCCCGCTTTGAGGTCTGCAATCACAAGTATTCCGACCTTTCCGAAAACAACTACGGCATTGCACTGCTCAATGACAGCAAATACGGCATTTCCGTCCTGGAGGGCAGCATGCATCTCAGCCTGCACAAGGGCGGATGTCGTCCTGACCGGGAAGGCGACAAAGGACGGCACTTCTGCCGCTATGCCATCTATCCCCATGTCGGCGGCTTTTCCACCGACACGGTCATCCGGCCGGCCTATGAATTCAATTACCCCGTCCTTCCGATTTCACAGGCCATGTCCGCCTCCCTTTGCCGGACAGAGGATGACAATGTAATCATTGAAACCGTCAAACCCTGTGAGGACATCCAGAATGCCTATATTCTGCGCCTGTACGAAGCAGCCGGTGGATACTGTCTTACCCGCCTAACCTTTTCTCACCCGGTTCTCTCTCTGCATGAGTGCAATATGCTGGAGGAGGAACTTGAAAGCCTTGATCCGGAAAAGCCTATTGCCTTTACCCCGTTCCGCATCCGAACCATCAAGGTCACCTATCCGCTCAAAGAGAGCTGAGCCGATCCTATTAGAAAAAGAAGCCCGAGGGCTTCTTTTTTTGCGTTGTCCGGTTTTAATGATCGGGAGCAGCTGAATTGGAGGCGGAATAGGGGAAGTGTTTTGGACAGAATGCCGGGATATGGGAAGTTAATCGGGGAATAAAGATCTGTTCAAGATATAACCTGATCGGGTTGGGTGAACACGCCGGGTCAGGAGTACCGGACCTGTCTGTCTTCTTTCTGTGCTCTTCATCTTTTCTCGCTGTCCGTTTTCTCTTCTGCTCCTTCCGTTTCCCTTCGCTCCTTATTGTTTTACAGCTTATATCCCACCTTCATGATCAGGGCCTGGGGATGGTCACCGAACTTTTCACCGAACAGGTTGATTCCGTTCACATTCTCCGATTTCGGATCCACGCCGATCCGTACCCGCACACATTCAAGGTTTCCCAGGTTCAGTTCTCCGATGCTGACCGACGAGAGAGGCTGATCATCCAGATATGTTCCATCCCTGGTCACCCGCCAGAACTTGAGAAAGCCGAACTGCGTGCTGGTCGTCTCCCACCAGCTGGGGGTCAGATGTCCCTGCCGGCCGCCGCAGTCACAGGGACAGGTCCACGTGCCAAGGCGGATTCCGTTGATTTCCACATAAATGTCGCTGGGCCAGGGATTCCGGTACATCGGTGCCTCTGAACACGCCTCAAAGGACAGTTCCACCCATTCGATTTCCGCCTCATTGATCCATTCGCCGATGGTGGTAAACCGGTACTCCAGGTATCCCCTGGAAAACCAGATCAGCTGGGCGGAAAAGCGTCTTGGCGAATAAAACACCCGGGGCATGTCCATGGCGCCGATGGGCATCTGCTCATTCAGGATGCCGCAGGTGGGCTCTATCTCCCCGGCCAGGGAATACCCGCCGATGGGCATTTCAATGGTCACCATTTCCTTTTCATTTGCAGCCTCGGAATCGAAAAGTTCAATGGAAATCGTATCCAGCTTCCGGTTGCAGATCTTGAGCGACCCATGCGCCCCCGGCTGATAATCACACCGGATCAACCCCGCCTCCTCCAGCGTCTTTACCGCCACCGCCATGGATGACATGGGAACGTCCAGTACTTTGGCCAGTTCTCCCACGCTGCGGCTGCGACGGCTGAGCTCGGCCAGAACACTGACCCGCAGCTCGGAGGAAAGTGCTCTGGCAATCCGGGTCAGCGTCTCCGGCCGCCTGATGGACAGATCCGCATGCTTTCCCTGTATCTCGTTCATCATTGTCCTCCTTCCCGGCACTTCTGATGCTCTTGTTCGACAAGTCGGCGCTGCATTTGGCCAGCACCGGTTAAATGACCGGACCGGCGCTCCACAGTCAGCCCCGGTCTCTTTCTGTCTGACCGGAATTATACGCCTCAAACCGGGAAAGGTTCAAGCTTTGTTTCAAACTTTTTAGAAATAAAATCCGGATTAATCCAGGTTTTTTACTATTATTTATAATTTATTGACTTTTATTTTGGCTGATATTACAATTCACTCATCAGCCGATCTGAAAAATTCTTTTGTTTTTTCAGGAATGATTTAGCATTTATGAAATATAAGGAGATTTTATTTCATAAATTTTAGAATAAAGGAGGAGTCCGCCTTGATAACGATTCCAAGATCCGAACATCCGAGACCGGATTTTGTCCGGGATACCTTTTTTTCGCTGAACGGTGAATGGCAGTTCGCATTTGATGATGCCGATATCGGTCTCACCGAAAAATGGTATCTGCCCGGGAAAACGTTCCCGATGAACATTCAGGTTCCTTTTGCCTATCAGACAAAGATGAGCGGCATCGGCCCGACGGATGAAATTCACCCGGTCCTGTGGTACAGACGGACGTTTGCCGTACCGGAGGAAATGCGCGGACAGCACCTCCTTCTTCATTTCGGCGCCGTGGATTTTGCCTGCCAGGTCTATGTCAACGGCATCATGACCGGCATGCACAAGGGCGGATACACGCCCTTTGAGATCGACATCACCCCGGCACTGAAAGAGGGCGAAAATGATCTCACCCTTCGCGTGGAGGATTATCCGGATACAACCCAGCCCCGCGGCAAGCAGTACTGGAACCGCGGACTCATGGGATGCTGGTATACGCCGGTCAGCGGCATCTGGCAGAGCGTCTATCTGGAGGCGGCGGGCCCGTGCCGGATAACGGGCATTCACGTAACACCGGATATCGACCGGCATATGTGTACGGCCGAGATCACCCTGAACCGGCAGATTTCCGCTCCCATGACTCTGCGTCTCTGTCTTTCCTTTGGCGGGGAGGTCCGGCGAACCGTCACCACCACCGTCACGGACCGGATCACCCGTGTCCCGGTAGACCTGATTCTCTCCGGCAATCTGGATCCGGTTCACCTCTGGTCCCCGGAGCATCCGGACCTGTACGACCTTTCCTGTGAGCTGCTTAATCAGGATCAGGTTCTGGACCACGTCAGCACATATTTCGGAATGCGGAAAGTCGAGGTGCGGGACGGGAAGATCTACCTCAACAACAGTCCGATCTATCTGCGCATGATTCTGGACCAGGGAACCTGGCCGGATTCCCTTCTGACGCCTCCCTCCAATGAGGCCATTCAGGAGGACATCCGCCTGACACTGGCCTTTGGATACAACGGCGCAAGAAAGCACCAGAAAGTGGAAGATCCCCGGTATTACTACTGGGCGGACCGCATGGGCCTCCTGGTCTGGGGAGAACTTCCCTCTGCCTACGACTTTTCCGATGATACCATCAGCAATCTGACCCGCACCATGACGGACTTTATCCGCCGCGATTATAACCATCCGTGCCTGATCTGCTGGGTTCCCCTCAATGAGAGCTGGGGCGTCCGCAATATCTATACCGACCGCCGGCAGCAGGCTACGGCCCAGATGCTCTATTACCTGACCAAATCCCTGGACGGGACACGCCTGTGTTCCTCCAATGACGGCTGGGAGCAGGTCACAACCGATATCTGTGCCCTTCATGACTACGCGGCAGAGGGCGACGTGCTCTCAAAGCATTTTGAAAGCCGCGAGGCAGTGGAGCAGCATTCCTGTGATGTCCGTCCCTGCTACGCGGTGGGATTCGAACCCACCGGCAAAGAAGCCTTCATGATTACCGAGTACGGCGGCATCGCCTTTGACAACATCGGCATTCAGGAGGACATGGGCGGCATGCAGACCTGGGGATACCATGACAAGGTCACCGGTGAGGAAGCGTTCCTGAGCCGCTTTGCCTCTGTCACGGATGCCATCCGCCGCCTTCCCTACTGTCAGGGATACTGCTATACCCAGCTGACCGATGTCATGCAGGAAATCAACGGCCTGCTGACGCCCGACCGGAAACCCAAGGTGGCGCCGGAGAAAATCCGGGCGATCAATGTCAATCCGGAAGGCCGGCCCTGAACCTGTTCATCCGCCGGATGCGTCCGGCAGAAAATATAAAAATGGAGGTAAATTCCATGAAAAAGTCTCTTGTTTTCGTTCTGGCGCTTGCGCTGCTCCTGACCGCGGTTTCTGCCTTTGCAGAGCCTCTTCAGATCGAGTACTGGTCTGTCTTTACCGGCGGCGACGGCGCGACCATGCAGCAGATGGTCGATGCCTTCAATGCCTCTCAGAATGAGATCTTCGTCAACCATACGCCCATGACGGCCGATGACCTTTATCAGAAAATCCCGCTGGCCGTTCAGACCGGATCGGATGTCCCGGATGTCTGCATCGTGCACATCGAGCGCATTCCGAATTTCGTGGCCAACGACATGCTCTACGCCTATGACAGCGACATTCTGGCACAGGCTGATGTGAAGCAGGAGGACTACATTGCCTCTGCCTGGGCCCGCACCGACATTGACGGCGAGCACTACGGCATCCCGCTGGACGTCCACAGCTATGTCACCTACTACAACAAGGATCTCTTTGACAAGTATGACCTCAATGAGTTCCTCACCGACGGTGTCCTGACCTTTGATGAGATCAAGGCACTGGGCGACAAGGCCCGGGCTAACGGCTATGAAGGCGCCATCTTCGACCTTGGATGGATGCGTTCCCAGCTGCTTTGCTACTATGCACAGCTGGATCCGGCTCTGACGCTCTCAAAGGACGGCGTTGCGCCCTGCATCAACAATGAAAACATGAAGAAAGTCATGGAGACCATGAAGGATCTCTATGAGGGCGGCTATACCACCTCCAAGTCCGATGACTATTCCTCCATGTTCTACGGCGGCGAGCTCCTCGTCTGGTCCGAGGGCATCTGGATGAAGGCGGCTGCGGTTGACGCTGGCGTCAACTTCGGCATGATTCCCTCTGTCTGCTTCGACCCGGCCACCGTCAAGAACTGGACCAGCTCCCATAACTTTGTCCAGTTTGCCGATGAGGAGCGCACCGAGGCAGAGGATCTGGCCGTGGCCAAATTCATCAAGTACATGGGTGCTCAGCAGTCTGAAACCTGGGCAGTCCAGGCCGGTCAGTGCCCCTCCTACGTCTCTGCATGGGACAATCTGGACCTCAACACCCTGCCCCAGGGCTTCCTCGCCGATCCGACAAACGTCGATACACTGGCCATCTATTCCTACCGTTACTGGGGACTGTTTGACACCGCCTTCTCCCGTATCGGCTGGGATTTCGTCGATGGAACCATCTCCATTGATGACGCTCTGGCACAGATCGATGCCGAAATTTCGGACGCAATTGCCGCACAGTAATATGACCTGACAGGACACGGGGCATCTGCCCCTGTCCTTTTTCCCTGTTATTCCGGCACTTACGTATTTATGATGAAAAGAGGTATTCTCATGGTCCGCTCCAGAATCTCTGCACTGCTGGGCGTCCTGTTTCTCATTCTGTTCTGCTTCTCGGGGGTGACCGGAACAACCACGGTCAAGGAGATTTCGGCACACACTGAGATGACCTTTCCCTCCCTGTTTTTCAGTCTCAGCACTGCAAGCATCCTCCTGATCCCTCTGGCGGTTGTTTCCATGATTGCGGCCATCATTGCCCATCTTTGCAAACAGCGCAATGTGGGATTTCTGTTTTCCCTCGTTTCCTTTGTTTCCTTTGCCCTGTTCCTGATCTTCTTTGCTCTGCCAAAGATGAACAACGCCCTGTATCCCTCGCTCAGTTCGGCGCTCAAGGAAGCCGGCATGAAAAAGCTGAAAAAGCGGGATGTTTCCCTCATTCTGGTTCAGTATTCCCCCACGGCCTTCCTCGCCCTTATCGCCGCCGGACTTGCTGCTTTCCTCAGTTTTCCGGAACTGAATTCGGAACATGGACGCCGCCAGCTGCGCGGTGACCTGCTTCCCTACGCCTATATTGCCCCGCAGCTGTTCTTTTTCACGCTCTTCTTCATTACCCCCGCCGTATACGGCATTTATGCCGCCTTTACCAAATGGGATCTGTTCAACGAGCCCGTTTTCATCGGCTTCCAGAACTTCCGGACGCTGCTGTTTGATGCGGGCAATACCTACTACAAACAGCTTCGAAACGGTCTGTTCAACACCTTTAAATTTGTCCTTTACAGTGTGCCGTTCTGCATCATTGTTCCGCTCTCTCTGGCACTGGCCCTCAAAACCCGCTGCCGGGGAAATAAATTCTTCCAGGCACTCTATTACTTTCCCAGCCTCCTGTCCATTACCACCGTCACCCTCTCCTGGCGTTACATGTTCAATGCCCAGTATGGCGTGGTCACCAAATTTCTGGGTTCAACCGCCAACTGGTTTGCCCCGCCCCACTCCTGGTTTGTGGTGGTCATCGTCACCATCTGGTGGTGTGCCGGCAGCAACATGGTCATCTACCAGAGCGCTCTGGCCTCCATTCCGCAGGACCACTATGAGGCGGCCTCTGTGGACGGAGCCGGTCCCCTGGACAAGTTCATCCACATCACCATTCCGGGGATGATTTATCCGCTGACCTATACCTTCGTCATCTCCGTTGTCGCGCAGTTCAACATCTACGGACAGCCCCTCATGCTGACCGGCTTTGCCAACAATGAGGCAAACGCCGTTCTGCTCATGTACATTCAGGAAAACGCGGTCAAGAAACAGGTTGCCGGCATGTCTGCCGCCATGGCGGTCATCCTCGGCCTGTGCATCATGCTTGTCTCCTTCCTGCAGATGCGTGTCATGCGTTCCAATGCCCCGGACTGACAGAAAGGATCGGGCTCGACGCGTAGCGTCGATTTGTCAAATATGAGCATCAGAAATGCCGCGGCGCCGAAAGACCAAGCTGCGGCTCATAAAGGAGCACTGTGTATGAAAGAATCTCATCGTGCCAGGCAGATCGCCTTTGTGTTTCTGTTCCTGCTGGGAATCATCTGGATCGTCCCCGTTTTCTGGCTGCTTCTGAGTTCCTTCAAGTCGGATTCCGACTTCATCACCTCTTTTGCCAATATCAAGGGACCGCTTGACTACCTGAGCCGGCTGATCCCCAGAAAATGGACCGTCGTCAATTACATTGAAATGTTTGTAGGCGGTGAGGGAACCAATACCACGGCCAATATTCTGATGATGTTCCGAAACTCCTTCATCGTCTCCATCGCCGTGACCATCGGGACGCTGATTGTCACCAGTCTGAGCGCCTATGCCTATGAGCGTCTCCCCTTCCGGGGCGGAAAACAGATTTTCTGGGCGCTGATGTACATCAGCATGTTCCCCAATGTCGTCAATCTCCTGCCCATGTTCCGCATCTCCAATGCCCTTGGATGGGTGGATAACCTGAATGCACTGATCTGGCCCTCTCTGGCCGGTGTTTTCAACATTTTCCTCATCCGGAACTTCATGAAAGGGATTCCGAAAGATCTGGATGAGGCCGCCTCCATTGACGGCGCCAGTTCCCTGCAGATCTATCTCCACATCATCCTCCCCTCCATTGCCCCTGTCATGATCGTCGTCGGCCTGTTCTCCTTCAATGGTGCCTGGAACGACTTTCTGTGGCCCTCCATCATCCTGACCAACCCGATGAACCAGACCCTGACCCCCGGTCTCCGTCTGCTCAGCGGTCAGTATGAACAGAAATGGGCACATATGATCGCCTCCTGTCTGGTCAGCATGCTTCCGCCTCTCCTTCTCTATCTTTTCGCGCAGAAGTATTTTCTGGCCGGCATTTCTGTCCAGGCAGGCGTCAAAGGATAACAAAAAACCTGTTCCGACTGTTCGGAACAGGTTTTTTTCGGTGTTATCCACAGTTTCCACAGAGCTTATCCGGCTGTGCCGCTGTTCAGCAGCTTTACCGGAATCAGCTGTTCCGGCTTCATTCCTTCCGCATCCACCCTGCATCTGAGACATTCAATGGGGACACCGGCGTTATCCAGCAACAGCAGCAGCTTGATAAAAACCGGATCTGCCTCGTAATTGGGCGTAAAAAACTCAGCATCTTCTCTGCAGGCGACAAACAGCAGCCGCACGTCTTTCCCTTTATCTTTCATCAAAAGCAGCGATTCAAGCCGTTTGTTCAGGGCAGAGGACGGCATTTCCGGCAAATAGGCTGCCTTTCCTTTTACCAGGGATGTTCCCATCACCTGAACCATTAACAGCTGATCCAGTCCTCCGATCGTGACATAAAAGTTCAGACTTTTGGTGTCATCGTACAAAAGCTTGGCCTCTTCCTTATGCTCCTCATTCACGAGCCGGTTGATGACCCAGTCCATCCCGACGCGAAGCGCTTCCTTTGCATCAATGCAGACCAGTGTATTCCCGTCATAGACCGCATACAGATCAAACGCCGTACTGCGCGTCAGACTTTCCGCTTCCCTGAGAATGCATTTGGTTCCCTCTTTCAGAAAACGCAGATCAACGCTGTTGGTGACATACGCATCAAACCGTTCTCCCGATACCTCTACCTCTGCAAGCCGCCGATTCTTCCTGTAATGAAAAATTCCCTCAACCATTCCTGCTGTCTCCCTTTCTCATTTCCCATCGTTTCTCTGATCCGGATTATAGCCATCACGCCTTCCTTTTTCAATGAAAAAGGCAGCCGTTTCATCATTTTTCTGTTCATGTTTGTTTTTTTGTTTTGAACATGGTAGAATGCGTTCATTTAAGAACACACCTTTCGTATTCAAGCACTCGATGGCCAAGACCATCCTGAGGAGGACAAATGAAATCTCTCTGGAAATATCTGAAAGTCCATCTGCCGATCATTCTGGGGGTTATGCTGATCAAGCTGGCAGGAACCGCCCTTGAGCTCCTGATTCCCTATGTCATGGAGCACCTGATCGACAACGTTGTCCCGCAGGAACAATTATCCCTTGTCTGTCTCTGGGGCGGCTTTATGCTCGTCCTGGCCTTTCTGGTGCGTCTGCTCAACGTCAACGCCAACCGCCTTTCCGTTCGTACCGCCAAGCGCTGCATCTATGCCATCCGGCGGGATCTGTTCCACACGGCGCTGAATCTGACCGGAAAACAGATGGACCGAATTACGCTGCCCTCCCTCATTTCCCGGATGACCTCAGATACGTACAACGTGCAGAGCTTTATCCAGTCCATTCAGACCATCGGGATCCGGGCCCCCATCATGCTCATCGGCGGCATCGTCGTCACCCTTTCCATGGACCGCGGGCTTGCCCTGATTCTTTGCATCATGGCACCGGTGATGATCCTGCTGGTTATCCTGGTTTCCCTCCGCGGAATCCCTCTTTACAACCGGGTTCAGCAGGGCATGGATCAGATTGTGCGCGTCATGCGGGAAAACATCACCGGCATCCGCGTGGTCAAGGCCCTTTCCAAAGAAACCTATGAAACCCGGCGGTTTTCAGAAATTAACCGAGAAACGGCACGCAGGGACATTCATGCCGGCGTCACCATGGCCATGCCCGGCCCGATTGTCACGCTGTTTCTCAATATCGGCCTCACGCTGGTCGTCCTCCTCGGTGCCCACCGGGTCAATGACGGCGTGACAAAACCGGGCGTCATCCTGGCTTTCCTCACCTATTTCAACATGATCATGATGGGCGTCATGGGCCTTAACCGGATCTTCATGATGCTCTCCAAGGCCAATACCTCCGCCCTGCGCATCGGGGAGGTGCTGGAACTGCCGGATGACATGCCGGTCCTCCCCGCCGTCCAGGGCCAGATACCCGGCCGCGACGGATACATCGTCTTTGACCACGTCACCTTCGCCTATGATCAGGACAATTCCGGGCACAGCGGAGACAACACACGCTTTGCCGGTGAACAGCGCCAGAACTGCCTGGAAAATATCGATTTCACCGTCCGGAAAGGGGGATCCCTGGGCATCATCGGCGCGACGGGCAGCGGAAAGACCAGCATCGTTCAGCTGCTCATGCGTTTTTATGACCCCACCGAGGGCCACGTCTTTATCGACGGTCAGGATGTGCGCACCATGGACAAGGATCAGCTGCACCGCCGGTTTGGCGTCGTCTTCCAGAATGACGCGCTGTTTGCCGAATCCATCCGGGAAAACATCGTTTTCGGCAGAGAGGTGGAGGAGGAACAGCTGTATCAGGCGCTCCGGGATGCCATGGCACATGACTTTGTCACCGCCTATGAGGACGGGGTGGATCATCTCTCCGCCATTCATGGCATGAACTTTTCCGGCGGACAGAGACAGCGCCTGCTGATTGCCAGAGCCCTGGCTGCCAGACCGGACATTCTCATTCTGGATGATGCCTCATCTGCCCTGGATTACCGGACAGATGCCCATCTCCGGCAGGCGATCCGGGAACATCACGGGGAAAGCACCCTCATTGTCATTGCCCAGCGGGTCAGTTCGATTATGAATATGGACGAGATTCTGGTGCTGGACGAGGGACGGATGATCGGGCGGGGCACGCATGCACAGCTGCTTGAAACCTGTCCGCAGTACCGGGAAATTCACGAAACACAGATGGGGGAGGTGGAGTGAGATGGCCAGACGCGATTCCATCATGACAAAGCCCAAAGACTCCAAAGGCGCCTTTCGCCGCCTTCTCCGCTTCCTGGGACCCTTCCGCTATATGATTCTTTTTGTGGCTCTCCTCTCCGTCCTCTCCAATTTTCTCTCCCTGCTGGGCCCAAATCTTGCCGGCTCGGCCATCAATGAGGTCGCGGCCGGCAAGGGTCAGGTCAACTTTGACCGGGTCTATGCCTATGCCTTCCGCATGCTTCTTTGCTATGTTTCCTCCTCGGTTCTCAGCATGGTCATCAGCGTAACCATGCTGCGCATTTCCAAGCGGTTCGCCTTCCATCTGCGCCAGCAGGTCTTTGAAAAGCTGATGCGCCTCCCAGTCGGATTCTTTGACCGGAATCCGGCCGGGGACATCATCAGCCGCGTGTCCTATGACATTGATGTCATCAGCACCTGCATGGCCACGGACATCGTGTCCATTCTGACCAGCATCGTCATGGTTATCGGTTCCCTGTTCATGATGATTTCCATCTCCCTGCCCCTTTCAGCCGTTGCCCTGATTACGGTTCCGACCTCCATCCTGTATACCGCCCGCATGCGCAAACTGACTCAGCCGCGCTTTGTCCGCCGGTCAAAGAACTACGGAATCATGAACGGCTTCGTGGAGGAGATGCTCTCCGGACAGAAAACCATTCTGGCCTACGCCCATGAGGACGCGGTGGATGAACGGTTTGACACCATCAATCAAAACGCCGCTGAGGCCTATTATGACGCAGATTCCCTCGGGGTAACCATTGGTCCCACCATGGGCTTTATCAACAATATCGGTCTCAGCCTCATCGCGTTTTTCGGCTCGATTCTGTACTTATACCGCCTGATCTCCCTCGGGTCCATCTCCTCCTTCGTCCTCTACTCAAGGAAGTTTTCCGGACCCATCAACGAAATTGCCAGCATCATCAATGAACTGTTTTCCGCCCTGGCCGCGGCCGAACGGGTTTTCAGTCTGCTGGATGAGGAAGAGGAACCGGCAGACCTGCCGGGTGCACTCTCACCTGAAACCATCCGGGGCGATGTCCGACTTAATCATGTCGTGTTCGGCTATACCGATTCCGAGACCATTATCCACAACTTATCCCTCACTGCCCCCGCCGGACGGCTCATCGCCATTGTCGGTCCCACAGGCGCCGGCAAAACCACCATCATCAACCTGCTGATGCGCTTTTATGATGTCCGGGCGGGCGAAATCCGGGTGGACAACAACGATATCCGGACACTGACACGGCATTCCCTCCGCTCTGCCTACGAAATGGTCCTGCAGGACACCTGGGTTTTCCGCGGAACCATCTTTGAAAACATCGCATACGGAAAAGAAAACGCCACCCTGGAGGAGGTCATCCGGGCCGCCAAAGCCGCCCACATTCATCCCTTTATCATGCGCCTGCCCGATGGCTATGAAACCGTCATCTCCGAGGACGGCGGCAACATTTCCAAAGGCCAGAAACAGCTCCTCACCATTGCAAGAGCCATGCTCAGCTCCCATTATGACAACTCCAACATGCTCATTCTGGATGAGGCCACCAGCAACGTGGATACCAGCACCGAGCGCGCCATTCAGACCGCCATGCGGGAAATGATGCAGGACAAGACCTGTTTTGTGATTGCCCACCGGCTCTCAACCATCCAGAGTGCCGACCTCATTCTGGTGCTCAATCACGGGGATGTGGTGGAACAGGGAACCCATGCCTCCCTGATGGCTGCCAAAGGCTTTTATTACAGCCTCTACCGCGCGCAGTTTGAGTAAATCATTCCCCCACATACAGCCGTTTCAGCTGCTCACTGTTCAGGAGGCGGATCCGGCTCTGGCCGGTCTTTTCAATCAGGCGTTTCTCTTCCAGCGCATGGATTTTCCGGCTGACCGTTTCCGGCCGCAGTCCGATGCTCCCGGAAATATCCGAAAGCCGCAGCACCAGGGTGGCACTCCGTTCCTGTTCCGCCCTGTACAGAAGGAACCCGGCAAGCCGCCGTTCCGGGTCCTGCACGGAAAGCATCCGGTTTCGTTCATTGGCATCCTGCAGCTTCCGGCTGAGCAGATCAATGACCCGAACCGCCACCTCCGGCCTTGCGGCCGCCCTGCGGACCGCCTCCCGCGGCATCCGGCATGCACGGACCTGCGTGAGACACACAGCCGTGAACGGATAACGGCTGTTCTGCGCAAACAGGTTCTCCCATATGACCTCCCCCGCAGAGAAGATCCCGATGATCTGCTCCCGGCCCTCCGCGTCCCAGCAGGAAAGTTTCACCTTTCCCTCATGCAAAAGATAAATTGCCTCCGCCCGCTCCGTTTCCCGGAACAGAGTCTCCCCTGCCTGGTACTGTTTCTGACTGGTCTCCCTGAAAATCTCCTCAAGGACATTTTCCGGCAGTCCTTTCAGAAAGTCCACTTTTTCAAGACAGGGCATGCCGCAGCTCCGGCATCTTTCCGGCAGATGGTCCATCCTTTTCCCTCCTTCTTCGTCATGGGCTCTGATCGTTTGCCCGCGCCGCTTTGCCAGTGGCCTGGCTTTCCCAAACTGTCCCTGCGCGACAGGGACTCTTCCAAAAAAGACGCCTCGAATGAGGCGTCTTTGATTATTTAAGGAATCCGTTGATGATCTGTTCCTCGGCTTCCTGTTCCGTCAGACCCAGAGTCATCAGCTTGATAATCTGATCTCCGGCAATCTTTCCGATGGCCGCCTCATGCACCAGCGATGCATCCACATGATTGGCCTCAAGTCCCGGAACCGCCAGAATCTTTCCGCGGTCCATGATAATGGAATCGCATTCCGTGTGTCCGGTGCAGGCGGTATTGCCGATAATCTTGGCATCAAAGCGCTGATAGGAATCATCCCTGGCCACGGAGCGGGACACCACATCCGCGCTGGAACCTTCCCCGTTCAGGCGGATATCATAGGTGCTGAGGGCTCTCTGGCTGCCATGAGTCATCAGGCGCTCACGCACCACCAGCCTGGCATTGGCATCCAGTTCAGCAATGGTCCGGCGGTCCGTGTCATCCACACCCTTGATCTGAACCATTTCCATTTCCATGGAACTGCCCTCGGCCATATAAACCTCTGTGCCGGGGTTCAGAATCCGTTTTCCCTTGCCGTTTCCGGAACCGTAATGCTTTTCCACATAGCGGACTTTGGCATTCTTTTCCAGATAGAACCGGTGAATGCCGTCATGCTCCGAATCATCCCCGCCGCAGTTGTCAATGCCGCAGCCGGCAACAATCACCACATCGGCATCCTCACCGATATAGAAATCATTGTAGACCACTTCTTTCAGTCCGCTCTTGGTCATGACGACCGGAATATGCACACTCTCATTTTTCGTGCCGGGTTTGATGCGGATATCAATTCCGCTGACATCCGTCTTGGGAATAATTTCAATGTTCGCCGTAGACTGACGTCCCGCGGCCTGTGAATTGGAACGAATATTGTAAGCGCCTTCAGGAATCTCGTGGAGATCTGCTACCTCCCGCAGAAGACGCATCTGAATCTCATCTAGTTGAAGCATGGACGTTTCCTCCTCAAATAAGCCGAAGTTTGGTCTTTGGGCACCGTTTTTTCCGGTGCTCATACTTGCCAAACTGCCGCCGTGCGGCAGGCCCTTCTCATATAAGCCGAAGTTTGGTCTTTGGGCACCGCGAATTTCCGGTGCACCCACCTAACAAACTGCCGCCGTGCGGCAGGCCCTTTCCTCTATGCACATTACATCGACTTCATGCAGGACGGCATTGCCGAGGCTGTTCCGATCAGTCCGGGAAGAATCTCCTCCCTTGTTCCCTGCCGGTCCAGCTTTCCGTCCTTGATGACGATAATCTCATCCGCAATGTTCATAATCCGCTCCTGATGCGAAATAATCAGGATGGAACTGCCCTTGATGTTTTCCCGCATCCGCTGGAAGACCTGAATCAGATTCTGGAAACTCCACAGGTCAATTCCCGCCTCGGGCTCATCAAACACGGACAGCTTTGTCGCTCTGGCCAGAACCGTGGCAATCTCAATGCGCTTCAGTTCGCCGCCGGAAAGACTGCTGTTCACCTCACGGTCAATGTACTCTCTGGCACACAGACCCACCTCGGAGAGGTAATCGCATGCACTGGCCACGGAAAGCTGTTTTCCGGCAGCCAGACGAATCAGATCAAGCACCTGAATTCCCTTGAAACGAACGGGCTGCTGAAAGGAAAATCCGATTCCGGCACGGGCACGCGTGGTGATATCCCATCCGGTGATATCCTCCCCGTTCAGGAAGATCTTTCCGGAGGTCGGCATTTCAATTCCGGCAATCAGCTTTGCCAGGGTGGATTTTCCTCCGCCATTCGGCCCGGTAATAACCACCAGTTTCTCATCCGGCACCACCAGACTGATATCACGGATGATTTCCTTGTTCACATCATCCTTTGCATTGTAGGAGATATTTTTAAGTTCCAGCATTCCACTCATCCTTCTCTTGTCCCGATTCGGCTCTTTTGCCTTCGGACAATGTCATTATAACAGATCTGATCTGAAAAACTTTGATTACAATCAATTTTCAGAAAAAAGTCAGTTTTCTCTGTACGAATCTTTTTCAAGCGTACAGCAGTTGCCATTATACTGATTAAGGCGCACCTTGTCCAGTCCAATTCCGGACCTGAACCTCTCCAAGCCGTCATCATCCGATCGTTTCCAACATGGAAAAAACGATTTTATCCCGGAAAAAATCGCTGTATAATATACCCATCAACTGATCCTTGGGGGAAACTATGTTCTTTTTTCGTTCAAATATGTTCTATCTGCCGCAGCTTGAAACAAAACGTCTGCTGCTCCGGCAGATTCGTGTCTCAGATGCCCCGGATGTCTTTGCCTACAGCAAGGACCCGGAAGTCGCCAGATATGTTCTCTGGCAGGCCCAGACGGAATTAAAAGAGGCAAAGGATTACTGCCGGGCCATGGTGCGTCAGTACCGTATGGATGAACCTGCCAGCTGGGGCATCGTCGACAAGTCCGGCGGTCATCTGATTGGCACCATCGGGTATATGGACTACGATTCCTCAAACCGGAGTACGGAAATCGGGTATTCCCTGGCCCGCTGGAAGTGGAATCAGGGTCTCATGACTGAGGCGCTCACCGAGGTCATCCGGTATACCTTTTCCGAAATGGAGATTAACCGCATTGAGGCCCAGCATGAAACCGAAAACCCTGCCTCCGGCCGCGTCATGGAAAAATGCGGCATGAAAAAAGAGGGCATTCTGCGCCAGCGGCTGTACAATAAAGGACGGTTTGTGGATGTCTGTCTGTACTCCATCCTGCGCAGTGAGGCAGACGTGCTTATGAAGAGGTAATCCCTTCTGAAACGGCCGCTTTTCCCGTGATCATCCGAAAATGCCGGATCGGCCATTTGTCCTGTTCCGGATTTTCCCTTTCAGCCATTCCCGGACAAATGCCACGCAAAGTCCGGCAGCTACCCCGGCCAGAACATACAAAACCGCCCATTCCGGCGCCCCGTGCGGTGCATAGACATAGCCCTGCGCCGTACGGAACTGATGCACGCTGAATTCTGCCGCGCCCAGATGAAACCGGTTCAGCATCAGAAAGATCCCGTTCAGCATCAGGATTCCAAGACCATGGTGCATCATGATATCAAAGGTATTCCGGGAGGCGAAAAGCAGAATCCGGCTGCGCTCAAGGAGCGGCGACAGGATCCGTGCAATCCGCAGATAAAAGGCAATGGCCAGAAAGCTGCCCAGATAAAGCGCGGCCGGTCCGCAGGGAAAATAGGACAGGTTCGAAATGAGGTAGGCATTCTCCGGAACGGCCGTTGTAAAAATCAGCCGGAGCAGCACCAGCACCGTCAGGTACGGAACCGAGGGACAGCGGTCAAGCTTTTCCAGCCGCTCACGATACAAAGCCCCCAGTGAATACCCGGGAAGAAGAATCAGCGCCCGGCAGACCGGCAGAAAGCCTGCGGAAACAGGCCCCCTGCGGCAGAGCGTGACCGCCGCGAAGCCCGCCAGAAGTGACAGGATGAAGGCAGAGATGTCCGGTGCCGGAAAGCGCCGCAGCAGGGAATAAAGGCAGCGGTAAATCATTTTCAGCAGAAACAGTGCCCCGATAAACCAGGCACCCAGATTATAGGCAAAATGCTGTCCATCCAGCACCGGGGCCGCCAGAATGGTATAAAGCGACAAAGGCTCCCCCAGCGTCATGCCCAGTCCCTTTCGCAAACTCGCTGCCAATAGGCCGTACAGCAGATTATACACATACAGCGGCACCAGCAAGTGCCGGCAGTCTCTCAAAACAGCGTCTTTGAAGGATCTGCCGGAATCAAAAAAATACCCTGAGCCAAAGGCAAACAGCATCATGTGAAAGGAATAGTAGCGGAACAGTCCGCCAAAGTTCATCAGCTCCCCTTCAAGCGGAATATGCCCGTCAACCACAAAGAATATTGCCAGGAGATACAGCACACGAAATGTCCTGTTTTCCTCTTTTTTCCCCATCTGTCTGGTCCCTCCGATCCCGGTAAATTCGCTTCCGGTTTCTGTGTGATTTATCTGTTTTTCGCATCATATCACAGTTTTCCGGAAACATCCACCACTCATCATTCGTTTCCCGTTTCAGTCATTGTTCCTTCCAGCCTCCCACAGCCGGGCCCTTTTTCATCACTGCATCAGCTTCATTACTCCCTCTCTCAGAAAAGTGCACGGTTTTTTCCAATTGCAATCCACGATTTTTCTCAAAAATGATTTTTTACGGAAAATACATCATTTTTGTCAGTAGACGGAATTTTTTCTAACCGTATACTAGAGGCAGAAAACGAGTGCTGAGGGGAGCAGCCACTGGAGGGGGTGTTATAATGGTGAAGTTTGGGGAACGCCTGAAAGAAGCGCGTACCGTCAAACATATGAGCCAGCAGGCTCTGGCCGACATTATCGGCAAGAGTTTGAATACCATCGGGCTATACGAACGTGGTTTACGTCAACCCAGTCTTGAAACACTTTGTCTTTTAGCTGACACACTGGAGGTTTCTGTCGATTATTTACTGGCCAGAACAAATAACCGGCATCCCGTATTATCCGATGCGGCAGAAAGGGATCTTGAATCCCGTATTTCAAGAATCGAAAGCAAAATCGGCATTGAATAAATCGTTACCTAAAAAGAAAGCCTCACGGCTTTCTTTTTTTATTCACGCGCACTTCCCGTTCTCCGGCGCAGGCCCTTCGGATAATGGTTCTTGATCATCCCATCCGAATATTTGCCCCACCCAAGAGAAATCCCCTCATACTGCAGGAGCACATAGTCCTTTTTGGCCTCAACCGGAAGCGTTTCACCGGCCTGATACCGTTCCATGTTCTCCCATGTCAGTTCCACTGCGGAGGTCGTTTCACCGGCCAAAAGCGCCATTCCGGCAGCATGATCCGGCTCAAACATCCGCCCCTGCAGATGACACAGGGCCAGTCCGGTTCTCATGCAGCAAAGGCCGGCAAACATTTCGGGCGTAATCCTGTCCGGCAGCATCCACAGGATCCGGCCATCTGAATGGAGCCGCTCAGGCGCAAAACAGTCCGGACGGAACACTTCCGGAAGCGCAGGCACTTCGCTTTTTTGGCGAACCCTGCTCCCCTTTTGGGACTGATGATGGTCTTTCTCCGTCGGCGCATCCTCCCCAAGGTGCAGAAGCGCAAGAAAATGTCCCTCTCCGTCCATTTCATGCGGAAACAGGTGCTGCATCCCCGTATCCGTCCGCGGCAGACCCGGCAGCTGAAAAGGCACGAGAGAAAAAGCGGGATGTTCCTCCAGAAAATGGTCAATGACCTCTTCGTTTTCCGTCCGGTTAAAGGTACAGGTGGAATAAACCAGGGTACCGCCCGGTCTCAGCATTCCGGCTGCCGCCCGGAGGATATTTTGCTGCCGCTGGGCGCACTGTGCAGGGCTGTTTTCATGCCACTGTGTTCTGGTTTCCGGATCCTTCCGGAACATTCCCTCCCCTGAACAGGGCGCATCCACCAGAATCCGGTCAAAAAAAGCGGGAAAGCGTTCCCTCAGACGTTCCGGTGTTTCACTGACCACCACGCTGTTGCGAACCCCAAGCCTTTCCATATTGGAGGAAAGAATTTTCGCCCTCGACCGGTTCGGTTCATTGCTGACCAGCACGCCCTGTCCCTGCATGCCGCCGGCGATCTGGGTACTTTTCCCGCCGGGTGCCGCGCACAGATCCAGGACGCGTTCCCCCGGCAGAGCCCCCAGCAGGGTTGCCGCACTCATGGCACTGGGTTCCTGAATGTAATAAACCCCTGCCTCATGAAGGGGATTCTGTCCGGGGCGCAGCGGGTCCTCAAACGTATAGCCGGATGCCCAGGGGATCGGGCGGAGCCGGTCAAGCACTTCGCTTCTTTTCAGGTCAGTGCCTGTCCTGTCTGCAAGGCCGGATGCCAGCCAGAGGCGTTCTGTCTCCCCATGCCCCCCGAGGACGGTGGGCCTTTTCAGCGGATTCATTCGCAGGCCTTTTTTCGCCGGCATGTTCATCGCTTCCAGATAAAGAGAAAAGTCTGCTTCGCCCAGCAGACTTTTCATCTGTTTCAAAAAAGCATCTGGAAATGAACATGCGCTGTTTGGCATATTCAAATGGTTTCAACCTCCGTTGCGGTGTTCTTTCCCGTCAGGATCGCACAGACCCGCCTGCTCTGTTCTTTTCCCGACTCGATCAGATACATCTGTCCTATTTCACAGGACGAATTGAAGACGGATTCTTTGGCAGTCAGAATGCAGAAAATATTCTTGGAGGCATTGCTGACCATATTCCGGAATTCAATGCTTGGCGGGTTCAGTCCTTCCTTGCTCATCCGTCTGGCAAACCGGCGATATGCCGTATTGGCCTTCACCGGGTCATGGAACACCTCGTTGGAGAGCACAATCTTACAGATTCCTCTCTCGATACTGCTTGTTGTCTGGTAACGTGCGTCCCATCTTCGGTTTTTCGGCCAGGCAATCACTTCAACTGCCGTTTTCCCCGTTTCAAATGTTCTCACCTGCGATCCCTCCCTTCTCACCTGGAATCAGGCTGCTCACACTTATACTTTATAAATGTATTATGAATTCTATCATAAAGGGAGAAAAGTGAAAACAAATCCGAAAAAATACGGGAAAAACCTATAAAGAAAACATGTTCTAAATCAGTACTTTTTCACCGAAAAGCAGGATTTCAAGCGGTTCCCCGGAGAGCCGAACCACCCATGCTCTGTCCCGGTCCCGGTGAATTTCAAGCCTTCTTCCCCGGTAGACAATCCGGAATGAATAGGCCGTCCACCCCTCCGGCAGCTGCGGCGCAAACGAAAGCTGTCCCTGGGTCCGCATCCCGGCGAATCCCTGCACAATGGACAGCCAGCACCCGGCCATACTGGACAGATGCAGCCCCTCCATGGAATCCCCGTCAACGTTGTCAAGGTCCAGGCGCACGACCCGGTCAAAGAATTCCTTTGCACGTTCATTCTCTCCCAGACGGGAGGCCAGAATGCTGTGCACACAGGCAGACACGGGGGATTCATGCACCGTCATGGGTTCATAGAAATCAAAGTTTCTGCGAATCTGTTCCGTGTCAAACAGATGCTCAAGGAAGTACATGCCAAGAAGGGTATCTGCCTGCTGGAGGAAACAGGAACGGTAAATCCGGTCCCGGCTCCACTTGAGGCCAATCGGCCGATCCTCGAAATTCAGCTGATCCACCGTCATCCGTTCCTTGTCAAGGAAGGTGTCATGCTGCTCAAAGATCCCCAGCACCGGATCACAGGGGAGGCACAGTCCTGCACTGATCTCGCGCATCCGGGCAATTTCCTCCGGCGTTACCCCAAGCTCAGAGCGCTTTTCCCCGGAAACCTTCTCAAGTTCATCTGCCGTGTATTCAAGCTCCCACGCCGTCATCCGGTTGGTATACCAGTTGTTGTTCACATTGCTCTCGTAGGCATCCGGACCGGTGACGCCATGAATCATGTACTGATTTCTGCGTTCCGAATAGTGCACACGACCCATCCAGAACCGGGCAATGGCGGTCAGCACATCAATGCCCTCTGTCTCCAGATACGTCCGGTCACCGGTATACTCGGTATACCGGTCAATTGCAAGGGCAATCACATTGTTCCTGTGGATGTCCTCACAGATGCTTTTTAAATCATCATGGCATTCCCGGCCATCAAAGGTAAACACCGGGAAAAGTGCCCCCGGCAGTCCCAGCTTTTCTGCGTTCTGCCTGGCCAAATCCAGCTGAAGCCAGCGATATCTGAGCAGATTCTGTGCCGTGAACTGGCCGACCGTTGCCAGGTAGATCGGCATCATGTATGCCTCCGACTCCCAGCTGGCTCCGCCAAACCCGTTTCCCGTCACCCCGCCCGGTCCGATATTCACCGTTTCATCCTCACCGTAATAGGCGGAAAACAGCTGAAAAAGGCTGAACCGGACGGCCTGCTGGGCTCGTTCATCCCCTTCAATGACCACATCTGCCTTCTCCCATCGCCTGGCCCATTCCCGTTCATGCTCCTGAAGAAGGTTATCGTATCCTTCATTGAGCGCAGCCGCAGCGCCCGTCCTGGCACTGTTCAGAATTTCACCCTCGCTGTGATCGCGGCTGGTGGCCACACAGACAAACTTGTCACAGCCCACAACGTCGCCGGGAACGGAATCAAAGGTGAGACGCCGGACAATTTCGTTTTCATCCGTTTCAATCCGGTCCTTGTCGACCTCACCGACGGGAATCACACCCATTGCCGCACTGACGGTGTACCTTGGAATGCCAAAAGCATTTTCCCGGGTAACCGCGGTCAGGTGCGCAATGTCATCCTCCTCATCCGCACCCATGCATTCCCAGAGGGAATCGTTCAGAATAGAATCCTCATCCTGCATATCCACCGTTACTGCCGGGAAAAGGGAAATCCGGCAGGGATAATCTGCATATATCCGGCACCGGACCGCCAGCAGTTCCGGACGGGCCGCCGAAACAAAGCGCTCAAAACAGACATGCACATCTCCCTCCTCACGTGAAATGATAAATTCACGCATCAGCAATCCCCTGTGCATATCCAGTTTCCGGCTGAACAGCTGAACCGTGTCCTCTGACAGGTCAATCTCTTCCTTGTCAATCCGGATCCGAAGGGAGATGGTATTCATGGTACTGACGGCTTTTGCGCCGCAGGCAGGAGCGCCGGCTTCAACTGTCCCATCTTTTTCCTCCGGTACAAACACACCGGCCAGATAATAGCCCTCAAGATGATCACCGGAATACTCTTCCTCAAAACTGCCTCTCATGCCCATATGGCCGTTTCCAATGGACATGACCGATTCAGCGAGACGCATCTGATCCCAGTGCAGTTCATCCTCTTCA
>JAGAHV010000228.1:0-3793 GCA_017626895.1 Clostridia bacterium | reverse complement strand
GAGCTCTGCCGGATAGCGTTTGGCAAACGGCTCGATTTTCATGATTCCGAGCATTTCATCCACCCGTGCCTGGATGTCGATTTTCTTCCATTTCAGGGTTTCAAGACCGAAAGCGATATTCTGGACAACAGTCATGTGGGGCCAAAGCGCGTAATTCTGGAAAAGAAAACCGACCTCGCGCCTGGCGGCGGGAACATTGATATTCTTCTCACTGCTGAACATGATCTTGTCATCAAACCGGATTTCGCCCCGGGTGGGGGTTTCAAGGCCGGCAATCATGCGCAGCGTCGTGGTTTTCCCGCAGCCGGATGATCCCAGCAGGGTGATGAAGGAACCGTCTTCAATGTCAAGGCTCAGATTGTTGACGGCGGTGAATTTTCCCCATTGTTTGGTGACATTGGTCAATGTGATTCTGGGCATATCAGTTTCCTCCTACACCTTTGTCGATGGATGCGCCGGTCAGTTTGTTGATGGTAAAATTGACAAGCAGGACAATGATGACGATCAGCAGGTTGATGCCGTTGGACATCTGGGAGACGGCCTTTTCGTCAAAATACGAGAGCAGCGTTGTAATGAGGGTTCCGCTGGTGGTCAGCAGGATGAACAGGGACAATTCACGCATACAGGAGACAAAGGGCAGCAGATAGCCGCTGATAAACGAGGATTTCTGAATGGGGAACAGAATCCGGAGCATCCGCCGGGGCCAGCTGGCGCCGACGATCATGGCGGCCTCCTCGATTTCCCCGGAGAGCTGCATCATGGAGTTGGTTCCGCTGCGGCTGGCAAAGGGGAGATACTTGATGGAGCCCACGATGATCAGGAGTAGCAGGGTTCCCCGCAGGAAAGTCAGCCTGGAGGCGACGGCCAGGAAGATGGCACCAAAGGCCATGGAGGGGACCAGATAGGGGAAGAAGGCCAGACCGGAAACCAGGGAGGCCAGTTTGGTGCCGCGCTTCCGGGCGACGGCGTAGCCGATCAGAACGCCGCAGGTGCCCACAATCAGGGAAACGATCAGCGAAAGCCGGAAGCTGCCGCCAAGGGCAGACCAGATGCTTTTGTTGAAGAGAATGCCGTTGCCGACATTGACCGCATACCCGCCGATATTCTCCCGGCTGAGCCAGTACCGCAGGGTTAGGTGGGAATAATCGCCTTGGGTTTCGCAAAGGGACTCGAGCGCAAAGGAGATGATGGGGAAAACGGAAATCAGGAAAAGCAGGATGACCAGAAAGACGGTAACGATGAGGTTGGCTTTTCCCATATGGATGTAGGACACCTGGCCGGATTTTCCGGTAACGGTGGTAAAGGATTTGCGTTTCCCGGTAAACCGCTGATTAATGCCCAGCAGAAGGACGCCGAACAGGATCAGGACGATGGTCATGACAAAGGCCTGCCCGGAATAGGTGGAATTGTACAGCGAGTTGAGCCGGGTGGAGAGGACGAAAAAGTTGCCGGGTGAGCCCACAAATACCGGGACGGCATAGGAGGCCATGGTGCTGGAGAAGACCAGCAGGACGGTGGAAAACAGGGCAGGCATGACGATGGGAAGGGTGATTTTCAGCAGAATCCTCAGCCGGTC
Source organism: Clostridia bacterium (assembly GCA_017626895.1). Taxonomy (GTDB): domain Bacteria; phylum Bacillota; class Clostridia; order Christensenellales; family Aristaeellaceae; genus Ventricola. The sequence goes on along the minus strand of JAGAHV010000228.1, from coordinate 2,217 downwards.
TGCCTGCAGAATGGTGGCCGCCTCCTCCAGGTTGGCATCCATGTTGCGCAGGGTTCCGCCGATGAGAATGTAGGCAAACGGCGCATAGTGGATGCCCATGACGATGGAGCAGGGAAAAATGCCGTAGACGAACCAGGGGGGAACGCAGATGCCGGTCAGGCTTTCCAGCATTCCGACGACGCCCGTTCCCACGCCGGAGTTGGCAAAGACGTTTTTCCAGACAAGGGCCAGGGTCCAGGAGGGCATGATGTAGGGAAAGATAAAGACAGAGGAGAAGAACGGCTTGCAGTAGATGTCCGTCCGGGTAATCAGAAAGGCCACGGTTCCGCCTAGCAAAATGGCAATAACGGAGGCAAGGGCGGACATGCAGAGGCTGTTAAAGAGGGGATTCCAGAAATAGGAGGCGCTGTATTCGGCGGTATAGGCATTGCCCAGCAGCATCCTGAAATTGAGCAGCGACAGATCTCCCGGCTTCAGCTTGAGACCGAAGAGGGAATTGTACATCATGGAATCCATTTTCCCAACGGTCAGGGCCTGATGGAGGACCGAGTACATGGGATAGATCGTCAGGACAAGCAGCAGGACAGCGAAAAACACGATCAATACGTTGGCCTGAACAGAGAAATAGCTTTTGAGCCGGTACAGAAAATGGCCGGTTTTTTTCTGCCCGTCGTTTTTGTTCTTTTCCATGCTAGATCACCTTTTCATCACAGGTGAAAATGCGGAGAGCAAAGACTCACCTGCTCTCCGCATTCCGTACTGAGTTACTTGCTGGCACACCACTGGGCAATCTGCGTATAGGCCAGGGCGTAAACCGACTGGATATGGGCCGAATCCTCGATGACCGCGCAATTCTGCCAGTAGGACAGGGGCTCATCGCCGAAGCTCCTGGCATTTTCGCTGATGCCCACGGAGCTGTTGGCCGAATAGGAACCCATATCCTTGCCGAACACGTTCTGATACCCTTCCTCAGACATCAGGTAATTGATGTACAGGCAGGCGGCATAGGGGTATTTGGCGTTGGAGGCGACCATGATGTAGATGGGATAGAGCAGGCCGGCAAACCCTTCAATGTCATCCTTGGCGCAGATGGAGATGTTGGTGGCATCCACGGAGCGCAGCTTGGAGAAGACGAACAGGCCTGCAGAGCCCGGGGCACCGCCGGCGATGTCAGCGGCAATGGTGCTGTCCTTGGAGATAAAGGTGCAGTTCATCAGGAACTTGTAGATCCACTCATACGAGATGTTGGCAAAATCGCCGGAGGGGGCATAATCCTTGCCGTAATAGCTCTTGTAAGCCTCCGTCAGTTTCTGCTGCCACTTTTCGCTGGTCAGGGAGATCAGGAAATTCATGCTGGTCTTCTCGTCCATCGGGTTCTTGAACTCGAGTCCCTTGAATTCCGGCTCGGTGAACTGCCAGACGTTGGTAAAGCGCTTCATATCCTTCTGGCCGCCGTTGTTGTAGAAGAAGAGGCGGGTGAAGTAGGCGCAGACCAGCGGATTCTGGTCGGATTCCAGAATGTCAGCCTTGACTGCATCCGGCACATAGTTTTCAAGCCAGCCGCTGGCAATGGCGTTGTTAATGAGCATGAAGCTGTCCTGGGTCAGTACGACGTCGGGACCGTAGATGCCCTTGCCGGTTTCGTTTTCCAGCAGTTCATAGATCTGGCTGTCGTTGGGGTTGCTGGCCACGATCTTGATCCCGGTCTTTTCGGTAAAGGTTTCCTCGTTGACACGGGAGGTGGTGCCGTAGATGTGAAGCTCGTTGCTACCGATTTCGGCCTGGGCCTTGGCGAGCAGATCATCCCAGCTCATGGAAGCGGCCTCGGAGATAGCTTTCTGAACCTCGGTTTCTGCCAGCGCAAAGACGGGAATCAGCAAAGCAGTGAACAGGGTAAGGACGACGAAAAGCGATGCGAGTTTTTTCATGCGATGTACCTCCTTTTCCTTTTTCAGGAATATGTTTTAACAGGTTGTCCTGTTATGCCGGATGAAAACAGGGGATCATGGTGCAGTCTGGCAAAGCCGGGGCCCTGGAAAGCGGATCCGGCAGGGCCGGCATGGAGGGGGACAGGGTCTCCCGGGCGGATCAGACGGGACCGGTGCTGCTGCGCAGAATCAGCTGGGGTGCGGCCAGGCAATGCTCGGGCGGCAGGGAAAGGTCTTCTGCGTGCCGGCAGAGCATGTCGATGACCTGCTCCGCCATTTCCGTTCGCGG
>JAGAHV010000227.1:0-1733 GCA_017626895.1 Clostridia bacterium | reverse complement strand
GTTTGTGAACCGCCAGGGATCTCCCATGACAGTAAAAACCTATACGGAAAGGGTGAAATCCCTCTTTTATCAAAGATTTCTGCCTGCACTGCGCAGCACCTGCGAGCAGCAGGGTACTTTTGCGGAGAATGCCGCCTTTATTGATGCATATGAGGTCGAGTATCCGGGTGCCCATATGTTCCGGCACTGGTTCACCATGTACCTTCTCACCAAAGCGGGGCTGACCAGCGGCGAGATCATGAGATGGCGCGGTGATTCCAGCCAGGAATCCATGAATGACTACATCCATGAGAATGCAGACATGATCCGCTTATTCAGGGAAACCTCCTATACCTTTCAGGAACAGATCCTGGAAGCAATCGGTAAGGAGGTGCCCTGATGGGGAAGCGCAAGCCCGCTGATGGTATGGCAGTCAATACTGCATCAAAATACCTGGGTATACCGGCAAAGAGGCTCAGGAGCCAGATCAGCGCAGGGAAAATAAACTGTACAAATGGATGGATTCCTCAAAGCGTACTGGATGAACTTCAAAGACAGAAGGAACAGTATATCAGCTTGCGGGAATACCTTTCCTGGCAGGATGGGGACAGATTTGACTCAAGCCTGGCACGTAACCGGGCAAAATACATCGACTATCTCGAACTCAATGACTACTTCGGTGTTCCGGTTGTTGAACCGGGGCAGCTGATGTTAAGTGTTTCTGGTAAAAATGAATTCTTTATTCCCAGAACAGACCTTTCATTCCTGGATTACAAGAGCAGGCCATTCTTTGATGACTTTGGTTTATCGGAGCAGGAAAAGGCTGAACGGATCATTTTCGCCCCAAAAAACGGAGGATTTGTTCAGGAAAATATACAGCGGTTTATAGCTTCCATCAAAGATGAAGAAAACCTCTATACACCTTCGTTGACAGAATTCCTTCAGATCGTATGCGAAATGCCGGATATCAGGACGGCAACCGATGAAGATCTTCTCGGAGCCATTGAATCGGCCGGAACGAGGAAGGCCAGGGAACTGCTGGTGAACTTTTTTAACTATACCGCAGCGCATGAAGAAGTTACCTACCATGTCGTTGAGCTGAAGAAGGCAGAAGAAGCGTCCGTTGCGGCATACCCATATGCAGACTTTATCAGGCTCGCAAAGGTTCTGTTTAATGAATCCTATGATACAGACCATGGATTAACGGCAAAAGCTGTGGAAACCGCCATTTATGCAGAGACGTGGCTTTTCCTTGCCTGCCACTATGTATGCGGGTGGCGGGCATCGGATATCTGCCAGCGCTGGGTCTATCCAAACCTGAAAGATGACAATAATCCTTTCGGGATAAATACTGAGACCCTTAAAAAAGACATTTTAAGCGGATCCATCCCGGACAGCACTTATGACAGTATTGCTCTGTATGTCATCCGACGGATTGAGATGGCTTTCAACGTTCCCGGGAAAACAGGACAGGGTAAGCTGAGAAGCGCAATCATGCCGGCATTGCGTCCGTTCTTTGGAAAGCTTGAATTGATTGCAGAGTATCACCATCTGTCTTCCGGTGACGGATACATGAAAACATGCCGCATTTCCAGGTATAAAAACTGGGTCACGTGCCGGGAATTCTTTGGCGACGAGATTTTTACCATCACCGGCATGCATGCCCTTTCTTCAAGGCGGCTGAATAAATCCTACCTGCAGGGAATGGAACAGGCTGCCCGGGCTGACGGGAATACCACACTGGTCTCCCACGT
>JAGAHV010000226.1:0-3798 GCA_017626895.1 Clostridia bacterium | reverse complement strand
GTATTTGGTGGCCAGCCGGAAAAGATCCGGGCGGCCTTCCTGGTGTACGCGGTTGACCTGCCGGAGCAGTTCCATGATGGCAGGAATATCCTGCTCACCGGCAAAACGAACGTTCAGATTCATGGTTGGATGTCCTCCTTTGCAGGCCTCACAGTTGTCATATGCCAGAGCAGCATTATAGGAGGCCTGGATTTGACTTACTGTCGCTGCGCGACAGGGCCGCTCCTGAGGTTCAGGTTTTATATGAAGCATGTACGGGTGACTCGGTTTTTTCGGCCGGGCGCTGCTCAGCCGGTGACAAACCTTCGCCAGCGGCCGCGGGCATAGGCCAGGGACAGGAGCAGCAGATAGGTGATGTTCCCCAGAACCATGCAGAGCCAGACCGCGTTCAGATACAGATGAAAAACGCTGAGACATACCTGCGTCAGAGCGATGCGGACCGCCCACATGGAAATGAGGGAATACAGGAGCGGCGTCTTTGTATCGCCGATGCCGTCAAACACGCCTTCCAGAATGATGGCGGCACCGAAAAAGGGTTCGGAGAAGGCGACGATCCGCAGAACGGATGCGCCGTCGGCGATCACGCCGGGATCGGCGGTAAACAGCCGCATCATCGGAACGGGAATGAGGAACAGCGTGAATCCGGTCAGGCACATGATCCCGATGCTCAGCGTGAGACCGGCCCGGCAGGTGCGCCTCAGCGCATCCATGTCCCGGGAGCCGGCTGCATTGCCGCTGAGGGTGGAAACCGCCGCCTGAAGACCGTAACCGGGGATATAGAACCCTTCCTCCGCGGTCAGCGCCAAGGAATGGGCGGCCAGTGCCTGGGTGCCCAGGCGGGTGACCTGGGCGGAAAAGACCACATGGCCAAGACAGGAAATGATCCGGGTCAGGGCTGCCGGGAGGGTAATCCGCAGACACTGCCGGATGATTCCCGGGTCCGGCCGGAGGGATTTTCCGGAGGGGCAGGTGAGGGGATTGCGCCACAGGGCGGCCAGCATCAGGCAGCCGCCGACCAGATAGCTCAGGTTGGTGGCGATGGCCGCGCCCGTGACGCCGAGGCCCATACCGGGGAGCGGCAGAACCAGGCCGAAGAAGGACAGGGTCCGGTCGGGGAAGATCAGCAGGGCATTGAGCACGATGTTGATGAGGTTGATCAGAAGGGAAACCCGCATGGGGGTTTTCGTGTCCCGGACCGCCCGCAGGGTGCTGCCCAGGACGATGATCAGGGAGCGGGCGATGAGGGGCAGACAGATGATGCTGAAATAAGCGGAGGCCGGGGCATGGATGGCCGGATCTGCTCCCATCCACGCCGGCAGAACCGGGCTGATCACCAGGGTAAGAACGGTCAGGATGAGACCGAACAAAACGGACAGCCAGATGGATTGAACGGAAGCGCGCCGGGCCTGTTCGAGATTCCCGGCACCGTATTCCCTTGAGAGGATGGCCAGAACACCGGTTCCCAGTGCCCAGAGCGGGGCGTTGACCAGCCAGGTGACGGTACTGGTCAGGCCCACGGCAGCGGAGGCAAAGGCACCGAGACGGCCGACCATGGCGGCATCAATGTACTGGACGATGGTGGTCAGCGCCTCCTCCACCATGACCGGCCAGGCCAGACGCAGAAGCGTCCGGAACGTGTTGTGCGTACTTTGCATAAAGTTGTCTTTCATTCGGAAATCTGTGAGGGATGCAGAAGGAGATCAAACAGGGCGATCTCGGCGGAAACCGTATCCGGATCCTTTCCGGCAAGGGAATCCGGCAGAGGCACCGTGGTGGTTTCGCCCGGGATGAGCCGGACATCCGGAATGGAAAGGAGACAGGATTCCCCCTCGCCGCCGTGCTCGATGAGATTGACCGTGCAGAGAAGCGGGGGATTGGGATCCCGGGTATAGGACGAGTCGGGAATGCGGCGAAGGAGGACGGAGGCCTCTTTTGAGACATCCAGGAGGAGGGCAGGGTCTTTGCCGGAGATGCCGGCTTTAAACCAGTCCTCCCGGACAAGGTCAGACCTGTCCATGTTTTGCCGGACATAGGCCAGGGTATCCACGAAATACGGGGTATAGAACTGACTGTTGTGTCCGCCGTTCTCGATGAAAAACAGATGGGGGACCTGTTTGGTGCTGAGCAGGTGATGGAGGTCCAGAGCGGGCATGCCAAAGCCATAATCGTCCTGGTTTCCGCAGATGAAGGCAAGGGTGAAACTGTTCAGATAGTCGGCGCTTTCACGGTTGGCAATGAGATTCGGATTGGCATCCCCGCCATAACTGAACGCACCGAAGAAGGACACGGCACCGGTGAAAAGGTCCGGATGACGGAGGGCGATGCCGAACGCTCCCTGTCCGCCCATGGAACAGCCGGCGGTCAGGCGCCATCTGCTGTCCTGAATGGTCCGGTAGAGCCTGTCGATATAGGGGATGAGCTCCTCTGTCACCATCTTTTCCCACTGATCCCGCCACCAGCTGTTGGGATGGGATTTCGGGATGATGACAATCATCTCATCCAGTGTACCGGAGGCGATGCCTGAATCCAGCATTTCCTTCACGTGGTCCTGGCGGTACGAGGTGTGGTCCGAATTGAACTGATGGAGCAGATAGACCGTGGGATAATGCCGGCGCTCACTGAAATAGGACGGCGGCAGATAGATCAGGCAGGGAACCTCGGTTTCGGACATGCCGGAACCCTGGGCGGCGTTTTGGGAAGGAAAGGTGATTTCAAAGAAGCGCGGATCCGTTTCCAATTCATGCGCTTTTGCGAACGCCTCTGCCGTGTACAGGGCAACCGGACCGCCGTACCAGCCGCCGGCACCGAAGGGGAGATCGTTGAAGCAGCGGACGACAAGGGTATTGTCTGCCTGGCGAAGAAGGGCGGAATCGACCGGGAAAGCGGAGTAATCGGCCCAGGTACTCTGTCCGTTTGAGCGGCCCTCCTGCATTCCGGTTTCCCCGACTCGGACACCGTTCAGCCAGACCTCGCACCGGTCATCCACATAGCCGATGGACAATACAAACGAATCCGCGGCCAGGGAGGCCGGCAGGTCGAAGGTGCGGGCATAGTACGCGTTGCCGGTAATGAAGAAGTCAAAATTGTCCGACTGCGCATCGGCACGGACATTTTCAGCGGAAATGTTTCCGTATCCCTCTGTCCAGTTTCCGATGCCGGGCTGCACAACGCTCCAGGAGCGGAACAGGTCCGGCTGAATCTGTTCCATGGGCAGCTGTGTCATCCCCGTATAGTTAAAGGACCAGTTTCCCTCAAGGGACAGGATGCCCTCTTCGGACTGTGCCGGAACAGGCAGGGAAAGGGTCTGTTCGCTCAGGGGAAACTGTTTTCCGGGGAGGCAGAATGACAGCCGGGCCGTGAGCTGGTCAGTTTCGGGCAACAGGTCTTTTTCAGTCAGTTCTGCGGCAAAGGAAAAGTGTCCTGCCTCATCCGGCTGAACGGGAAGACGCTTTTCCGTCACCTGTCCGCTGCGGCTGTCGGTCAGCTCAAGGACGGCCTCAAGAGGCCAGGCGGACAGGTCCGCTTCCGGAAGACCCTGGAGCAGCTGAACCTGCGCCGTGACCGTGACGGACCGGTCTGTTCCTTCCAGGGCAATGGATGGGAAAATGCTGCCCTGGAGGATTTTCCGGCAGAGAAGGCCAGTGAGGCAGCCAATGTACCGGGAGGCGGATTCCTGCAGAAAGGCCGCAGTCATTGTGCCGGGGCGCAGGGTAAATTCATGAATGGAGGCGGGGAGACGGTAGGAGATCATTTTCCGGCCCAGTGCATTGGTGGAACCGGGCAGCTCAGCCTCCGGTG
>JAGAHV010000225.1:0-3264 GCA_017626895.1 Clostridia bacterium | reverse complement strand
TTTACACAGGGCCCTGCCATGTCCCGCGAACAGGCCGTGCAGGCCATTGATTCCGGCATCCGGGCTGTCCGTGATCTGGCCGGCAGAGGTTTTCGTCTTCCGGCCCTGGGGGAAATGGGCATCGGGAACACCACCAGCTCCACCGCCCTGACCGCCGCCCTTTTACATCTGTCTCCGGAAACGGTCACCGGCCGTGGCTCCGGCCTGTCGGATGAAGGGCTTGCACGAAAGATTCAGGTCATCCGGCGAGGCATCGAGGTGAATCATCCGGACGTGTCAGACCCGGTTTCTGTGCTTTCCGCCCTGGGCGGGTTTGAAATTGCCGGCATGGCCGGTGCCTGTCTGGGCGCGGCAGAGGCCGGCATTCCCATTATCCTTGACGGCGTCATCTCCTGCGTTGCAGCCCTGATTGCCGTGCGGATCTGTCCGGCAGCCGGGGCGTTTCTCATCGCCTCTCATGCGGGGAAAGAACCCTCCTCACGGGTTCTCCTGGAGGCGCTGAATCTTTCGCCGGTGCTGGATGCCCGGATGGCCCTGGGCGAGGGAACCGGTGCCGTCATGCTGTTTCCCCTCCTGGACATGGTTCATGAGGTCTACCAGAGCAGCCATACCTTTGATGCACTTGACATGGAGGCATACCGGCCTCTGGGAGGACAGGCATGACCATCCTGATTACCGGCGGCAGCGGAAGCGGCAAATCCGCTCTCGCCGAGAAAATCATCCATACCCTCTGCCCCACCGAAAAAATCTACCTGGCCACCATGCTCTGCCGTGACCGGGAATCCGAGCTTCGCGTAGAGCGGCATCGGCAGATGCGCGGAGAGCGCTGTTTCCGAACCCTTGAATGTCCAAAAGCCCTTTCCTCCGCGCCCATTCCCCGGAATGCTGCTGTCCTGCTGGAGGATCTCCCCAACCTGCTGGCCAATGAAATGTTCGAGGGCGGCGAGCCGGACAATGTGCTGAGGGATCTCAGGAACCTGTCCAGGCAATGCTGTCATCTGTGCATGGTCACCGGTGAGGTTTTCTCGGACGGCATCCGCTACGATTCCCTCACGCAGACATACATTGCGCGTCTGGCGCAGCTAAACCGTTCCCTGGCCGCTGCCTGCGACTGTACCATTGAGGTCATCTGCGGCATCCCGGTCCTCCTCCGGGGCACACTCCCCTTCCCACTTTGAAATCCGTTTCCGGAAAGGAAAACCATGTCAAAACTGCTTTCATCCCTGATCATCGCCTTTTCCACCTATTCCCGGATTCCCATGCCCAGGACCGAGTGGACCGATGACAATCGCCGCCTGACGTTCTGTTTCTTCCCGCTTGTCGGGGTCCCCATCGGGCTTGTCCTCGTTGGCTGGATCGCGCTGTGCACCCGGTATTCCATCGGTCCGCTGCTCAAGGGTGCCATAACCGCAGCCCTGCCGCTTCTTCTGACCGGCGGGATCCACATGGATGGTTTCATGGATACCTGTGATGCCATTTCCTCCTGGCAACCCCGGGAAAAGCGCCTGCAGATTCTCAAGGACAGCCACGTCGGCTCCTTCGCTGTGCTGGGCTGTGTCCTTTACCTTCTGGTGATGGCCGGCCTGTTTTCGGAGTGCACCATGCAGGACGCATTTTCTCTGGCATTCATCTTCGTCCTTTCCCGGGCGCTCAGCGCCTGTCTTTCCGTCTTTCTGCCTCAGGCACGGAATGACGGAATGCTGTCCTCACTGGTCAATACGACCGCCATCCGGGCGCTCCGGTTTTCGACGGTTCTTTACCTGGTCCTCTGCTTTTCCGCACTCATCTGGCTCTCCGGCATAAGGGCGGCACTCCTGGCGCTCGCCCTTCTGCTTTTCATCCTCTATTACCGTCACATGGCGCTCACCGTTTTTGGCGGGGTCACCGGCGATCTGGCCGGCTTTTTTCTGCAGCTGGCCGAACTCATTGCTGCGGCTGCACTGATACTGGGAGGGAAAATCATATGAAACTGTATATCGGCGGAACGGGCCAGGGACAGCTCGAAATGGCACGCAACAAAAATCCGGGAGCTGAACTCATTCCCGATTTCCATCTCCGAATTCGCCGACTGGTGGAAAACAGGCAAGATCTGTCCGCATTTCTGGAGGATTTCTGCCGGCAGCATCCGGACGCGGTCATCATAAGCGATGAGATCGGCTGCGGAATCGTCCCCATGGACCCGCTGGAACGGGAATGGCGCCAGATGACCGGACGGGCCCTGTGCCGGATTGCCGGTCAGTCCGATCAGGTCACCCGCGTCATCTGTGGAATCGGGCAGCGAATCAAATGAACGTTCTTCTGATCCGGCACGGCCTGACTCAGGGCAACCTGGAAAGGCGATATATCGGTGCGGGAACGGATGAACCTCTCTGCGAAGAGGGCATCCGCCGCCTCCGCCTTTTGCGCGTTCCCCCTGTTGCAAGGGTCTATGTCAGTCCGATGCTCAGGTGCCGCATGACAGCAGAAATCCTTTATCCAACTATCCGGCCCCGCATCGTTCCCGATTTTCGTGAGTGCAGTTTTGGCCTCTTTGAAGGGAAAAACTACGCGGAACTGAATGGGCTGCCTGCTTATCAGACATACATCGATTCAGGCGGAACCTGTCCCTTCCCGGGCGGTGAATCCCAGGCTGAATTCCGTACACGCTGTGTCCGCGCGTTTTCAGACCTGCTTCCCGAACTCAAGGCACATTCCTCCGCCCTGATTGTTCACGGCGGGACAATCATGTCCATCCTGGATGCATTTGCGCAGCCTCACCGTCCGTATTTTGACTGGCAGCTCAAAAACGGTGAGGGCTGTGTACTTGATCTGACAGATTATTCGGTGAAGTTCCTGAAAGACGAATAAACCAGCAGTGCCCTCTTTCCACGCTGCTGCCCGGAAAGAGGGCACGAAAACAATTCTGTTGACGATGCATTCATGGGCACATTTTTCCCTGTTTTGCTGGCATAACCTGTTTTATCCTATTCAGGTGATCGAATTTGACTTTTCAGGTCGAGTCTGCTATTCTCAGGTTAAACTTGATGGAGAAGTCCTATTTGGTTTGAATGAATCTTAATCCCAGAAAATGGATACACTGTTTTGAGGACGGCCGTGAAAGAAGCAGCACAAACTGTTCTGAGGCTGAACCTATGGAGGTGCTCTGAATGATTGATGAAGTGCTGTTCATGGAAATGAGGCTGCTGAGACAATTCGGCGACAGATTTCAGTTTGATCATATCAGGACGAATGAGTTATTTAAAAAATTCAAGATCTGGGACTATA
>JAGAHV010000224.1:0-4138 GCA_017626895.1 Clostridia bacterium | reverse complement strand
CCGATGAGGGAAGAGGCAATCAGAATCGGATGCCCGCGCTTCCCGTCACAGACGGGGCAGGCGAGCGGGGCGTCACTGTCCAGAAGCTGCTGCAGCGTGGCCGCCGTGAAAAGGGGAATGTCCACGGGGGTGAAGAGAAGCCGGTCGCACTTGTCCTCCAGATAGGAGAGACCGATGCAGGCGGATTCAAACATCTGGGTATGCTCGAAGTTTGCGTTCCGGAGAAAGACGATTCCGAGCCCGGATAGATGCCGCTCCAGCTGCACGGCGTTGTATCCGGTGACCATCACGATCTTTTCCACGCCGGCCTGCTGCAGAGAGGCCACCACGCGCTGGGCGATGGAGATGGAACCGATGTTCAGCATCGGTTTGAAGTCTCCCATGCGCGAGCTCATTCCCGCCGCGACAATCAGCGCCGCTGTCTGCATATGATCAGATCCTTCCGTACGAGATACGGGGTTTGCCCCCCGCTCCCTATCATAACCGATTTTTAATTGTTTGTAAATCGGCAGCCCGCAAAATACCGGTGAAAATCCTGAGCAAGGCGGAAGCGGATCAGGGAGCCGTATTCATGATTGCATCTGCCGGTTTGATCTGGTAGAATACGGATGATCATAAGCGGTGAGCCGAGATGCCGCCGAAGGCCGCAGACGCAGAGAAAACGTGGCCTTCCGGCGGAGGAAAGAAAACCGGACGGAGGGCGTCATGACTCTCACAAAAGAAAAACAGACAGAGCTGGCGGAATGCCTGCTGGATATGGGGGCATTGCTTCTGGACTGCGGCGCCGAAATCAGCCGGGTGGAAGAGACCCTCATGCGTATGGGCAGGGCCTACGGCGCGAGACACGTGGACGCCTTTGCCATCACGTCGATCATCACCCTGACCATGGAGTTTGACGATGAGGATGCCATCACGGAAACAAGGCGGATTTATTCGAGCGCCGGGACGGACTTCTACCGTCTGGAAAAACTCAATGACCTGAGCCGCTCCTGCTGCGCGGCGCCGATCCCCGTGGCAGAGCTGTGGGCAAAGCTGGAACATGTGGCAGAAGGGAAAAAACCGGAAAGCGTGATCCTCTGGGGCAGCATCCTGGCGGCAGGCGGCTTTGCGGTGTCCTTCGGCGGGACAATCTGGGACGGCCTTACGGCGGCCGCGTTTGCGCTGCTGATCTGCTTCCTGCAGAAGCAGCTCGGCCATACGCAGATCAGTACGACAGGTTCCAATCTGTTTATTTCGTTTCTGAGCGGACTCGGGGTCGGCCTGCTCTGCAGACTGGTACCGATGCTGCATATGGACATGATCCTGATCGGTGACATCATGCTGCTGATTCCGGGGATTGCCATGACCAACTCCATCCGGAACATGCTGGGCGGCAATACGATTTCCGGCGCGGTGCGGCTTCTGGAGAGCCTGATCTGGGCGGCCGCGCTGGCGGGCGGATTCATGACCGCCATGCTGATCGTCGAACTTACGATATGAGGGAGGGAAGACAATGAAACAGATTCTGATCCAGCTGGTGACGGCGTTCATCGGCTCCCTCGGTTTCGGACTCCTGTTCGGCCTTCGAACGAAGCACCTTTTCTGGGCCGCTCTGGGCGGGATGATCGCATGGGGAATCTATCTCGGGGTCTATGCCCTGGTTCCGGAACTTTTCCTGGCAAACCTCTGCGCTTCCGTCTTTGCCGTGACATACGCGGAGCTGATGGCGCATCTGAGAAAATGCCCCGCGACCCTGTTTGTGGTGACCGGGGTGGTGCCGATGGTACCGGGCGGCTCCCTCTACCGCGCGATGGACTGTGCCGTAAACGGTGATCTGGCACGCGCCGGCGATTATGGCCATAAGACCCTGGTCGTCGCGCTGGCGATCGCGGCGGGAATCAGCTTTGTGACGGTATGCCGCGAACTCCATACACCGAAAACCTGAATGCAAGGCTGCCCGCGAAAATAACAAATGAGACGGCGGAACCGGGAGAGTAGTGCTATGATGGACTCATCCAAAAGAAAACAGGAGGATATAACAATGAAAAACCGGATGAAGAGAGTCGTCAGCTTATTCTGTGTGGTTCTGATCCTTTCGGGAATCCCGCTTACGTGTTTTGCCTCATATGGACCGAGTTCAGATGATCTGAGAGGATGCAATTCCAGGATTGTGAGTCCTGAATGGTACAACTGGCTGGACAGCTATGAGACAAAATACGTCAAGACCAAGCATGGTGTCTGCGCCTATCTGCGTTACGAGCCCTCCGCGGATTCGGATTATTACGACTACGTCTATGAAAAGGACGCGGTCACGGTCCTGGCAAGAGAGAACGGCTATTCGCTGGTCAAGGTAAGGGATGGCGTGGCCGGCTGGGTGACGTCCAGTGTCCTGGTGGACTCTTATCCCTCGAGCAGCGGAACCGGCAGAACGTCGGGAAATTCGAACACCCGGGAAGTAACGGAACCGGAGTGGTACAACTGGCTGGACAGCTATGAGACAAAGTATGTCAAGACCAAGCATGGCGTCTGCGCCTATCTGCGGTATGATCCAAAGTCCGACTCCGATTACTTCGGCTATGTTTATGAGACAGACTGTGTAATCGTGATGGCGCGGCAAAACGGATACTCCCTGGTGTTAACCACGAACGGTCAGACGGGCTGGGTTACCTCAAGCGTACTGGTCAGTCGGTACTGATCAAAACGAAGTACGGAGGAAGGCCATGGGGAATCATCACCCGGCCTTCCTCCAAAGTCTGACGATGATTCAGAAAAACATGAGGCCTGAAGAATGCATAAGTATGCGGAAAACAACGTAATTGACTTTATTCCGGTGGAGAAAGCGGATCACAGATTCCAGAATCCGGCGCACAGGAGCGCGGCAAACAAATATACGCTGGAGTTTTTTGACATGCAATGAATTGCGCACGGTAACGGAATATGCTATGATAGGTGTATCTGAACAGAAACGGGAGGAATGACGGTGAAAAAGCTTTATAGGAAAACGCCCCTTTTGTGGATGAAAAACGCTTTTGCGTTTCTGTGCATCCTGATTATGATGCTGACCATGATCCCGACAACGTTCGCGGCCTACGGCCCGAGTTCCGCGGATCTGAAAGAGATCGGCTCCCAGATCGAGTATCCGAAAGAGAAGGAATATCTGGACGATTACGCGTACGGGACAATCGTTGCTCCGAAGGGACACAGCGTCTACTGTTACGGATCCGCCGATCGAAAGGGATCCCAGTATACGGTCCTGGACGGAGAAGAGGTCGTCGTTCTGGCAAAACGGAAAGACATGCTCTGTGTGATTATTCCGTCTCAGCGCAGGGGAAGATGGGTCCGCGAAGAATATGTGGATGTCTATGCCGGCAGCACCGGTACGGGCAATTCAGGCGCTAATACCTTCCGCGGCAGCAAAAACGGACCCGGAGAGTCAGACCTGAAGGCGATCCATTCCGGAATTGAATATCCGAAGGCAAAAGAATACTGGTCTGACTACGGGTATGGTACGGTGACCGCCAAATGGGGCGATACGGCGGCCTGCTACGGAACGGCAGACTGCAAAGGGTCAAAATACTCCGTTCCGGTCGGAGAAGAGGTTGTTGTGCTGGCAGGCAGAGGCGACATGCTCTGTGTGATTATTCCGTCACAGAACAAGGCCCGCTGGATCAATGAGGCGAATGTGAGCCTCTATAACGGAAGCGCAATCAGCAGCGGATCCAACGGCGGGGCTTCCTATGATTTCGATTCCTACGGCAATGGAGCACCGAGCTCCGCGGATCTGAAAGAGATCGGATCCCAGATTGAGTATCCCAAGAGCAAGGAGTACTGGAGCAGTTATGTGATCGGTACGGTATATGCCCCGAAAGGGCACAGCGTATACTGCTACGGATCCGCCGACCGGAAAGGATCCCAGTACACCGTGCTCGACGGGGAAACGGTCGTGATCCTCGCCAGCCGCGGCGACATGCTCTGCGTGATTATCCCATCGCAGGAGAGAGCCCGATGGATCAGAGACGAGTATGTCCTCTATTGAACAGGCAAACAGCGCTTTTACCTATCCATTAAAAACCCGCATATCAAAAACGCCTCTGGTGTTGTTGATTCCCAACAGCTCCGGAGGCTATTTTTGTTGCATTTTACCATTGACCTGTGATAT
>JAGAHV010000223.1:0-10247 GCA_017626895.1 Clostridia bacterium | reverse complement strand
CTGCCAATGGCAGGGCTTTTTAGCGGGATAAAAAACGGAGAAAATGCCGTCTAATAAGAGAAATAAGACTCATGACTTGAGAATGAGAATCATGAGCGGTATAATACACAAAAGAATCTGCCCGGGTCACGAGTGGATCCGGCAGCTGAAACAGGGGGATATCATGAACAGAAATACAGGTTTTTGGGTCAGCTTTCTGCTGATGGTGCTTGTTGCCGTCACTTCGCTGGCCAGCGGCACGACTCTGAGAACCTATACACCGTTTGCAGGACAGGATCATGCCGCGCAGGCGTACAACGACCTGATGGAAGAATGGGGCCAGGAGACCGGAAATGCCGTGGAGGATTTTTCCGGCGAAATGGATGAGGTGACCATTGAATCACTGAAAGCCTCACTGGCCGAAGGGAAAGTCGATATTGTGGTCCTTCCGGTGGGTGCAGGAATTGATCCCGCTCTTCTGGTGGATGCGGCCACCCTTCAGGCGGCGGCACCGGACTGCGGTGTGCGGCTGATGAACGGCATGAGAGAGGATGCCGGAATTATTCTGACGCCGGTCCGCTTTAACTGGGAAAGTCTCTATGTGAACACAGAGGTACTGACCCAGCATGGAATGTCCATTCCGGCGACCTTTGAGGAGCTGGTGATTGACTGTCTGCAGCTGGCACAGGCCGGTGTTCAGCCCATTGCCAATGCGCTCAGTGAATGGCCGGAGGTGGCTCTTGACTGTGCAGCCAGCATGGGCGCACCGGATGGCAGCTATGGTTCGCAGGAATCTCTGGACGGCGCGGTGAACGTGCTCAATTCCCTGGTCCTGGTGGGGGCTTTCGGCTCGGATCCCTGGAACGTGACGGATCAGAACATGGAAGAGCAGTTTCTGGGCGGACAGGCCGCCATGCGCTTTGATACCTCGGATCTAGCTTCCCTGATTCCGGAGGACAGGGCCGGCCAGTATGCGGTGATCTCCCTTCCCGGAATGGATGGCACCGAGCGCACCGCGCTGGTGGGCTCTCCGGACTGCGGACTGGCAATGACACGGGCTTGCTATGATGACCCGGTACGCCGTGAGGCAGCCATTTCCTTTATCCGGAAACTGCTGGATGGCCGTTTATCTGCCGTTGGCGCCGGCACGCTTGGGAACAGTGTGGCGGCCCTGACCCTGAAGGCAACGGATATCTCCGGCGTTCTGTATGATTTCAATCAGGATCATTTTGAGGAGTGGTCTGAACAGGTGATTGCGCAGCTGATGAGCAATTCAGTGGCTGCCCAGTAATGTGCCGGTCGCATCCGGCAGCAGAATACAACCGGTATCCCGGAACCGCCTGCGTTCCGGATACCGCCAGGAGGAGTAGAATGATGACAAAAAGAATCACGGGGTGTCTGCTGACCCTGCTGCTGTGCTTTGGGTTATTCGGAATTCCCGTACTGGCAGACCTGGAAGCCACACTGAGTGAGGCAACCATCATTGGGCAGAACCCGGATGATCTGACTCAGCAGCTCGTAACAAATGGCCAGGGTCAGAATGATCTGACTCAGCCGTCCGGAACAAATAATGGCCAGGGTCAGAATGATCTGACTCAGCCGTCCGGAACAAATAATGGCCAGGGTCAGAATGATCTGACTCAGCCGTCCGGAACAAATGGACAGAGCCAGATTGATCAGACTCAGCAGCCCGGAACAAATGATCAGGGGCAGAGCGGCCAGACTCAGCCATCCGGAACAACCAATCAGGGTCAGAACAGCCAGAACCAGCCGTCCGGAATAACTGATCAAGGCCAGAGCAATCAGGCTCAGCCGTCCGGAAATCCGATTCAGGGGACTGGAACGTCCGGTACCGATTCTGTGACAAACGGAACGGACAATTTTCTGACACTTGATACGTCTAAAATTACGCTGAAGTCCGGAAGCAGTGCTCCCATACTGAGGTTAGGTCCTGATCCGGAAGATAAAATTGATAGTATATCTATCTCGAATACGTATAATGGAACCCTTACCATATATGTGAACATTTCCGGACCAACAGGTGTGATGCTCGAACTGTGGAAAGGTGATACGAAAAAGGAAAAACCTGTAACATCGAGCGGTTCATATACGTTCAAAGGTCTTGAAGATGGTATCTATGACCTGAAAATTCGGTTTTTAGGTCAGTCAACCTATGAAGCGACCTATTCGGTACCGATCGATAAGAATAAGACTGCAGATCCGATTTCGGCAACGGCTGTTGGCGGTGTCAGTAAAATTACGGCAACGGTTACCAGTGCAAGCGCAAAGGACATCACCGTGACGGTGCTGAAGGGAACGAAATCGATAGAGACGCGTACAATTACATCAGGTGTCGGATCTGTCGAAATTAAAGACATTCCAAACGGGACCTATACGGTTCAGTTCGCCTATACAGAGTCCACCGGTGTGGATCCGATTAAGATTGACAATGTCATTGTGACGGATACCTCTACCGCCATCAAGTTTACCTCTGTGGTAGCAGGGGAGGAGAAGCTGACGGTTTCGGGACAGGCGGCAGCCGGCGCTCCGGTTATCGTTTCCCTGACGCCGGGCGGCTATGATACAACGGTTACCCCGGGAACAGACGGGCTTTTCAGTGTAGTCATTCCCTGTGCGGCGGGCACCTACACGGCAGTTCATGCCCAGTATCAGGGAAACCCGGGAAGCAAGGTGGATATGGCTGGCTCCTGGACCGTGACCGGTTCATCCGTGAAACCGGAACTGAGCATTGATCCTGTTTTTGATGATGAACTGATCGTCATGGCATCGACCAAACCGGGCATTACGGTCCGCCTGGATGCCTATGATTACAGCCAGACGCTGGTCAGCTCGGCAGACGGCACGCTGAAGTTCACGCTGTATCATACTTACGCGGCAGGCACCAATTTGTCCTTTACGGTCTATTACGGAAATCTGAATCAGTATTCCTACACCACCACCAAGACTGTTACGGCAGCATCCGTCTATCGGACACTGACCATCGGGGACAGCGGTACGGATGTGTATGATCTGACAAAACGGCTGTTCGGACTCGATTATCCCATTTCTGCACAGAATGTCTATGATGCCGGTGTGGCGAATGTGGTTCAGCTCTTCCAGCAGCGGAATGGTCTGCCCGCAAACGGCATTGCAGATCCCACAACCCAGAAAGTAGCGTTCTCCTCCAGCGCCATTCCATATGATTCACACTATATTGTGCCGCTGGTTCGCGGAGATCGCGGCCCGCTGGTCAGTGCACTTCAGAGCCGTCTCAAGGAACTGGGGTATTACACCATTCGTGTGGATGGAATCTTTGGTTCCGGCACACAGCGTGCCGTGCGTAATTTCCAGGCGAGAAACGGCCTCAGCGTGACAGGCATTGCGGATGTGACGACACAGAATGTGCTGTATTCCTCATCGGCGATTCCCTCAGGCGGATCCGTTCCGTCCACTTATACGACACTGAAGCGGAGCAGCCGTTATCAGGCAGGTGTGGTGCCTCTTCAGAGCCGGCTGAATGCCCTCGGCTATGCAGCCGGTTCGGCAGATGGCTACTTTGGAAGCCGGACCTATCGCGCGGTTCGTAATTTCCAGGCGAGAAACGGCCTGTCCGTTACCGGTATTGCCGATCCCACAACGCAGCAGGTTCTCTATTCATCCTCTGCCATTCCGGCCGGCGGCTCCTCCGTGGTGCCTGTGCCCAGCGGAAATGTCTATCGGCTTCTCTACTGGGGATGCAAGGGGGACGATGTTCGCCGCCTCCAGCAGGCACTCAAGAATCTGGGCTACAGCCAGATCAAGTATGTGGATGGAATTTACGGCAAACAGACCTATGATGCGGTGCGCGCGTTCCAGAAGAATAACGGACTCTCCGTCGATGGCATCGCGGGGAGAAAAACGCAGAACCGCCTGTACGGAACCAATTACTGATCTCCCGGTCCAAATCTGGACAGCGTTTCGGTAGAAAATGAAGAAAAAGGCTTCGCAGAGCATCGTCTCTGTGAAGCCGTTTTTCTTTTCCTCCTGAACGCTGTCGCCGGCGCTTTTCTGCATCCGGACGTGGGCAGGACAGGAGAAAACCCATGTGTCCAAAAATCGAACGTTTGATGTCTGGCGTCCAAACAGACATCGGCCTGATAAGGGAGGTTATTGGGAGGGTTAGAGTCATCTAACAACTGGAATTTTACACGAATATCATGCCAAAAGCAACCTAAATTTTCAAAAAACGAAAGTTTGTAAATAATAGACAAATATTTTAAATAAAGTATACAATTGTTAAGGCATATTTCTGCTGATTCAAAGGTATTGTTCAAAAAAAACATCAAAATAAGGAAAGTTTAACGATAAAGTTGACAAATATTTGGCTGTAAGTTTATGAACTCACGTAACTTGTTGATTCGAACAGGCATAAAAGATTGACTTGATAAACAATTGATGATAGTATGAGCTCAGGATTGATGTTGTTAAAATATCAATTTATTATAATATAAATGCCACCTGAGAAGATCTTTCCTCAGGTGAAAGGTGATGGTTAACATGCTTCCTGATGATCGACGATTCCAGAGATCTTTATCCGGAGGAATCATCCGACAGGGACTTAGCTCAAAGTCAGGGATGTCCTGATCAGGGATGAACGATCTAAAATGATGCAACTGACAGTAATCTGTGCCGGAAGGTACAGGTGTCAGAGACTCTGCTCCGATGGATCAGTGCGGAACAGGATGAAATGAACAGGTACCCCGCCGTATTCAATTAGGGATGGAGCCTCTTGTGAGGAGGTTTGAAACATGAGCCAGCCCTATCGTCCTACATATAAGATGCTCTTTATCACGGAAAAGGGTGAGGAGATCATTGTGGGCAATTTTGAGAGACTGGATGAGGCCAGTGCATTTGCCAGGAAATACGTTCCCGAGCAGAATGGCCAGATGCGTCTGATGAAGCACAACAAGGCCGAGGACGCGTATGTACATTATGAAAAATGGACCTACTGAAAAAGGGGCTTCGAACTGAAAGGGTTTCGAAGCCCTTTTTCTGCTGCTGAACGGGGCGCTTTTTGCTGCGGACGGACTGCGTCTGAACGGAACGGGGAAGGGGACAAAAAAGATTTAAACCGAAATAAAATGGATTTATACTTTTGAATGCTGTACACAGGCGGTCGGTTTTGATAAAATTTGTCCAAGGATCCTGTGTTGCACTTGAACGAAGTGCATACAGAATGAAACCGGAACAGAATTGAACGCGCCTGTTCAAACTCGTTCCGGCTGATGGAAAAAGGAGGAAAAATCATGAAGAAAATCGTTGCCCTGCTTCTTTCACTGGTGCTGGTTCTGGTTTGCATGAGCGCACTGGCGGATAAGCCTATTAAGATCGGTATTTCTATCTGGAGTTCCACGGATACGCTTGGCAGCGAGTGCAAGCGTATGATCGATGCAGCTGCTGCAGCCCTGGGTGTTGAGACTCAGTGGGTTGACCAGGCACATATCTCCGAGCAGGTCACGGCCAGTGCCGAAACGCTGGCTATGGCGGACTGCGATGGCATTATCATCTGCAACTCCGCTTCTGCCGAGATGGGTTCTGTCATTAAGACCTGTGATGAGAATGAGGTGTATGTTGCCCAGTTCTTCCGCGTCATTGACAAGGAAGCCAATCCGGAAGAATATGCTCAGGCCAGTGCTTCTCCGTATTATGTGGGCGCTGTTCATGAGTCCGAGTTCGACAACGGCAAAACCCTCGTGACCATTCTTGCCGAGCAGAAGGGCTGCCGCAAGATCGGTCTTGAAGGATGGGAGCCGGGCGATGCCACCTTCCTCGGCCGTTATGCCGGCTATCAGGCGGGCGTTGAGGCCTGGAACGAAGCACATCCGGATGACAAGGTTACCCTGCTTGAGCCCCAGTACGGCCGTACCACGACCGACACCGGCCGTGCAACTGCCGAGGCGATCATTCAGGCGAATCCTGACATCGATGCACTCATCGTCGCCGGCGGCGGCGGAGATACCCTGCTGGGCGCTATTGCCGGTATCGAGGCCATGGGCCTGACCGGAAAGATCGCGGTTGTTTCCACCGACTTCCTCCCCGATCTGGATGTGAAGCTGGAGACCGGCGCGATGGCAGCTGAGTCCGGCGGACACTATGCCGATCCGTTCTTTGCGTTCCTCATGGTTTACAACGCCATCAAGGGCAACTATGCCGTGAGCACCGACGGATTCTATGACATGGTTTTCCCGTACATGTTCGTTGCTTCCCCGGAAGACTATGCGAACTATGCCAAGTATTTCACCGGAACCGAACTTCCGTACTACGAGGACGAAATCAAGGCGCTCGCCGAGCTGCCGTATGATGACCTGGCGGAGAGCTGCGCGAAGCTGTCTGTTGAGGATGTCGTCTCCCGTCACGCCAAGTAAGATTTCCCAGTGAACCGGGGCTGGTCAGGCGCGACTGGCTCCGGTTTTTTGTGATGTTATCCGTTCAGGGGTTTCCCCAGCATTAACCTGAAAAGGAAGCGAGCACATGCAAAAACTCTCAAAGCTGAAGAGCAGCAGGTATTACGGGCTTATGGTCCTGGCTGCCATGGTGCTGTTCTTCTATGCGATATTCAAAATTCTGACGCCGGGCAACTTTGGCAGCCTTCAGAATCTCTATGCCTATTTCCAGTCATCCATTATCTATTCCGTCGGCGGGTGCGGGCTGTATTTCATCGTGGTCATGGGCCTGTTCGACTTTGCCATCGGCTCAAACATTGTTCTGTCCTCCATCGTCGGCGTCCTTCTGTCCCAGCGCTTTGGGTACGTGGGATTCATTGTCGGCTGCCTGGGGTGCGGAACGATTATCGGCATTCTCATCGGATTCCTCTACAATCAGCTGAATGTGCCCTCCATGATCGTCACGGTCGGCCTGATGCTGATTTTTGAAAGTATTGCCGTTTTTGTGGCAGGGGGCAGCAAGCAGACCCTTCCCCCGGAACTGCGTTTCTTCTCCGGCGCGCCGGGGAACCTGATTCTGGCGGTTCTGGCGTTCCTGCTGATGTACTTTATCCTGAACTATACCCGGATCGGCACCTACTGCAATGCCATCGGCAGCAATGAGTTCACGGCGAAAAACATGGGCATCAACGTCAAGAAGTACAAGCTCATCGGGTTCACTCTGCTGCACTTCTTCGTGGGCATCATGGCCATCCTGACCGTTTCCTACGGAACCACCATGACGGCACTGACCGGCATGAGCACCATGAGCCGGAACTTCCAGCCGCTCATGGGGACGTTTTTCGGCATTGCATTCCGGAAGTATGGAACACCCATTACGGCAATCATTGTCGGTGAATTCATTATCGCCATTATTTTCAACGGATTCGTGGCGCTCGGCGCACCGACAACCGTCCAGAACATCGTGACCGGTGCGGCACTTCTTGCCATCGTTGCTCTGACAGCGAGGGGGAAGAAGGGCTCTGTGGTCAAGTGAGGAGGACGGTATGGAAAAGAAAACACTGCTTGTCGCAAGCCATATCGACAAGCGTTTTGGATTAACCCACGCGGTAAACGATGTCAGCATTACCATTGCGGCCGGGGAAATCCGTGCCCTGATCGGTGAAAACGGGTCCGGCAAAAGCACGTTCTGCCAGATGCTGTGCGGCATCTACTCCATTGGCGGCGGAACCTTTACGCTGGATGGCAATGAACTGCATATCAGCAATCAGGTCGAGGCCAATAATGCGGGCGTGGCGATTATCGTCCAGGAGATGGGCACCCTTTCCGGACTGACCGTGGCAGAAAACATTTTCCTTGGCCACGAGGATCCCTTTGTCCATCATGGCATCAAGGATACCCGTGCCATGAACCGGGAAGCGCAGCGCCTGCTGGATGAATACGGATTCGGACGGATTCATGCCGCCCAGATGATTGACCACTATAACTTCGAGGACCGCAAGCTGGTGGAAATCGTCAAGGCGACCTATATGAAGCCGAAGATTCTTATCGTGGATGAGACCACGACGGCGCTTTCCCAGAACGGCCGTCTTGAACTGTACAAGATCATGGACAAAACCCGGGCAGACGGGCGCTCCGTCATCTTCATCAGCCACGACCTGGGCGAGGTACTGGAACATTCGGATACCATCACGATCCTGCGGGACGGCGAGTACATTGATACCGTCAAGGCAGCGGATGTGACGGAGGATGATCTGAAACGGCTGATGGTCGGACGTGAAATCGGCTCCACGTATTACCGGACGGATTACGGCACGCCGATTTCGGATGAGGTGGTCCTCTCCGTTGAAAACGTCTCCGTTCCCGGGGAAATTGAGAACATCTCCTTTGAACTGCACCGGGGGGAGATCCTGGGATTCGGCGGCCTTTCCGAATGCGGAATGCACGAGGTGGGGAAGGCGATTTTCGGCGCTTCCTGGGACCGGACCGGACGGGTCAGACTGGCGGATGGCACCGAGATCAACGACATCCCCACGGCCATCAAGCATTCCATTGCCTATGCCTCCAAGGACCGGGACAATGAGTCCATTATTCTCAATGAATCCATTCGAAACAATATCGTTCTGCCCAGCCTGGATGATCTGGCGAATCATAAGATCCTGAACGGCAGGAAACTGACCAGTTTTGCCAGGACGCATGCGGAAAACATGCAGACCAAGATGCAGAGCGTCCATCAGTACGTGTCGGACCTCTCCGGCGGAAACAAGCAGAAAGCGGTTCTGGCACGCTGGATGGGAAAGGACAGCGATATCCTGGTGCTGGATTCGCCTACCCGGGGCATTGATGTGAAGGTCAAGCAGGCCATTTATGCCCTGATGGGTGAACTCAGGAAAAAGGGAAAGTCCATCATCATGATTTCCGAGGAAATCCCCGAACTGCTGGGCATGTCAGACCGGATTCTGATTCTCAAGGACGGAAAGATCAACGGAGAATTCCTGCGCAGCGAGCAGCTCAGTGAAGAAGAGCTCATCGCGAAAATGGTTTAAGGAGGCGAAGCAGATGGAAAACAAACGTTCAAGAGAGGCAGAGCCTTCAAAGCTTCGCATGTTCCTGACAAGCGACTTGTTCAAGGGACTGCTTCCGTTTATCGGTCTGATTGTCATCGTTGTCGTGATGAATATCCTGACGGAGGGCAGCATTCTGAAACCCAAGCGGATCCGGCTGCTGCTCTCACAGGTCTATTATCCCATGATCGTGTGCACCGGCGTCTTCTTTGTCATGACCCTGGGCTCCATCGACTTTACGGAGGGCTCGACCCTGGGCGTCGCCTCCATCGTGGTCAGCATGCTGTCCTTTTACAGCGTGCCGCTGGCCATCCTGGGCGGAATCCTGACCGGCGCGGCCATTGGCGCACTGAACGGCTTCTTCCATGTGAAGTTCAAGCTGCAGAGCTTTATCGTCACGATCTGTACCATGTACCTGTTCCGCGGTGTCTGTGCCTACATGACGACGGAAACCGCCATTCCGGCCAGCCCGGCGATCAAGGCGCTGGACAGCAATGAACTGAAAATCGCCATTACCGTCGTGGTCCTGTTGGTGGCCTTCTTCCTCTTCAAGTTTACCCGCATCGGAAACAATGTGAAGGCCGTGGGTGCAGGCGAAACGGCGGCGCGCTTCTCCGGTGTCCGTACGGACCGGGTCAAGTTTCTGGCTTTCGTGGCGGCGGGTGCGCTCACCGGACTGGCTGCCTTTGTCAACGTCATCAAGGTCGGTTCCATCACGGCAACGGCAGGCAATCAGCTGGAAACGCAGATCCTGATTTCACTCGTGTTGGGTGGTCTGCCCATTACCGGCGGCGCCAAGGTTCGTTTTTCCAATATCGTGGTGGGCACACTGATGTACACGGTACTGAATAACGGACTGGTCATGCTGGGCTTTGAATCCGCCATGCAGCAGCTGATCAAGGGCATTATCTTCCTCATCTTTGTTGCACTGACCATAGACCGAAAGGCACTTAAGGTCATCAAGTAAGACTCGTTTTCCGGCTCGTCCAGCCGGATCATGGGCCCGGCTTGTCCGGGCCCTTTTTTTGTCTGTTCCGGCGGGCCGGTGCTGTCCATTGTCGGACCAGGCAAACCGCCGGAGAACACAGAAAAATGGCGGATGCATTACGGGTTGCCTTGACATTTTTTTTACAGCGACTTACAATTCAGTTGATAATGTGGTATACAGCAAAATGATTCAATCCTGTCGGAAGAAGAGAAAACGGTCCTTTCAGGAAAAGGAAAAGTGACAGAACGGATATGAACGAACAATATGCCAAAATCGCGGGGAAACTGAAGAACT
>JAGAHV010000222.1:0-6525 GCA_017626895.1 Clostridia bacterium | reverse complement strand
GGATGTAGCCCAATCAGTTGCCATGGTGCTTTCGCTTTCTGACAAGCCGGTGCTGCAGAAGCTTGAGGGGTTCTTCAGCCTGTACGAGGCATGCAAAAATGCAAAGCACGCGACTGCCCGGGACAAGGCGATGGTGATTTACTCCGCCTTTGCGGATGTAGATTGCGATCTGAATGAAACGGTGGAGGTCATTGGTGAAGTGGATGACTGGCTGAAGGGACAGAAAGGTTATGGCGCATTCTCTCTCGGAACGAGTGAACGCCGACTGTTTGCAGCATCGATTGTTCTTGAGAATATGCGGGCAGTAAACTCGGCTGCGTCATCAAGTGTAACGAATGCGATTTCACAGGCCATTATTGAAGAACTTGTGTTAATTCTGGTAATGATCATCCTTACAGGTATCATTGTCAGTACGAACGTGACAAGTTCGCTTGTTTGAACCTGCAGGAAAATAAAAGAACAGCGAGGTATTCAATATGAAACGGATTCTGGTGATTCTGACAATACTTGCCCTGTTGATGAGCTTTTCCGTCACTTGCGCGGAGAACGCCTCTTCGGTAACGCCCTGGACTACAAGGCTCACTGCCCGCTTTGCCACAGTGGATGAGGGAAAGCAGCTGATGCGCACACGGACACTGTTTCATCATCAGATCAGCGAAAGCATGCTGCCTTTCTTTCTCCAGAAAAAAGGCGGTACCCTGGATGAATACATCGAGTATTCCGCGGAGCAGGTCATGGAATTTACCCCGGAAGACGAGCAACGAGTAAACGATACACTGACCTGGTTGCAGGACCATCTGGAAAAGCATGGCCTGCAACTGCCGGATCCGGGAAAGCTGACTTTTGTCAAATCCACCGGTCAGGAAGCTGTCGGCGCTGCCGGATATACCAGTGAGGGGACCATCTTCCTGGGCTGGTTTACCTTTTCGCCGGAGTACTATACAGATGATATGTTCAGGGAGATTGTCATCCACGAGATTTCCCACTGCATTTCCAGGTTATACCCCGAATACCGCCAGGCGCTGTATTCCCTGATCCATTTTACTGTACTGGACGAGGATATTGAGGTACCGGCAGAGATCCGGGAACAGATCATCGCCAATCCGGATGTGGAGCACCATAACAGTTATGCCACATTCACCATTGGCGGAGAGAAGAAGGACTGCTATCTTGTTTTCCTGACGGACAGTGTTTTCGAAAAGCCCGGAGACAACTTCTTCAGCGGAATGTATTCCGGAATTGTTCCGCTGGACGGGTCGGAAATTTACCGGGCAGACGAGGTTGAGGACTTCTGGGACATTGTGGGCAGGAACACGGATTATGTCGAGGACCCGGAAGAAGTGATGGCTACAAATCTCGCTTCCGCCATCACGCATTTGGATGACGGGTATGAAAGCTTCCCTAGCCCGGAGATCCTGGATGGAATCATTGAATATCTAAAGGAAAGCCCAGCAGGTTTATAATATACGATCAAATACTGTGGATGCTGATTCAACGCCTGCTTGTCTTACTGTGAAGATCATGGAAGCTGATTATTCTGTGACCATCGCAACAGGCACGGAGCGCACGGTCGGAGATGGCACTGACGTTTTGATCATTGTGGAGCATGGCACGGATGACGATCTCACCTTTGGCAACTTTGACGACCTCTCCATTGATGGAAAAACTGTTAGCGCGGAGAACTATAATAAGGAAAATGGCAGCCTGAAACTGACGCTGAAAGCGGCTTACCTGGATACGCTGTCCGTTGGAGATCATAAGGTGACGATTTCGTTTACGGATGGTACGGTAGAAACTTCCCTGAAGATCAAGGCTGCTGCACCGACACCATTTCCAGCTCCGGCTCCTACACCCAGCCTGACACCTCATCCTGTTCTGCAAACGGGTGACAACGACAATCCTGTTTTGTGGATTAGGTTGATCCTGCTGGGCATTGCCGGCCTTGCTGTGCTTGTGGCAATGAAAGCTTCCCGGAAGAGGAAGTAAACCATGCCTTACTATCCGGAAAAGAAACCGAAACCATCCGGTGACGAACAGAAACAGACAAAGATGACGGAGAAACAAATACGGCTTCTCCGCCTGTCTGTGGCTGTCTTTTCCTGCTTTCTGATTCTGTATGGATCTGTCCGGCTGATCCTGTATTAAGCAGATCTGAGCGCTTCCCGGAACACGGCCCGGGAATTGCAGCAGATTCACAATCAGGAAGAGCCGGAAACAGAATCTGTTCCCAAGACACCGGAACCGACCGTGCTTCCATCCATATCACCAACTGATGTGACGGACAGTCCGATGCCGGAAGAAATGTATCAGCCTGAAGAGGATAAAGATACGCTGCAGGCCATCGCATATCCGGACAATCCAAACCTGAAAATATCAGAACGATTCCGGAAGCTGCGGAAGAAAGGCAAGTATATCATTGGCTGGCTGAGCTTTGACCAGGTAGACGAAGCGGTTGTTCAGAAGGATAATATCTACTTCCTGACGCACGATGCCAAAGGAAAGAAAAACAGCAACGGAGCGATCTTCCTGGATTCCGGGATCAGCCTGAAAACCCGGCCTTATATAATCATCCTGTACGGGCATAACATGAAAAGCGGAAACATGTTCGGCAGGCTGAAGAAATATGAGGAGAGCGCGTATTTCTATAAGCACCGAATCATTACCTTTGATACCATGTATGAAGACGGCCAGTATGTTGTGTTCGCAGTAATGGAAATAAGCACAACTCCGGGTGTAGCACGCTGGTTTGATCTGTGGTCGCTGACTACGGATATTTATGAGAACCGGGAAGAGGCAATCCGTACACTGGAAAGGCGGTCTGTGATCAGCAGCGCTCTGGATGTGCAGGCAGATGATCAGATTCTGCTGCTTGTGACCTGTCTGGACGGAGATCCTGAACGTCTGGTGGTTGCTGCCCGAAGACTGCGGGAAGGAGAACAAGCCAATCAGCTACATATAAAGAAACGGTCCGATGGAAATTATTGATCCATCGGACTGAGGGTTATCTGTATGACACTCGCAAAAAACCAATCTTCGGCAATTTGGATTGTGTTGCACCATTTTCAAACAGAGTTGAAAACTACCCTTGACAAACGTAGTGTTAGCTAATAACAAACAAAAAGCGATACAAACAGCTCTGTGGACCAAATTTAGCTTCAGGACTCAAAAAAGCAGCATACATGCTGTCTCAATCTAAGGGGAAAAGCGCAGATTTCCATCCGCTGCGAATCAGATCATTTTTTCAGGACTCTTTGTTCCTGCCCGCAACGGCGACTGGCAGCCGAAATCAGCAGACGGAACAAGCCTGTGCGCATTGCGAGCAGATGAGCCCCATATGGCTGGGAAGACGGTTTCAATTCGCCTTCAGCATCTGCATATCCTGCCACAAAAGCCTTCGGCCATCCTGCCAACCGGCAAAATGACCGAAGGTCCTTTGTTTTTCAGCTCATCCGTTTTCCATCGCGAAAACGTGAAACAGTTCCGCCCGGACAAGGCTTTTAAACCGTTCTATTTTTCAGGCTGTGCACACGGCATGCAGCAAAGCAGATATCGCAAATATTTACGCTTCTTCATCTGTCTGTGTGCCGTCATGACAATAACCGGAATACCAGCAATCATATGGATTGTGGCACTGCCGGCCGGGTTTCACCATCACCTCTTGTGCCGACTCCTGTATCCGGTTCAGTTCCCGGATATTTTCATCGACCCACTGACGGTATTCTTTGGCCTGCCCTGTAACCTCCACCGGAACAAAGGGGTTCATCTCATCCGGCCCGTGGATGACAATATAGATGCGGCCAATCTCAAGTCCGCAGCGGGTAAGGATGCAGTACTGAAATCCCGCATCCCGAACGAACTGCTCACGCACCTCCGGCGCGTTCTTGACCTCATAAAAGTCATATCCGTTTTCTGTTTTGCGCAGGATATCGACCGCACAGTAATTGCCGGAATCGCTGAAAGCAGCCTCACAGATGACAGGCGTGCCCTTGAGCAGATGTTCCTGTGTCCGGGCAAGCATCCCCGTTTTATCCGGAATCTGTCTTCCCGGCAGATAGACGGTCATCTCCTCATACGGGCCGAACATCCCCATAGCCCGATCACCGAAATCATTCCCGGCATCCAGCCGGGCCTGAACCTCCGGAGGGATGATGCGCAAACCGGGCCTGTGCTTGTCCAGCCAGAGCATCCTGCGGCACTGCATGCCGCGCATGAAATCAGTTTTGGTGATGCCCATGGTGTACCTGTGCCTCCATCGGTTTTATCCCTTCTCTATGATTCCGGATTCAGTATCGCTCATTCAGTCAGGAATTTCAAATGAACCCGTCATCGTCTCCAAATCCGCTGTCTCTGAAGGGCTCAAACGGATCCGGCGGATCATCATCCACGCCGTGATAGGTGTTTCCGGAAAGGATATTGGGCGTACTGAAGCCCGCATAATTTCCTGAACCGTCATAATGGTTTGCACCGCCGAGGATGCCGGGAACGCTGTACCCCGCATTCTGTCCATTGGCATCATAATGATCCATGCCGCCCAGGATGCCCTCTACACTGTAACCCGCAGATGACCCGTCTGCATTGTAATGATCCACTCCGCCAAAGACGCCCGGAATGCTATACCCCACAAGATTTCCATCTTCATCATAATGGTCTGTTCCGCCAAATATACTGGGGATATTGGTTATCTTACCCATGATATTTTCCCTCCACTGCAAGTCTTTGGTCTTTAGGCACCGTCCTTTTCCGCTGCTCCTGTCTCGCACTGCCGCTGCGTATCAGGGGCATCCCCATTCAGAGTTGTTCCCTTCCCTGTCATTGTTACAGGCCGCTTTCCGGGGTTCCGGCCAATCAGACGGTCCGTTCGCCCTGCCGGTTCCTGATAATAAAGCAAAGCAGCTGTTCCTCAGTCAAATCGAAGAAGCAGGTTTCCCTCACGGTCCAGCAAACACCCATGTTTCTCGTCAAAGATGACGTTTGACTGAGCAGTCATGGAAGGGGCGTTCTCTGAATCCTCCCCGTCAGGATGATTCACATCTGACTTTGTTTCAGACATCCGAACTGTTTCATTCAACTGCTTTGTCATTTTCTTCTTTTTCATTTTTTGTTTCCATCCCTTTCTGAATATGAGCAGCATCCTGTTCTGTCGGCGTCGATACGTTTCCGGTGCTCATATCCGACAATCCATTGCCTCGTTACAGACATTATACACAAAGAAGGCCGGAATGTCATTGACGTATTGGTTGAAAATCAATTATTCTGGTTCTCCTTCAGATGAAGAAGCGCCCGCATAGAGGAGATGATTGGCAGGGAGTTCGGGAACTCCAGCAGCGTGTTTCCATTGCATGCATCGCCGGAATACGCGATTCTTGTCAGCGGATCAATCAGAACAACCGAACCCGCGGTATGTCCGCCAACTTCGATCACCTCGATTTTCCGTTCTCCCAGGTCAAATACATCTCCGTCATATAGCGGATAAACTTTCATCGGAAACCAGTCCGTAAAATTCTCATCCGGCTGAATCAGGTCCCGGTATTCATCCCTGGCTCTTTCTTTTGCCATTTCGATCAGCTGCTGCTTTTTCACGCCATTGATGCTGTTCTGGAAAAAGGCTATATTACGGTGAGGCATATAGCAGCTGTCAAAAAAGAAATTGCCTCCGAAATGATCCGAATGAGCATGCGTATTGGCCAGGATCACAGGCTTATCTGTCTGTGTTTCACAGAATGCCTTCAGATTCCCCATGCCCAGGATGGAATCAATCAGAAGGGCATAATCTCTCCCTTCCACAAGATAGCAGAGTGCCTCGGTATCATCTGAAAAGCTGTTCCGGATCATTCAGCTCTTTTCCGCGATAAGTTCAGCGGAATAATAAGGGACATATGTTTCCACCGATTTGCCTCCTTCGCAGATAGATTCAAAATCTATACATCATACTTTGCGTCTGTAGTCTTCAAGCGTATGAAATACACCAACTATCAGAACCTGCTGATTTTCAATACGGTAAATAACCTTGTAGTGCATGGTTTTGAACAATGCCTCGCGATATCCACGCAGGAACAGGTATTCATCCGGACTATCAGGAAACTGATATGGATTATTGATCAATCTGTCATAGATTGTTTCGACCTCATCCAGGAAATGTGCAGCAGCACCAGGATTGTTCAATAATCAGACGCCAGTCAAGCGTTGCGTCAAAACATTGAATAATTGACGCAGTGCTCAATGTGAAAAAGTACTGATTTGTTCAGCAAAAAGCTAATTCCTGGCAACTATGTTTCGTGTACCCCTGACCACGCCATAGCCGTGTACCTTTATGCTTCTGGAAGCCTTTATTTTCAACATTCATAGGTCATGTACCCCTGCTCGTGTACCCTTCAGAGAAATCGTCGTACACCGGAAACGCCTTGTTCCAAAGGATCTGGAGGTTCGTGTACCCTTGCCATATGGGGAGAGGAAAGAAGCCGCAGAACGAAACAGACCACTGCCTATGGCGTCCGGATTCATGCGGCTTCCATGAAGCCTGTGCAG
>JAGAHV010000221.1:0-3621 GCA_017626895.1 Clostridia bacterium | reverse complement strand
TGCGTTTAATGATATGATTGAGCTGAGGTGATAAGTTTGGATTTTATGGACGTTATCAACGAGGCGCTTAAGATTATCGCGCCGTATACAAAAACTTATAACAGCGAGGAAATGCACCTCGGCTTTTTCGACCCGGACAAATTCGAAGAGGAACTCGACCGTTTCTGCAGGTCGGAAGGCCTCAGGCGTCCTCCGTTACCGGAACATCTGATTCCCGCGGCACTGCCCATTCCGCCGAACGGAATTTTCATAAGCGGCTCAGTAATGGATATCCCCAATGCCCTGCTCCCCATTGTCATTTCATCCGTCTTTCATCTGTTTTTTTTCGAAAACCAGTATGACGGAAACATTAACGACATTCTGATGGATTACCCGGAAGTAAGTAAAATTCCCGACCATGAAATTCCTTATCAGATGAGCCGTGCGGCTGACATGCACCGGATTGTCCTCCACCGGAGAATCGGGTACGGCATCTGGTCGGCTTTCCTGGCCGATTTCATGACGGGTTATATTGTTGTTCCGTTTTATCTGACAGCAGAAGATGTCAGCATAGCGCTGGATCGAGCCGGAAGCGAACCGGGAATACCGGAAGTGGCAGAATTCGCCAAAGCTGTTCTCGGCTGCCCGGACTACGCAGGCGGTGAGGTTGGGAAAAACTTTACTTTTTCTGGCCGTCACCTGCCGTTCCAGACGCTGCTGGAGGATCTGGCCTATCAGCTCGGTCAGGAAAAATACTACAAGGTGACACCGGAATTTCTGTGTAACCTGGGCAGGGACTATGAAAAAGACCTGATTGAGTTTAAAGCCCTGCAAACAAATACACGATAATCCTCAGCTAATCCCCAAACAATAAAGGCATCCCTTACGGATGCCTTTTCCTGTTCGCCGTATTATTTCAGTTTTCCATACAAGTCATTATCCACCGGCTCCAGCCATTCCGCTGATGCATCTTTTCCGGGCACCTCGACTGCCAGATGCTGGAACCAGCTGTCCGCTGCTGCACCATGCCAGTGCTTGACTCCCGCCGGAATATTAACCACATCCCCCGGATGGAGTTCTCTGGCTTCTTTTCCCCATTCCTGATACCAGCCGCGTCCGCTGATGCAAATCAGCATCTGTCCGCCGCCCTCGCTGGCATGATGAATGTGCCAGTTGTTCCGGCATCCGGGTTCAAACGTCACATTAAAGACCGGAACCTGCTCCGTCGAAAGAGGGGCGAGGTAACTCTGTCCGATGAAATACTGCGCATATGCATCATTCTTATGGCCAACCGGGAAAACCGACAGATTGGACGGAACACCATCCAGTTCACTTTCCTCATCGCCATAGACTTCCTGAATCAGCGGGAACGTGCTCCACGCCTTTGGCCATCCGCAATAGAACGCCAGCTGGGTCACAAGTTCAACCGCTTCCTGCTTCGTCACGCCATGTTCCCGGCCCATCGTCAGATGCGCCTTCAGCTGCGGATACAGTCCTGCAGAAAACAGCGCAGCAATGGTAATCATGCTCCGGTCACGCGGGGAAAGCTCCTTTTCCCTTGACCATACCTCACCAAACAGAACATCATCGTTCAGCTCGGCAAACTTGGGTGCCAGTTTTCCGAGATTGTCTCTCCCGGCAGTCTGTTTCTTTTTCATGTTCAACGCTCCTCAGGCCAGTCAGCCGGCCTGCTGCATCATGCTTTTTTATTCCTGATTCGTCTGAATTCCCTGAGATTCAAGCCAGTTCCGTACATCTCCCGACAAACCGGATCCGCCGGAATAATGGACGGAGAGTCCCGGCGCAATGACTGCCTGCGGAACCAGCTTGGCGATCGCCGTCAGGCTCTGTCCAAACCGGCCGCCTCCATGGGAGCAGAAGGGCAGGATCGTCTTCCCGCTGAAATCATAGCTCTCAAGGAATGTGGCAATGGGCATGGGAATGGAAGCCCACCAGTTGGGATACCCCAGCAGAATCACCTCATATTCATCGATCCGCTCCGGCAGATTTCGGATTGCCGGACGCGCCTGATCATGCTGATCCCGCTGTGCTTCCATCAGGACCGTGTTGTAATCATCCGAATACGCCGGAATCGGCACAATCTCAAACAGATCTGCGCCGGTCTGGCGGTGAATCTCCTCCGCCACGCCCTGCGTATTGCCGCTCCAGGAGAAGTAGGCGATCAGCATTTTCCCGGAGGAGGATATCCTTTCTCCTTCGCTTCGGGTAGAGACCGTCCCGGTGAGCGTTTTCCCGGCACTGCGAACCAGACGTATGCCCAGATTGAAGCTCGCCATGTTCAGCTCTCCTGCCGCACGGTACGCGCTCCGCAGATTTTTCCCGAAGTCGTTCCATCCGCCGCCGCGATAAACCCGGCGGGTTCCCGTCTCCGCACCGGTCGGATCTGTCGTTTTCGTCAGATCATATGCCCCGTACAGATCCCAGCACCATTCATTCACGTTGCCGTGCATGTTATAAAGCCCCCAGGGGTTCGGTGCAAAGCTGGTGACTTCTACCGTGGTCTGTCTGTACTCACCGGGACGCGTTTCCAGAACAGAATCATCAAAGTAGTTTTCCTCAATCTCATAGGGATAATGCCCGTAGTAATTTGCCTCTTCCGGTCCGGTGGCATGAATGGTATTGAAAGGTGTCACAGTCCCTGCCCGGCAGGCATATTCCCATTCCGCCTCCGTGGGCAGACGGTATCCATCCGCACTGCGGTTCCAGGTCACGGTTTCACCGTCGATTTCATAGGCCGGCGTCAGTCCCGCCTCCTGGCTCATGGCATTGCAAAAGCGCACTGCATCCAGCCAGCTGACACTTTCCACCGGCAGGTTTTCACCTTTGAAAGAACTCGGGTTATTTCCCATCAGCCGCTCATACTCGGCCTGTGTTGTCTCATACGGGCTCATCCAGAAACCGGACACGGTCACCTCATGCGGTGTTTCATCCTCTATCCGCCAGTTCTCCGTTTCCGGGCTGCCCATCCGGAAGGTCCCGCCTTCGATCCAGACAAAGTGATCTGCCACCTGTTTTGCCCCACTTTTGCTCACCGGTTCCTCTGTATTCAGCACCGGGACATCTGTGCCCGGGGCAGCTTTCTCTGCCGGGGCAGCTTCCTCTGCCGGGGCAGCTTCCTCCACCGGTTCAGTCTTCCACGGCGTCGTTTCTCCGCCCCAGCTGTTCTCTGACTTTGCAGGGAAAAGCATCGTCATTCCCATTCCAATGACCAGCGCCAGCAGCATCCCCACCAGCGAAACCAGTTTCCCTTTCTCCTCTCCCCTGCGGTTCAGGAGTTTCGGGATCTGTGCCCCCAGAAATACCCAGAAAGAGCTGATCAGCAGGGCCTCCAGAAGCACCAGTCCCGGTGCCTTTTCATAGTCAATAAAGGCAAAGGGGACACGGTAAAACAGGTAATCCGGGTATTTGTTCCGAATGAACAGCCACAGACCAACGCCGGCCGCCACCGTAGAAAGACAGAACCCGATGCGGCGCACGTTTCCGCTTTTTATCCCCCGCAGCATTGCCGGGATATGCAGGCCCAGATGCAGTCCCATCAGGACAAAGCACCAGTGAGACAGCGTCAGATGCAGCCGGCGTCCCAGGGATGCACGCATGAATTCACTGAGGAACGGCACCGCA
>JAGAHV010000004.1:0-20020 GCA_017626895.1 Clostridia bacterium | reverse complement strand
TGTAAATGGTCAGCTGTCCGATGTTTTCAAGCCTCGTTCCGGCCTGAACCGTGAGAATCTCTTTCCCCTCTTTGTCTTTGAGGTTTTTTAAATAGATCTGGTGGGAATGGCCATCCAGAACCGCATCAATTCCGGACAGCCCTGCAAGCACGCGGGAGGTCCGGTACTCAGGCGAGACACGTTCATTATCCCCCAGATGGGAAAGCAGAATAATCACATCCGCTCCGTTTCGACGAAGTTCATCGACACTTTCCTGCAGGGCAAGGCACAGCCTGCTTCCATCCGCGTCTGCCAGAAAATCGTACAGGGGCCGCCCGGATTCATCCCGCATCTCCCTCAGTCGCGATTTCAGATAGGAATCCGGCGTATCAACACCGATGAAACCAATCCGAACCCAGCCCGCATCCAGAATGATTCCCGGAGGGAAGACCGGCCTTCCGTCTGCTGTACAGTAATTGGCGCAGATCACCTTCCCGACAAACCTCCCGGCCGTCTCCTCCAGCACGTCCATTCCAAAATCGAATGCGTGATTTCCAAGGGTTGTCACATCATACCCGGCCGCATTCATCATCTGCAGGATTGCCCGTCCTTTTGAGACCGTCCCGATAGCCGCCCCCTGAATCGCATCTCCGCAGTCCACCAGAAACACGTGTTCAACGTGCTGTTCCAGTTCCTTTTTGTACAAAGCCAGACCGTCATATCCGATATTGTCCGCATATCCGCAATGAATATCGTTTGTATGGAGAATAACCGCCGCTACTTCCTTTGAAGGGTCCGCGCCGGTATCCGGCTCCTCTCCCGGTATCATTGGCCGGCTCTCTGAACAGGATTCACCGGTTGTCACGCTGTTTAAATTCTTCATGTTTCACCCACCTATGGAACCTTCCGCATAAGGTCAGTCCAGTTCTTTGTATGCCGTTTCTGACGGGGATTTTATCAGATTCAACAATGTTTGCATAGCCGGAAAACGGAGCCGTACAGACGGCTCCGTTTCGTTTTAGGGCAGCATTCACGCTGCTTCCGGCCGAATCTCCTGAAGGCATTGTACATCCGTTCACAGTCGATTTCCTTCAGATCACGGGCCATCTTCCGGCTACTCCGGCAAAAGGCCAGCACTGAAGCCCGTGAAAAAGGCAATCCGGGTATGCCTATCTGATTGGATGGTCATCTGTCAATTCATCAATGACATCCGTCTTTAGATCATGGTGCCATTTTGCTCCTGCTGCTTTTTGCTCCATTCGTAATTTGACATTCTACCCCCGCGGAACATGAAAGGCAATAAAGGCAAAGGCATAACTCCCCGTGTCAGAAAACGTAGTCAGACAATAAAAAAGGCGGTAAACACAAATCTGACCTTGTATTTGCCGCCTTGTGTATTCCGTCAAAATCGGACATTGCTTCGTTATCCGCCGTACCGGCCTGTTCTGAACACAAACAGGTTTTTGTGGAAAAAGCTTTCGCGCATTTATCGGCCATCCGGCGCAGCGATTGTAAACGATTCGTGTACCCGCGCTTCAGCTATAAACGATTCGTATACCTCACTTCGGCTGTAAACGATTCGTGTACCTGCGCTCTAGTTGTAAACGATTCGTGTACCTCACTTCGGCTGTAAACGATTCGTGTACCTGCGCTCTGGTTGTAAACGATTCGTGTACCTCACTTCGGCTGTAAACGATTCGTGTACCTGCGCTCTGGTTGTAAACGATTCGTGTACCTCACTTCGGCTGTAAACGATTCGTGTACCTGCGCTCTGATTGTAAACGATTCGTGTACCTGCGCTCCGGGGGATCGCTTCGAGAAAAGGCTCGTACGGCATCCTTTGCCAGATCCGGTCGGCGGCCCAACGGAGGCAAAACGAAGCCTTCGCAGGGAAAATGCCTGTCAATCCGCCTGGTGAACGCGAACAAGCTGCCAGAACCGGCCGGGCCGGTTTCAATGCCACAACAAATCCCCCGACTTCAGCGAATCACAAACCCATACACATCGTTGACGCCCAGTTCTGCCCGAATGGTAAGCATCCCGTTTTCCCAGGTGAAGGGCCAGTTTTCCGGTTCCACGGCGCTTCGGGCTTTCAGGTCTTCCACCTCTGCCCGGTTCAGATAATCAGGGCGTCCCATTTCTTCCCAGAGTTTCAGCGGATTTCCATGCTCCTCGTCAATGCGCCGGAGAATGACCTTTTCCGGACGGACCGGGCAGGCGATGTGCACAACGGCTTCCTCTTTCGGCAGGGGGAGCTGCTTCATTTTCTGCCGGAACAGAATCACATGTGTTTCCTCCGCTCCCTCGAAAGCGCCGATACCGATTTCCCCGTCGGTGGAATCAGGGCCCAGATCAATCCGGGTATCCGGTGCATCCGCCAGCAGCTTCATTCCGTAATAAACCGGCTTCGGAATGCCGCTCTGGCTCAGCAGGCCCCAGCATCCGTAGAACTCCTGGACGAACGGGTGGAGCTCCTCAAAAATATCACTGAAGCACCAGAGTGAACTGCCGTCCACACTGTCAGCGACATCCAGTGCGGTCTTCACATCATAGGCCGCTTCCTTGCGCGTATCGTTGGTGTAGGAACTCAGATTGGCATTCAGGTTCCATTCCGTGTAATAGACGGGAAGATCACCCGCCTGACGCCGGACAACTGCCGCGTTTTTGCGGAAATGGTCGTTCGCCATTTCGGTGGTTTCCGTGGGATCCGGATTGATGGCCCGGAGTCCGGACAGGAAGGTATGGTCCTGTGCAGTGGCCAGACGCTCGCCCATCTTTTTCAGACGCTCCGGCCAGCTCTCCCCGCCGCCCTGCTCACGTTCCTCATCCAGGCTCTCGCCCTTGTCCTCGACACCGCCCAGCGGGTCGCCGGCATACTGATGTGTCGTGATAAAATCGACCGGGACCTCTTTTTCCCGGCAGTAGCGCACAAAGGAATCAATCCATTTGCTGCCGCTGGTGGAGGGTCCGCCCACCTTCAGTTCAGGATCCACTTCCTTGATCGCTCTGGCCGTGGTCTCGTACAGTTTGAAATAGGCCTCTTTGTCCTCTGAGAAGAAAACAACCTGCAGGTCCGGTTCATTCCAGACCTCAAAGAGCCAGGTACGCACTTCCTCTGCCCCATAGCGATGGATCAGGAAACGAATGAAGCGCTGCACATACGCCGCCCACTCCGCATGGTCTGCCGGCGGGTCAATGCAGGGCCGGTAGTAGAAAACACCCTCCGTTTCCTTTTTGCTCATGGCGCGGGGCATGAAGCTGAGCTCCACCAGCGGTTTCATCCCTGCTTCAAGAACGTTGTCATAGGCCAGACCGCAAGCACGGAAGTTTTCATCGGTAAACTTTTCTGCCCCCGGCGCCGGGAACATTTCCGCCAGGTTGGCCTTTGTCCGCATGTCATCATTGAAAATGCCATGGAACCGGACCCGCTGGATGCCCAGCGTATCGTGAATGAATTTGAGCTGGCGGGTATAATCCGTCCGCAGCGCCAACAGGGCATGCCCGCTTCCCACGCAGAACTGCCAGTGCTTTTTATGGGGAATACGCGGAAGTGTACGGTCAATGGTAAATTCCATACGGTTCTCCTCCCTGAATCATTACAATCGCATGCCTGATCTGCAAATCACACTGCCGCTCATGCAGGGGAAACAGATCGCCTTCCCGGAGATATTCCCCTCTGCAGAGATTCGGCATGTTACAGACCCAGATTGGCATTGAATTCATCCAGCAGCTGCTGCTGATAGTCCCCGGCAAAGCGGTTCTCAAGGAAGCGGCCAAGGCCCTCCTCAATGAATCGCAGCCAGCTTTCTTTTTCATGCCGGACCAGAATGGGATAATAGAGCACTCCGTTCTTTTGGGCTGCCTGCGCATCCCCCGGCGCATCCCCGCACATCAGGATGGAATCATATCCCTTTTCAACCAGCCGGCCGATGCAGTAGGCCTTGCTGCCCAGTTCCTGCGTACAGAGCAGGTCCACCTCACCCAGCAGGTGGAAACGGCTCCACTCCTCCCGGACCGCTTCCGGGTTGGCGCTGGAAACCACCACCACATCCGCCTGGCAGTGGGCGGCGGCCAGTGCCTGACTGACATAGTCAAATGGCCTGACCTCTTCCTTGGGCAGTGCCTCAATGGCCTCATTCACCGCCAGGCTCCAGTGAAGGGC
Organism: Clostridia bacterium; assembly: GCA_017626895.1. Taxonomy (GTDB): domain Bacteria; phylum Bacillota; class Clostridia; order Christensenellales; family Aristaeellaceae; genus Ventricola. Next base: position 15,879 of record JAGAHV010000004.1, on the reverse strand, counting down.
TTTTTCAAAGATCGTGTGTTTCGGGACCATTTTCCCTACGGCATCATTGGAAAGTTCCGGCGCCTCCTCTGCCCAGGCGCTCAGACGTTCAATGCCGTCAATGGGGGTATACTGCCGGTTAATCTCTGTCAGGGCCATCGCCAGTCCCTTGAACCGGTTGATCCCCCTGGTTCCGGAATACAGGTTGATCTCATTCCAGCGGTCCAGGATCGGCCGGCGCCACGCCTCAAGCCCCCACTCTTCCACCATGCAGGGACCAAAGCAGCGGATGTGCTTGATGTTCATGGTATCCATGGCACAGCCGTCCGAGTCCACACAGACCGCAAGGCGCTTTTTCCGATTAAAATCATCCAATGCTGACATGTTTATTCCTCCCGTGCATTCTGAACGGCCAGCAGCCGCTGTTCAAGCTGCCTGACCTTTTCTGCATCCATTCCAAGGTACTCGAGGCTGTCCCGAAGGGTGATCACGCCCGCTGCCGCCGGCGGCACCATTGGCCTGCCCGGATGCGCCGCATGAATTTCCCCCAGGATCGCTTTCCCTTCCGGATGATCCTGCAGATACGCAATGGTGCAGTCCAGATTCAGCGTCTTTTCCCGGTTGCCGTTCACTTTCCCGCCGAATTCAGGCTCCGTCAGGCCATTCAGTGTGACCGCGCCCAGCACATCGGAAAGCCAGGCAATGCTGTCGCTGACCCAGTTGGCATAGCGGCTGCAGTGAGCGCGCTCACAGAGCGCGGGTTCCCCGGTGGACAGGCCATGAGGGCCGTTGGAATAGATGTGACTTTCAAAGGCAATTTCATGGGCCCACAGCGCATTGATCAGGTGCAGAGCGTTTTCTGCCGGCACCAGATTGTCCGTTCGGGTGGCAAACACAAAACAGGGACAGGTTTTCTCATCCACCGCGGAGGGGACATCCGGCGCGGAGGGAAGATAGTCCCTCGCGCACAGGCCGTCGATAACCGGATACCCCAGAATCGCCGCATTGGGACGGTTCACCGACATGGTAGCCGCACAGGCCGCCAGATGTCCGCCGGCAGAGAACCCAATGACCGCGATGCGATCTTTGGCCACATGCCAGGTTTCCGCATTGCGGCGAATCAGGGACATGGCCTGCTCATAGTCATCAAGGGGATTGGGCCACTGCGCCTGTTCATTCAGGGAATAGCGCAGAATGAACGCCTGGTAGCCTGCTTTCAGATAGGGAAAAGCCACCGGATCCGCTTCCCGTTCCGAGCAGAAGTGATACCCGCCGCCGGGGATAATCAGCACCGCAGGCCGCTGACTGAGTGGAAATTCACCGCCAACCGGCTGGATATAGGCCGTCAGGCTGACGTGACGCTCCTCATTGAGTGTCAGGAATTCTGTATTCATTTTTTCTCCTTCCGGCCGGTTACAGGCGGGTATCCCAGCGCCCGCAGAAAACGGAATCATCTGCCGTCCCGCGGAACGCACTTTTGCCTGTGATCTTCTCAATCGCCGCCCGGACGTTTTCCCGGTTCGGTCCATAGGCATTGATAAACGTATGGATATTGGCACAGTCCACCAGATGATTGGTGTAATTGAGGCTGACGCCAACCGTCGGAACCTCCTCGGTATACCAGGGCATCTCCATGCTGTGGCCGCTGCTCCAGGAAAGCCGCTCCACGTTTTTCTGGGCATAGCCCTTCACATAAATGAAGACGAAGACCACGTCGTATTTCTTTTTAAATTCCTCCCGCGGGCCCATCTGCATCATCCGGACGAAGTTCATGGGATTCGGCCCATTTTCCACTTCCAGATCATAGAAGCTCGGGCACTGATGAACCGCAAACCCTGCCCGCTCCAGTTCCTCGGTGATCAGGGCACGCATCCCGTCGCCCTGATAGGCCTTGCTGTTGGGGGTGCTCTGCACATAGATCAGCAGGGCATTTTTCTGTTTCTCCGGATTCAGCGGCAGAATGTGCCGGGTATCCTTGACCAGGGTAATACCGGCATCCGCGGCCTGCTCCGTAAATTTCCGGTGCTCCGCGCAGCCCACGGCCTCAAGTCCGGACCGGTCCGGGAAACGGACCTCATCCCGATACAGCTTCAGCTTGGCCTTGAGCCCCAGAATGCGCAGCAGCGCATTTTCCAGCCGTTCCTCCGTCACAATGCCTTTTTCATAGCCGGCTCTGAGATAGCCCAGATCCTCCTCAAAGTCATTGGTAAACAGGAACATGTCACAGCCGGCGGCAATGCAACGGGGAACCGCCTCGCTGCGCGGCATGACGCCGGACATCCCGATCATGTGCGAGGCATCTGAGATAATCAGGCCGTTGAATCCCATCTGATCCCTGAGCAGATCCTGCAGGAGCTCCGGCGCCAGGGATGCCGGCAAAATGTCCTCATTGCGGATGCCCGGGCGCAGCAGGCGGCTCATGGCCGGCAGTGAAATCTGACCGGTCATGATGGTATCCAGCCCCTCGTCGATCATCGTCTGGTAGACCCGGCCATAGCTCTGCGTCCACTCCTCCACGCCGGCCTCATTATGGGCCGGGGAAATGTGGGGATCCAGTTCATCCCAGCCATCTCCGGGGAAATGCTTGCAGGTCACCGCCATGTGGGGCGCCGCATCCCGGATGCCCTGAATATAGGCCCGCACGCACTGGATGACCCGGTCCGGATCCGAGCCGAAGGAGCGGGTATTGACAATGGTATTGCGCCAGTTCCTGTACACATCCGCCACCGGATTGAACATCCAGTTGACGCCGATGGCCGCCGCTTCTTTGCCGGCGCAGTAGCCCATGTGATAGGCCGTGTCCGTGCCCTGGGAGGCGCCGGCCTCAGCTGCCGTCGCCACAAACGTCCCTTCCTTGGGCAGGACGCCGTTGCCGCCGTCATCACAGTTGCCGGCAATGAACAGGGGAATGCGGCTGTACTGCTGAAACAGGTGATTCTGCAGCCAGACGCTGTCCTTGTCGCCGCCCTGCCAGCGCATGCCGCCGGGCCCTTTTGCCATCTGGTTCTTTATCTGTTCCTCATTCACCCCCGGAACCGCCTTGAGCAGGACAAACAGCTGGCTCAGCTTTTCCGTAAGGGTCATGGAGGAAAGGGTTTCCCTGACCCAGGAAATTTCCTCTTCGGTCAGGTTAAAGGGTTTCGCCCGCAGATCCACCATGTCAGTTCTCCCCTTCTTTTACAATGTCAATCAGTTCCCGGATGCTCCGCATGTTATAGTCCCCCGCGCCATGCTCGGCCGCATCCCCGAGACACGCCACTTTCATGCCGCCGGCATGTCCCGCTTCGGCGCCGGAGACGGCATCCTCCACCACCAGGCACAGGTCCGGTGCCAGGCCCAGCATTTCCGCTGCCTTGACAAACACCTCCGGGTCCGGCTTGGAGCGGGTAATGTTGTTCCCGTCACTCACCGCGTCAAAGAATCCGGCAAGCCCGATCTGCCCCAGGATGAACGGGGTATTCTTGGACGAGGAACCAATGGCCAGGCGCAGTCCCATGTCACGAAGGGTGTTCAGGGTTTCGCGCACCTCGTCGCTCAGGTCCTTCGGGCTCATCTCCGCCAGGGACGCCCGGTACAGGTCGTTTTTCTTCTGTGCCAGCTTTTCCTTGTCCGCCTGGCTCAGCGCCGGTCCCGTGTATTTTTCCAGGATGATGTCGAGGCTGGCCATGCGGCTCACCCCCCGCAGCCGGTTGTTCACCGTCCGGTCAAACGGAATGCCCATCTCATCTGCCATGGCCTTCCAGGCGCGATAATGGTATTCATCCGTAAAGCAGATGACACCGTCCAGATCAAAGATAACCGCCTTAAATTTCATATGCCTGTCTCCTTCTTTATATGCCTGATATGCCTGACCCCGGCTTTGTCACTCTGCCGCTGCTGGGCAAAGTGACAAAGCCTTTGTGTTCATCCGGCCGTTAATAACTCAGATAGTCCTTGCCGCAGAACGGATCCACCGGGCTCACGCCCTTGAATTCGCTCCTGCCCAGCAATTTTTCAACCACCGTGTCAATCATGCCATCATGGTTGGAATAAGCGTTGATATAGGTTTTCACCATGGGCACATCCAGCAGATGGTAGGGGTTCTGCAGGGAAATGAACAGGGTTGGGACGATCTCAACAAACCAGGGAATGTTGTTCCCGGCGCCATAGGGGGCATGCCAGTTGAGCCTTGCTGTGGTCTTGTTGCTGGCGTTTTCCACGTTCCCGATGTAGATGACCAGGTCATACTTGCTCCGGAACTCTTCCACGGTTTCAAAGTGCATGGGCTTGGTGAAGTCAAAGACCTCTTCCTCATAGGGAATCATCTCAAAGCCCTCCCGCTCCATATCGGCGATGAAGCGCCGGGCCACCCGCTCCTCGCTGGGGCACTTGCCCAGAATCTCAAAGAGCACCCGGCGATGCTTCTTCGGGCTGATGGGCAGCAGATGCTGGGTATCCTTGACCAGCGTCACTGCCTTGTCCGCGCATTCCCTGGCCCAGGCCTGATGTTGCTCGCAGCCGATCACCCCCAGATGTTCCCGGCTGGGGGCCAGGGTTCCGTTTTTCTGCTTCTCGTGCAGACGGAGGGCGGCCTTGGCGGCCAGAATGCGGGTCACCGCCTCATCCAGACGTTTTTCGGAGAGGATGCCCTGCTCATAGCCTTTGCGCATATACCCCAGGTCCTCTTCATAATCCTTGTTGAACAGGATCATGTCGCAGCCGGCCTCAATGCAGGTGGGAACGGACAGCCGGCGGTCCATGGCGCACATGAAGCCGACCATGGGGCTGGCATCCGTGATGATCATGCCGTTGAATCCCAGCCGGTCCCGCAGCAGATTCTGAAGCAGTTCCGGGGACAGGCTGGCGGGCATCAGGTGATTGGGATGGTCCGGATTGAACTTTTTCTGGTAGGCCGGCATGGCGATGTGGCCCACCATGACGGTCAGGGCGCCGTTGTCAATCAGGGTTTTGTAGATGTCGCCGTATGTCCGATCCCACTCCTCGCAGGACAGGCTGTTGACGCTGGTCAGAATGTGCTGATCGCATTCATCCACGCCGTCCCCGGGGAAGTGCTTGATGGACACGGCACTGCCGCATTCTTTTGCGCCCCGCATATAGGCCAGGCCGCACTGCTTGACCATTTCCGGATCACTGCCATAGGTGCGCACATTGGTGATGGGGTTGTGATAGTTGAGGTCGATATCCACCACCGGCGCAAAGGCATAGTTGCAGCCTACGGCCTGCCCTTCGGCGCAGGCAATCTTGCCCAGCCGGTAGGCCTGCTCGGGGTCACCGGTGGCCGCGGCCTGCATCTGCTTGCCAAAGGAGGTTCCCTCCTCCACAATGCCGTCCCCGCCCGCTTCCAGGTTGGCCGCCAGGAACAGGGGGATTTTCGTGTTGTTCTGCAGATAGGAATAGGCCGCAAACAGTTCCTCGGTCCGTCCTGTCCGGAACATGACGCCGCCGGGATGCCGGTTCAGCAGTTCATACTGCAGATAGCCCTCATTGGCGGAGTACCCGATGGGGAAAAACAGCTGCTCCAGCTTTTCCTCCGTCGTCATGGCCACCAGGGTCTCCTCCACCCAGGCAATATCGGCATCGTTCAGATAAAAAGGATTGCCTTTCAGGTTCATCATCGTTGTCTTTCCTTTCTGTCATCTGGCTTTCAGTTCAAACAGCCGCCTGGTTCCCTCCTGCACCATCTGCGGATTGAATCCGCGGAAGAACAGGAACTGCAGATCCTGCATCCGCATGGACAGGAATTCCTCATCGCCGTTCATGAGCAGATCATAGGCAGCCGGCAGATCCTCTCTCAGAATCGCCTGCGCCTCCGGATCCTCCTTCATCTCCCCCAGCCAGCTGTCCATGCTGTACTTGATCCGGTAATCCCGCTGCGGACGGTAGGTCTTTTCAAAGACGCCGGCACCAAGCTCGACCGTTTCCTCTGTTCCCGGCAGATGTGCCTCGGCCGTGCAGCCAAAGGGCACCTCAAAGCGAACCGAGAGCTGCCCGTCATCCCGTATCTCCCAGCGGGAACCGTACACGCCATGGACGGAATCATACCGGACCTCCATGGACATGGCGCGCCAGGTGGGCTGCGGCACGAAGCAGACCCGGGCAAAGCCCGGCTCCAGCGGACGGATGCCCGCCAGATCGCGGTACACATATTCCATGACCGAGCCGTAGGAATAGTGGTTGAGGGAATTCATCTCCGTCCCGCTGATCCGGCCGTCATCCAGGACACTGTTCCAGCGCTCCCAGATGGTGGTGGCCCCCAGCTTCACGCAGTGCATCCAGCCGGGAAACCCTTCCTGGAACAGGAAGTAGGCTGCCAGTTCCCCCAGTCCGTTTTCCGCCAGCACGCGGCACATCATGGTGGCGCCCACAAAGCCGCCGCGGATCCGGTAACAATCCTTCTGGAAACGCTTTTTGAGCCCTTCCACGATGCGGGACTTGTCCAGGTACACGCCGAAATTCAGGCACAGCAGATAGGCGGTCTGCGTGTCAATGCAAAGGCGGCCGGACGGGCTGAAATATTCATGCAGAATGGCCGCATAAATGGCCTCTGCCAGTTTTCCGTACTGGTCGGCATCCTCCGGCTTTTCGAGAATTTTCGCCGCCTCCTCCACTTTCCGGGCAGAAGCATAATAGTACATGCTGGCCACAAAGTAGTCATCCGTTCCGCCCTTCATGCTCTGGGGCGTCACGCCGTCCTGTGCCAGCCAGTCTCCGAAGTGGAAGCCGAAATCCCAGAGATGGCGGCCGCCTTCCTTTTCATCCTGGCGGCGGATCCATTCAAGCCAGTCCCGCATGATGGGGTACTGCGCGGCCAGTTCGGCCCGGTCCCCGTAGTACTGATACAGGGTCATGGGCAGGAACGTGGCAATATCGCCCCACACGCTGGCCCCGCCGGCATCCGCGATGTTAGGCAGGTAATTTGCCACCCGCCCCTCATGCTTCTGCTGATCTACGGCAATGTCATGCAGGTATTTCCGGTAAAAGGCGCGGGTATCCATCTGGAAGCAGGCGGTCGGGGAAAAGACCTGTGCATCCCCGGTCCACCCGAGACGTTCATCCCGCTGCGGACAGTCGGTGGGGATATCCAGGAAATTGCTGCGCTGTCCCCAGAGGGTATTCAGGAACAAACGGTTCAGCAGGCTGTTTCCGGAGGAAAAGGAGATGGCATCCGGCAGATCCGAGTACAATACCAGTCCCCGGAACCGGTCCGCACTGACCTCGCCCGGCCAGCCCGTTACGCGGACATAGCGGAAACCAAAGAAGGTAAAGTGAGCCCGGACCGTTTCCCGCTGTCCGCCGGACACATAGATCATCTGGGCTTTGGCGGTCCGGTAATTGTCATTGTAGAAATTGCCGTCCTGCAGGATTTCCCCGTGGTCCAGCACAATCCGGGTTCCCGCAGGGAAGTCCGCTTCGTATTCCATGCAGCCGGCGAAGTTCTGTCCCATGTCAAGGACCGTTTCCCCGGCCGGGGTATGGATGACCTCGGCCACCGGCAGAACCGCTTTGGGAATCACGGGCAGGCTCAGCCGGTCCATGATCGGGCGCTCCGGCAGCACCGCGACCGGCCGCGCCGGATTTTCCCGGCCCTCCCAGAGCTGCCGGTTCAGGCATTCGCCGTCATACAGGTCCGTGAACTCAAAGTCGCTGCCCCGGTATTCCCAGAACTGATCCGTCTTAACGACCTGACAGGTGCCATCCCGGAGCGTAATGTGCAGCTCTGTCAGGACCTCAAACCGGTCTCCGTAGAGCTCCTTTCCCCCCTCATACCCGAGACGGCCCTTGTACCAGCCGTTTCCGGTATAAATTTCCAGGGTATTCCCCTCAGTCCGGAGAAGGTCGGTCACATCGTAGGTCTGCACCTGAACCCACTCCGAATAATCATTGCAGAAAGGCGCCAGAAAATCCTGACCGGCCTTCTGTCCGTTCAGACAGGCCTCAAACAGGCCGAGGCCGGAAATATACAGCCGGGCTGACTGAACCGGCCCGCTTACCTCAAAGTGACGGAAGAAGACCGGATGGAACTTGTCCTCGGGCTGCGGGGCGATCCAGTGGGCCTGCCACTCCTCCTGCATTTTCCCGGTTTCAAAAAAGGATGCGCCAATGGCCGTGTCGCCCTTGTCCCCGGTCACGGTGATCCGCACGTAATAACGGGTGCGCGGGGTCAGTGTCAGCTCAACCGGCTCCCCTGCCGCGTTCAGGCGCTCCGTCTCCCGGTGAAAAAGGACCTGCGAAAAGTCCGGATCAGCCGCCACCGTCAGGGTTTCCCGGACAGGCTGCCGTGAATCGGCCTCAGTGACTTTAAATGAAACGGAGATATGCGGCATGGAAAAGCCCAGCGGCTCATGGATGCCATTGATGCGGATGTCGGTGATTTTCATCCCTTGCTCCTCTCTGGTTCTCAGTTTTTGAAAAAAGCGGGCGAGGCGTTTACGCCATCGCCCGCCAATTGGTGGAGATCGAAATGGTTCAGGCCTTGACCGGCTGACGGCCGATCAGTTTGCCAAAGAGTTTCTTGAGGTTCCCGCTCTGTCCGGCCACCAGGTTAACCAGGAAGACGAACAGACCCATCATGGCCGTGGAAATGGCGCCGCCAAGTTCAGCCTTGAACAGGGTGGTCAGGCCCGTTTTCATCATGCAGATGGCCAGGGAGCCCATGATGATGCCGATGGTATCCCCGCAGAACGCACCGATGTACAGACCCACGAAGACCGGCAGGATGTTGGAGAAGAGCTCGCCCACCGTGCTGAGGGAGGAAAAGCTGGCATCCCGCTTGCCCAGTGAGGCCCAGATGATGGTGGCAAAACCGAAAATCAGGCCGCTGTAGACATAGCTCAGGATGACGTTCTTGTTCTCATTGATGCCGATGTTCACGGCCGCCTGCTGGTTTTTGGCCAGCAGCAGGCTCTGCTTGCCGGTGGTGGACAGGTAATTGTACACCGCATACACGGCCACTGCGCAGCCAAAGGGAATCAGGACCGTCGGGTAGGCGGAGAGCTGCTTGATGAACTTGACTGAAACCAGGTTCACACCGCCGCCGCCAAAGATCAGGGGGGTGATGGATTCATAGAGCAGGGCCATGCCAATGGTGGCGATCATGATGGGCAGCCGGCCGTAGACATAGACCAGGGCAACGCCCACGCTGAGGAGAACACACAGGGCAACGGCGATGACGCAGAAGAGCATCGGGTTGCTGGTGCCGGAATCCCTTGCGATGCTGCCCGCCACGATGGCCGATACCAGCATGATGGAACCGCCGGAAAAATCGAAGCGTCCGTTTTTGAACTGGAGGCCGATGCCCATGGCGCAGGCCACCGATACAGCCACGTTGGGGATCAGAACTTTCCACATGGCCATGTTTTCAAGGAACTTCTTGCCATTGGCATTGCACAGGATTTTCATGATCACAAACATGATCACAGGCAGCATCAGCGTTCCCGCGATGCGTTTGAGAATGTCCAATGCTTTATTCATAAGTCTGCCTCCAATTTCAGCAGTGAATTGCGCCCGACTTATTCGGGGCTCCCCCGGACAGGCCGGGGGAGACAGGGTTTATTTCATGTATCCTTCAACGGTGAAGCTCTGGCAGAAAGCAGTCAGATCCTTATAGCTGGCATCCGGGTTCATGCTGGTGAAGTAGTTCTTCATGTCATCCCACTTAGCCTGTGCCTTGCCGAGTCTGTCCTCGTCATTGGTGGCGCCCATGGGGGAATTGTTGATGACGGCCTCAAACTTCGCGGTGCTGTTGATCACCATGATGCCGGAATCCATCCGCTCAACGCCCGGATAGTCCTTGTACATCTTGCCGGAAACCGCCGCATCCATCATAGCCATGGGCCAGATAATGCTCTCAAAGGCAGCGGTGGTCAGACGCACGATGTTCTTGTCATCGCCGCAGTCGGCCATGAGGTCCGGATCGTTGTCAAAGCCGCCGGTGATGAGCTGCATGTCGTCCTTGCAGATGCCCATGGCCTTGGCCTCAACCACGGTGGGATAGACGAAGGTGGTGCCGGCGCAGAAACCGACGATGCAGTCCAGATTGTCGTGGCCGTCCTCAAAGAAGTAGTTGGTCTCAAGTGGAGTGAAGTTCAGCACGGTGGCATCGCCTACCAGCTCGATCTTCTCAGCGGCGGTCTCGTTGTACTTTTCGATGTAGTCACGGAATGCCTTGTCAGCGACCGTGTGCTTGGGATAGGCATATACCGGGAAGATGCAGGTGGAAACGCGCTTGTATCCGCGGTCAATGACCTCCTGGGCATACGCCTCGCCCAGCGCCACGCCGCTGATGTAGTTGTCGCCCATCAGGCCCAGGAAATGATCCTTCTTCAGGATGCCCTCGCTGGTGCCGCCGGGATTGAACACGTTGTCATAGTCGGAGAAGAAGCCCACAACCCACATATCCGGGTACTCTTCCATGATGTTGATCAGGCCGCCGTCCATGCAGGAGATGAGGCCCACCACATCAGAGGTGTACGCGTTCTTGACGTTTTTCAGGTTGCCGGCGGGATCGTTGAAGGAATCGCCGTACACGATTTCAACGGTATAACCGAGCTCTTTGGCCATCATGTTCAGATAGGCCACATAGAACTCATACTGTGCGCCGCTGTTCAGGTTGGAGAGATAGAGGATCTTGCCCTCGGCCTGGGCCAGAGCCGAAATCCCGAGGAGCATGACAAGGATCATTGCGATGGCAATCAGCTTTTTCATTGGGTTTCCTCCTAAAAAGTCATTTATTGTGACAGGTTGTACCCTGTTGGGGCCGAATTAGCGGGGCAGCACGCCATGCTTCTCGCGGCAGGTAATGAGCACCACGATCAGGAAGATGGCGGCCTTGATCAGGAAGGTCAGGCGGGTCGGAACGCCGATAATGGGCAGGCCGACGGCCAGCAGTGAATAGGTCAGGGAGCCAATGATGGCGCAGGACAGGCGGGACTTCATGCCGCCCTTGAGGGGCATGCCGCCCAGAATCAGGGAAACCATCACGTTCATTTCAAATCCGGTGCCGGTGGCATCGCTGGCGGCGCCGGTATAGCCCATCTGGAACAGGGAGGCCGTCACCAGGCAGCAGGCCAGGAAGATGTACGGGATGACCCGGTAGAGGATGATGTGCACGCCGCTCTGGGCTGTCGCCGTCTGGTTGGCACCGATAGCCCGGGCGTATTTGCCGAACTTGGTGAAGTAGAAGAAGTAGCCGATCACCGCGGTCTCAATGGCCAGAACCAGCACCATGAACCAGGGCTGCCGGAACAGGGTCAGATCGATTTCCGGAATCATGCTGATGTTCCGGCTGCCGATGTTGGAGTAGATGATGGTGCTGACACCCGAGAGAACCATCATGAACACGACCGAGGAGATGACCGAGTACATGTGCAGCAGCTCGCCGGCAGAACCGTTGATGATGCCGATCAGGACCGCGATCACCAGGCAGACCAGAATGGCGATCAGCAGGTTGCCGGTGGCGTTGCCGATCAATACCAGCAGCGTGCTGTACAGGCCCACCTGCTTGCCGATAGAGACGTCCATGTTGCCAAGGGAATAGATGAATACCGCGCCCACGGCCATCAGGGCCGTGACAATGACATCACCGATCAGGGTGGACAGTTTGCTGGCACTCCAGATACTCTCGCCCTTGATGCCGGTGGTAATGGTGAAAAAGATGATGCAGAACAGAAGGCCGCTGACGGAGGCCACGGCGGAGCCGTGTTTGCTCAGCCACTGCTGCGGGGTTTGCCTTTCCTTTTCATGTGCAGTTGCAGTCATGGGGCACCTCCTTAAATCATGTACTCAATCAGGTCGGTCTGCTTGAGCTCCGGGCTGCGTTCCACCTGATGCGTTACCTCAAAGTCCTTCATGATGATCAGGCGGTCCGCCATGCCAATCAGCTCGCTGAGCTCCTCGGAGATCATCAGAATGGCCTTTCCCTGTTTCTTCATATCCTCAATCAGGGTGTACATGGCCTGCTTGACGCCAATGTCCACGCCGCGGGTCGGGCAGTCCATGATAATGACCTCGGAACCCTTGGCCGTCCATTTGCCGAAGGACACCTTCTGCTTGTTGCCGCCGGAAAGGGTGTTGACGTACTGTTTGCCGTTGCGGCACTTGATGCGGTAGTTGGCAATTTCCACATCGCTGAGCTTCTTCTCGGCCATCGGGCTGATGAAGGTGTTGTGCTCAAGGGCCGGAATGGAGGGCAGCACGATGTTGTCCTGGATGGGACCGTTCAGAATCAGCGCCTCCGTGTCACGGTTCTTGGAAATGTACCCGATGCCGCTGTTAATGGCCTGAAGCGGCGTTTTGATTTCCTTGCCGTTGCGCAGCACCCGGCCACCCTGCAGCTTTTCAAGCCCGTACGCAATGCGCCCGATGTCGTGCATGCCGCAGCCGCTCAGGCCGCCCATGCCGATGATCTCGCCCCTGTGCAGCTTCAGATTGAAGTGCTGGATCCGGCCAAAGGACACATCCTCCAGCTCCAGGGCCACCTCCGGCCTGTGGCTGGTATCATAATCCTCGCGATAATACTTGTCGCCGATCTCGCGGCCTACCATCATGTACCGGATGGTCTTGACGGAATCCGGCGCATCCATCTCCTGCCGGGTCAGATGCCCGATGATGTCCCCGTCCCGCAGCACCGTCAGGTCCGTGCACTGTTCAAGGATCTCATCCATGTCGTGGGACACGAACACGATCGCTTTCCCCTGCTCCGCCATCCGGTGAATGAGCTTGTAGAGAATCTCACGTCCCTCAAGGGACAGGGCCGTGGTGGTCTCATCCACCACCAGAATCTCCGTCTTGTCGGTCACGCAGCGAACCAGTTCCACCAGCTTCCGGTCCTCAAAGGTATACTGGTCAATCGGGTCACCGGCCCGGATGTGCGTGATGCCGAAGCTCTCCAACACTTTCTGGGCTTCCTTCTTCATCTTCATCATATTGATCACGCCAAAACGGGAAAACTCCGCCTCGTGACCGGAAAAGATGTTCTGGGCAACCGTCACGCCGGGAATGGTATTGGCTTCCTGCAGGATCATGGAAATGCCGGCATCCTGGGCCTCCACCATGTTGCCCGGCTTCCAGGGCTGTCCCTTGTAGAACATCTCACCCCGGGTGGCCGGCTGCATGCCGGAGGCAATGGACATGATGGTGGACTTTCCCGAACCGTTCTCGCCTACCAGTCCGCGAATCTCTCCCCTGCGAAGGGTAAAGTCCACATCCTTGAGGGCGATGGTCGGGCCGAATTCCTTGCGCATGTGCTTTGCTTCAAAAATGATTTCCTTTTCCATCTGCTTTCTCTCGCTTTTCTTGATGATAGCGGTTTCCGCATCGGTTCGGCGTTACAAATGAACGCTTGTTTGATGACAATAGGATAGCATGTTGCCATTCTGAGTTACACTCACAGAATTCATTGCTTTTAGCACAATATTCACATTTGATTGATTCATCCCTGTTATTGTGTTATGGTTAGGACAGAATTCGCTGAACATTCAATCGGAGGTGAAAGCAATGATCACAATGGATCTGCGGGACATCATCCGTGATACCCTTGGTGCGTATCGGGTACAGATCACAAGGCTGCACCGGCATCCTGCCCTGCCGGATGCCTCCGTGCTGGATTTCCGGTTCCGGGATCAGCTGTACCAGTCCTTTGACTATACACGGTTTGCCGAGAACATCATCGAACTGGTGCCGGATGATGTGGTCATTGACTATAAGGATGACTTTGATCTTCATTATCTGGTTTTCCGCGACCGGCAGGACGATGATGACACGTACGTATTCTGCGGTCCTTTCGTCTACAAATCCTTTAAAGAGGAAGATTATGACCGGCTGCTGCGGCTGCACGGCCTTGAGGCAAATTCTATCGAGGCCCTTCGCTGGTACTTCAAGCGGGTCCCCATCATACGGGATTATCTGAGCTGGCAGAATCTCCTCTCCTCCCTCTTCTCCCGTTATCTGGCCACCCCGGATCTGCAGTTCCGCTCCGTCGTGTTCAATCATCCGGAAAACGCCAAGCCAAAAGTCTCCTTTTCCCTCTCCTCCATCCCCTACTCCACCGTCGAGGCCCGTTACGCGGTGGAAAATGCTCTGTTTGAGGCCATCCGACGCGGGGATATTTCCGAGGCCACCTATCAGCAGAATCTGTTCATGGGATTTACCCTGGATCAGCGCATTTCAGATCCCCTGCAGGATGCCCGGTACATGCTGGTGGCCGTCAACACGAATTTTCGCAAGGCCATTGAAAAGGCCGCGGTCCATCCGCTGTACATTGACGCCATCAGCGGACGGTTTGCAGCGGAGATTGCCGCCACTCAGAGCCAGGAGGAGATCAGCGCCCTGATTCCCCAGATGATCCGCCATTACTGCCTGCTGGTTCAGCAGCATTCCCTTGCGCGGTACTCGGAGCAGGTACGCAACTGCATCAACTACATCGACTTTCATTATATGGAGCCCCTGAATCTGGAAGCGCTGGCGACGCGCTTTGTCATCAACAAGAACTACCTTTCCTCCCGCTTCCACCGGGAGGTGGGGATGACCGTCACGGACTATATCAACAAGATCCGGATTCAGCGGGCCTCGGACATGCTGAGAAAAGAAAACCTCACCATGCAGGAAATCGCCGACCAGTGCGGTTTTTCAGATGCCAACTATTTCGCCCGGACCTTCCGGAAAATTACCGGACAGTCCCCCGGCGAATACCGGAAAACCGTTCAGCCCGGCAAAAAGATGAAATAAACGTTCCGGATTCCCCGCCTGTCCCTTGTCCGGGGACAGGCCCAAACCGACAAAATCCAGAAAGGAAACAGCAATGGAGAAACTTTCCCTGAATCAAGGCTGGAAGTTCCGAAAACTCCCCGGCCTGACCATAAGCGATATTCCCGAGCAGCTCCCTGAGGAGGAATGGACCCCGGTCACACTGCCCCACACCTGGTTCAAAGAAGAGGATCCCTGGCAGGGACTGGCGGTATACGAAACCACGTTCCGGCGGCAGCCGGGCTGGGAGCGGGCCTTCCTTTCCTTTGAGGGCGCCGACCAGCAGTGCCACGTCTTCGTAAACGGACAGGAAGCGGGCAGCCACCGGAGCGGCTATTCCCGTTTCCGTCTTCCCATTCCGGATGCCGCGGCAAATGATCCCGAGTGGCAGCTGATCGTGTTCCTTGAGAACAGCACGAACGAGGACATTGCCCCCTCCTTCGGTGACTTCACCGTATTCGGCGGTCTTTCCCGGAACGTGGACCTGCTGATCTGCAAAGCCAGCCATTTTGACCGCTGCTATTACGGCACGGACGGCCTCATTGTCCGCGCGTCAGTGAATGAAAACGGTCAGGGCATTCTCACCGCGGAGCCCCACGTCATCTGCGAGGCAGGGCAATCCCTGATCCGGTACACCCTGACCGATGAGCAGGGCAGCATCCTCCGGACCATTGAGGGGAACCGGGATGAGACCGTTTCCCTGGTGATCGATTCCCCGCTGCTCTGGGATGGAATCGGCCATGCCCATTTCTACACGCTTTCCGCAGATCTTTTCGTGGGCCGTGAACAGATGGACCACACCGAAATCCGCACCGGTTTCCGCCGGATTACGCTGGACGGGGAATCCGGCTTTCATCTGAACGGGCGTCCCTGCCCGATCCACGGCGTAGCGCGGCATCAGGACCGGGCCGGCAAATACAGTGCCGTCTCCGACCAGGAGATCGCTGAGGACTTTGCACTCATCCGGGAAATCGGCGCCAACGGCGTGCGCCTCTCCCACTACCAGCACCCCCAGGCCGCCTATAACTGCTGCGATGAACTGGGCCTGCTCTGCTGGGCGGAAATCCCCATGCTGAAAATGACGGAAAGCCCTGCCCTGATGGAAAATGCCGTTCAGCAGCTGACCGAGCTCATTTTGCAGAATATCCATCATCCTTC
>JAGAHV010000220.1:0-34823 GCA_017626895.1 Clostridia bacterium | reverse complement strand
GGACTCTCAAATGCCTTAACGCGGCAAACGTCCTGCGCTTTCACACAGACCACTCCGGGATGAGCTATCCCGCACTCCGTCACTGCCTCACACCCACCGGCAGCTCTCTTCCGTCCGGCCGTACGTCTTTTTTCCCTTCATCGCGTTTGGAATTGAAGCAATTGTATGATTTTTTCCCATCCTTGTCAAGAAAAAAGTTGCGTTCCGGCGGCCGGCTTCTGCCACCCGTTCTCCGACACGAAACGAAAAGTTTCTTTTATTTTCCATTTTCTCAAAATCATCCCTTGAAAGAATCCGTTCTCCATGCCATAATTCATCCATACCCGTCATCCGGCTGTCCGAAAAAATGAAGGCCAGACCCCGGCTGTCACTGTCCTTCCGGCCTCCGGATTTGCGTCTTTACGAATTCCGAATTCCGTCAGTTTCTCAACCCCGCCAGAATGACAGCATCTGAGATTTGAAAAGGAGCTAACAAAATGAAACGACACTCTCTGCTTTTGTCCCTCTTTTGCCTTCTTTTGCTCTTTTCAGTGTCCCTTGCCGAAACGGCCGAAACGCTCCCCTATGACGGGACGCTGAAAATTGCCGACGGGACGCTCCTGCCCATGCTCAGTTTCACCGACGGCAGTGACAAAAACTATACAAATGAAGGCAGTGACATTCTTCGTTTTGTCGTCTATGTTGAAACCGACTACGACACGGACGGTGACGGAAAACTGGATCTGGTCAGGACGTTTGTGCAGGTGCCGCGGGGCGCTGTCGAAGGGAAATACAAGGCAGCCAGCATTTTCGATCCCACCCCCTATACGGCCGGCATCATCGAGCATTACAGTACCTATTCCGACGGGATGTATACTAAGGAAGCCTTTGACTATGCCACGCTTTACAGCCAGCCGGAAAAGCGTGTCCCGGCCGGCGAAACAGACACCCTCAGCCACGCCGGTGCCGCCGATCCCGCCGACTGGCTGTATACCATCCCGCGTACCGAAGAGGAGGTCAGCCTGATTTATCCCTTTTACAATTATTACCTGGTTCGCGGATATGCCATCGTGCAGGCAAGCGGCATCGGCACATTTGGCTCGGAAGGATTCGAGCTGTGCGGAACGGATCTTGAACGGGATGCCCTGAAAAATGTGGTGGAATGGCTCGCGGGCGATCGTGTTGCTTACACGGACCGTGAAAACAACATCGCCATCCCGGCTGACTGGAGCAACGGAAATGTGGCCATGACCGGCTGTTCCTATGGCGGCACCCTTCCCTATGAGGTGGCCACCACCGGTGTCAAGGGCCTCAAGACCGTTATTCCGTTTGCCGGCATCGCCAGCTGGTATGACTATACCAATTCTCAGGGTGTTCCCCAGCGGACCGATGTTCACTACACGGACAACCTGGCCATCTTTAATGCCGGCGGCACCTTCCTGGATGACGGATGGACCGTTCCCAATGAAACCTACGGCGCCTATCTGTGGCAGGTTGTACAGGATCAGGAAGCCTCCAACGGCGATTACGCCCCCATCTGGGCCTGGTCAGACTATTCGGATGACTGGGAGAACATCCAGTGCTCCGCCCTCATCGTGCACGGACTCAACGACTTCAACGTCACTGTCCGCCAGTCGGATCTGATGATGCAGGCGTTTGAAAAGGCCGGAAAAACGGCAAAGCTGGTCCTGCACCAGGGCGCCCATATGTACCTGTACGATTACCTGGTGAACGATGAAATGTGGTATGAAATTGAGAACCGCTGGCTGGCGCATTATCTCTACGACGTGGACAACGGTGCGGAAAACATGCCCGCTGTCACCGTTCAGAGCAATCTTGACGGAAGCTTCCGGACCTATGATTCCTGGCGCGACTTCAATTACACGGAATTCCCCGTCCTCTCCGATGTCAAGGAAAGCATGATTTCCACCGACGGCCTGGCAGAGACGGCACAGAATTATCTGAATGACTATGCCGAAGAGCAAAACATTGATGCCATCGGCTCACAGGAAGCCTACTACCTCTCTCTGAGCGGCACCCTCAGTGCCGTCTATACCATTCAGATGCCTGAGAATACCACCATTTACGGCGTTCCTCAGGTGCACTTCAAGGCCCGTACGGATACCACCGACAAGGACGGCCTCATGATTACCGCCGCCCTGATCGACGTGGATGAAAACAGCAAGCCGTTTAAAGCCTATAATCTGAGTCTTGCACTGGACAGCAGCATCCCCGCCAAAACCGTCCGCAAAGTAGACCTGGGCGATGGTCTCGGGAAAACCAAAGTGAAAGAGTTCGTGCAGAGCAGCACCACTGCCAAGGCCGTCACCTACGGCTGGACAGACCTGTGCAACCCCGGCCTGGGCCCGGTCTCCAGTGAATACACCGTTTCGACCAATCTGGATGCCTCCACGTATTACGACTATACCTTCTACATGATGCCCACCGTTTACACTCTTGCCCCCGGCCACACCCTCCTGCTCGTCCTGACCGCCTGGGATCCCAACCGCTGCTTCCTGGATGAGGCCTATGAGCTGGATCCGGACAATGTCAGCGAACGGACGAAGTATCAGTACAATTTCTATGTAGACAATTCCAGCCTCCAGGCCATTTTCCCGGTTCGCTGAACCCATTTTTTCATTGACCGGGCCGGCCAATAAACAGAAACTGCGGCGGAGAGACCTGTCTCTCCGCTTTTTCTTCCGGCTAAGGCACCGCTGATTTATCACGACAAAACTCACGGAATTTAAGAAAAACAACCAATTTATTAGAAATGGCACAAAACCCGCATTCTGTATCTTCCTTTTTTCCGCAAAACTGCTATAATGTCGTTTCATTAAATTGAAAGGAAGACTATCCCATGCGTAAAATTGCACTCCTTCTTCTCGCAATTTCTCTACTGTTCGTTTCCGCTTTCGCTGCTGCTGAAAAAGCGGACGTGCAGGAGGGAGTCTACACCATCTACAATGTGACCGGTGAAAAGGTCACCTCTCTCACCCTCACCGACAACGTAACCGGCGAGTCCACCGGCAACATGCTGGGCGAGGACGGCCTGGGGGACATGAGTGCGGTGCCGGTTACCCTGACGCTGCCTGCCAGCGAAGACGGAAATCATCGTTACACCCTCGCGTTTGTCACCGAGAGCGGCTATGAAGGCAAATTCGAAACCCTGAGCATTGAAACCGTTCCGATCTCCCTGATCGCTGCCGATGCCATGACCGGTGCCACCCAGATCGCCTTTAAGGTGCCCGAGCTGACCGGCGAATATACCATTTACAACACCACCGGTGAAAAAGTCACCTCCGTGACCATCACCGACAACATCACCAAGGAAACCAGCGACAACTTCGTCGGTGAGGAAGGCCTGGCTGCTGACGGCGTGCTCAACCTGACCCTGTCCCTGCCGGCTGATGAAGACGGAAAGCATCGTTTCACCCTCGCGTTTGTCACCGAGAGCGGCTATGAAGGCAAATTCGAGACCCTGAGCCTTGAGACTGTTCCGATCTCTCTCCTCGCTGCCGATGCCATGACCGGTGCCACTCAGATTGCCTTTAAGGTTCCTGAGCTGACCGGCGAATATACCATTTACAACACCACCGGTGAAAAAGTCACCTATGTGACCATTACCGACAACAACACCAAGGAAACCAGCGACAACTTTGTCGGTGAGGAAGGCCTGGCTGCTGACGGCGTGCTCAACCTGACCCTGTCCCTGCCGGCTAATGAAGACGGAAATCATCGTTTCACCCTCAAGTTCGTCACCGAGAGCGGCTATGAAGGCAAGTTCGAGACCCTGAGCCTTGAGACCGTTCCGATCTCTCTCCTTTCCGCCGATGCCATGACCGGCGCCACCCAGATTGCTTTCAAGGCACCTGAGAAATAATGAGCCTTCCTGAGATCCTTCCCTTCGGAAGGGTCTCTTTTTTTCTTCCCCATTGTCCGTCTTTTGTCGAAAAACACGAATCTTTATTGCATAAAACCATGTAAAATTCGGAAATAGCCGCTAAAATCTGCATTTTTCTGTTTTTACACTTTCATTTCCGTTGAATTCATGTTAAACTACAGTCGTTTGTTTTTCAGTCCTTCCTTCCGGGACGGACGATTAATCGATCGAGGTGACTATAATGGAACGTGTTTATAACTTTGCACCCGGCCCCTCCATGCTGCCGCTTCCGGTACTTGAAGAGGTTCAGCGCGATCTTCTCTGCTATGGCAATACCGGCATGTCCGTCATGGAAATGAGCCATCGCTCCAAAATGTATCTGGACATTTTCCAGGAGACGGTAGAAGATCTGAAAGATGTGATGGGGATTCCCGAGGGATATAAGGTTCTCTTCCTTCAGGGCGGCGCCACGGCCATGTTCGCAGCGGTTGCCATGAACCTCATGTGCGGCGGAAAGGCTGACTATGTGGACAGCGGCAATTTTGCCCACAACGCACTGGTGGAAGCCAAAAAATATGGTGAGGTCAACGTCGCCGGTTCCTCCCGCGAGGACAACTACACCCATATTCCTGCCTATACCCTCAGTCCGGACGCCAGCTATGTCCATATCACCACAAACAATACCATCTACGGCACCCGCTGGTCCAAGCTTCCGGAAACCGGAAATGTCCCGCTGGTGGCTGATATGTCCTCCAATATTCTGAGCGAGGTCTATGACGTCTCCAAGTTCGGTCTTATCTATGCCGGTGCCCAGAAAAATGTGGCGCCTGCCGGTGTGGTCATTGTCATTGTGCGTGAGGATCTGCTGGGCCATGCCATGCCCATCACGCCGAAGGTCATGAACTTCAAGGAGATGGCCGACAAGGACAGCATGCTCAATACCCCGAACTGCTTCGGCATTTACATCGCCGGACGTGTCTTTAAGTGGATCAAGGCGCAGGGCGGCGTTGCGGCGCTGGAGAAGGTCAATATTGAAAAGGCAAATCTCCTCTATGACTTTATTGACAACAGCCGTCTCTTCAAGGGCACTGCCGTCAAAGAAGACCGGAGCCGCATGAACGTCACCTTCGTTACCGGCGATCCGGATATGGATGCCCGTTTCTGCAAGGAAGCCGCGGCAAAGGGCCTTGTCAACGTCAAGGGACACCGGATTGTGGGCGGCATGCGCGCCAGCATCTACAATGCCATGCCGATCGAAGGCGTCCGCGCACTCGTCAGCTTCATGAAGGAATTTGAGCAGGCCAACGCCTGATTCTGTTTGAGCCCGGACCGCCTTCGGGCGGTCATTTTATCAGGCGGGAGCAATAGTCCGGCATGCCTGCTCCATCCGGATGCATCATCCGATGCCGCCTCCCCTGCTTCCTGCCTCACTCCGGACCAACCAGCCAAAAAAGGTGCGGGCCCTGGCCAGGACAAAAGCCGCTCCGGCAAAAGCCCATAATTGAGGCCTGCAAAAGAGGAGAAACGTTATGGAATACAATATTAAAACACTGAATTCGATTTCACCGGCGATTTATACCGAACTGCATTCCAATTACCATGTTTCGGATAATTTTGATGCTCCGGATGCCATCCTTGTGCGCTCTGCCTCCATGCATGAGATGACCATTCCCGCCAGTGTCCAGTGCATTGCGCGCGCGGGTGCCGGCACCAACAATATTCCGATCGACGCCTGCAGCGAGGCGGGCATCTGCGTTTTCAATACCCCCGGTGCAAACGCCAACGCCGTCTGCGAGCTGGTCATCGCCGCCATGCTCCTCTCCTGCCGGAACATCATCGGCGGAATCGAGTGGGAAAAGGAAACCCAGATTGGCCAGGGTGACAAGCTGGAGAAGAACGTGGAAAAGGGCAAAAGCCAGTTTGTGGGTCCCGAGCTCCGCGGAAAGACCCTGGGCGTCATCGGCCTGGGCGCTATCGGCGTACTGGTTTCAAACGCCGCCGTGGCTCTTGGCATGAATGTCATCGGCTATGATCCCATGATCTCCGTTGATCACGCCTGGAAGCTGTCCCGCAAGGTTCATCGGGAAACGTCCCTTGATGCCGTTTTTGCCCAGAGTGATTTCCTGACGGTTCACGTTCCGCTGAACGACAAGACCCGCGGCATGATCGGCCAACGTGCCCTTTCCCTGTGCAAGAAGGGCGTCCGGATCATGAACTTCTCCCGCGGCGGACTGGTGGATGAAGAGTCCCTGATTGCCGCCCTGGGGGATGAGCGTGTTTCCCATTATGTGACCGATTTCGGCAGCGAAACCCTCCTCAAGACCGAGGGCGTCATCTGCCTGCCCCACCTGGGTGCCTCCACGCCTGAGAGCGAGGAAAACTGTGCGGTGATGGCTGCGGCCCAGACGCGCGATTACCTCGAATCCGGCATTATCCGCAACAGCGTCAACCTGCCGGCCGTGGATCTGGCCCCGATCACCAAGCCGCGTCTTCTCTGCATTCACAGCAACATTCCCAACGTTCTGAGCGCCATTACCTCCGCTGTCTCCGGTTTCTCTCTCAACATCTCGGACCTGGTAAACCGTTCCCGCGGAAATATGGCAGTCTCTGTACTGGACATCGACGATCTGCCGAATGAACATAAGGATGAACTGCTTGAAAAGATCTCCTCCATCGCCGGCATGAAGCGCGTCCGTCTTCTGACGCTCTGATCATCCCTCCAGGCTTCCCTTCTGGGAAGCCTTTTTCGTCTCTGTGATTTTTCCCGGCGCATCCGGCAAACCTCCATATTCCTCCTCTGCTCTCTATTGACTGAATGTCTGAAGCATTGTATCATGACCTCATAGTCTGAGTGACAGCTCACGGAAAGGACGATCAACATGGCACCAAAGAAGAAAAATAACCACGCCGGCAACGATCCCTTCGACTTCAGCGAACAGATTGAGGAGCTGGAGGCTCTTCTGGATGAGGAGGAAGATGAAACCAAGCGTGAAATCTTAAAAGGGCTTCTGTATCAGGTTCGCTTTAATGTTCGTGACTATTTCGATAAGATGGAAGCAAAAAATGAGCGTTTTCCCATGATCCCGCCGCCTCCTCCCCGCGGCTCTAAAAAGGATGCGATCCGTGAAACCTCTGAGATATCGGAATATCACCGGAAGCATCCCAATGGGCCTGTGAAGATTGTCCGGGGCACAAAATCCATCCGGGAACTGCTTGACCGCATGGATGACTCTGACCTGTACAATTACTGCAAGTATGTCCAGGAATACGATGTTCTTCTTAATCATTCGCGGACAAAATGGATCGAGGCCATCCATGAGGCTTATTTCAGGGATCCGTCCGTCTTTCTCTACTGCGTCGACCCGGATCAGATGGATGATGTTCTCTCTCTGCCCGAACTGGCCGATGAGGGAAAGGAATACACGGGAAAAGCAATGCCTTTTCTGGCACTCTCCTGCCTTGCTACCTTCGATCTGAAAAACGCCACCCTGACACTTGCCAGCGATTATGAGGAGCTTTTCAGCAAGATCACCCCGTCAAAGCTGAAGCATGCCAATAAACGTGTTAGAGAGTTTGACCCCGCCATGGATGTGCTGATGCACCATTTCGGGCTGATTGAAATGATCGAGGTTCCCGGCCTTCTGAAAGATCTCTTTCAGATTGAAATGTCCGAAAAGCTCTGCTTCTCCCTGATGTACTTCCGGCTCTCCATTCCGAAAAAATATCAGACTCTGACCGTTCTCAGGGACGGAAGACATTTCATCTCTGAGATCGGCCTGGATCTGAACAAAATCATGCCGGGCATGAACGTGGGCGAATTCCTTGTCCCCTATTTCCCGCCGAATCAGTATCAGATGGAACAGTGGAAGAGAAAAGGAACCTATATGGATGTCTATCCGGGCTGGTCCTACCTGCTGGGTTTGCTTGCTCTCCATATGGGGATGAAAATGGAAGAGGCCAAAGACGAATGTGATCTTTACTACCAGGATGTGCGAAACGGTGCAACGCTGAATGAGATGATGAATGACCTGATGGGATCCAGCGAGGGAAACAGGCATCTCATTCCCCGGATGATGATCTGGGAATGCGCCCTCCACTGTGTGCTGGGAACCGCCCTCCCCGGCCTGAAAGGCGCCAACCGGATTGTCACCTCGCAGATGTCGTATTTCATGAAGGATGCTTCCTTCGTCGATGATCCTGTCTCAGCAGAAAACATCAAGCCGGATACGCACATCGAAAACATGCCCGAGGACCTTCAGCGCGAACTGGGCTCCAGACTCTTTACCCTTGAAACCACGGATCTTGAACCCATCAAAGACATCGTGGATCAATTTCCGGACAACATCGATCTCAATTATATTTACGGAGTCGCCAATGAACGCCTCGGCCGGCTCCAGGAGGCCATCAGTGCATTTGAAAAAGTGGACCGCCTGATGGAGGGAAAATATGCTCTCATCAGGGACATCATAAAGCTCTGCCGGGATGGAAAGTTCCGGAAACCCGTTTCAATTCATTCTGACGGAACCCTGATCTTATGACCCGCAGCCATTCACCCTCCTCAGGCCTTCACTGTCCGTCTTCTCCCGCAGCGGCCCGGTCATTCCGGAATTGACACACTGCCGCTTCGTGACAGGTCCGCTCCTCAGGTCATATTCCTGGCCCAAGCCGGTCAGGAATTCCTTACCGATCCGCCTGGTTCTTTCTGTTCCGGCGGGGAACGGAAAAAAGGATTCGTACAACGCTTGTACGAATCCTCATTTTTTGGTTTCTGCAAGGCAAACAAGTGCCGGAACAGGCTGTACCAATCCGGCTGTTTCCCGTTTTTCCTTAAGGCTTGTCAGTTCCCGGTCAGATCGAACGGGAACTGACGCGTTACGGGGATCAGGCCCTCAGCGAATTGTTTTTGCAGGTGGGTACATTTACATCACCAAACAGCGTATTGTTTTTGCAGGTGGGTACATCTACATCACCAAACAGCGTATTGTTTTTGCAGGTGGGTACATCTACATCACCATGCAGCGGATCGGCGGGGCATTCCAGGCCACCCGAAACATCCTTCATTTCCTTATCGTTAACATTCTGTTCAAAAACATCTTTCTTCATTTCGTCCATGTTATCGTCCTCCTGTTTTTTGGGAACATTTGGTTGGTCTGTTCCTGATACGGCAGAACTTTTGTTCAGCGCGTTCATTATATCATTTTTACGCAGTCATGCAAATCTTTTTATCCGCTTCCAATCAATTCCCGCCTGAACACCGTTTATTTTTATCCCGGTCAGTCGGAAAACTGTCCTTGTATTTCATCCCCAGTTCTCTGGCTTTTTCATACCAGCCATTCCTGAACAGATAGCAGATTTCCTGATCCGCTGCCAGATAATCTGTTCCCGAATCGCCGCAGGCGGCTGCCCGGCAGCCTGCACCGCAGAGAGTGCGATAGTGACAGTCCCGACACTTTTCGTTGTGCTCGATGCACTCTCTCATCTGCCTCAGACAGGTGCTGCGGTAAAAGGAATCGGAGAGAATTTCGCTCAGAGACTTATCGAACACCGAATCAAACTGATTTTCGATCGCTGTTGCTGCCATGGTCATGCAGGGAAGAATCTTTCCCTGCGGGCTGATATACAGCGTTTTCTTGACCGTACCGCAGGCCCAGGATTCTCCCGCCTCTTCACTGCCGGAAAACCCTGCCATTGGAAGTATGACGGCTCTTCGCTCCCGGCTGAACTCAATCAGCGTGGAAAACTGCACCGACAGCGGCATCCCGTCTGCCACATACTGCGGAATATAGGCCATGATGGCCTCATTTGCCTCATTCTGCGAAAGAAAATGCTCCTGCTGGTTTTTCCATCGCCCTGTGGGTGCTGCAATGTTCATCTTCAGATGCGATACACCCAGAGAGCCCAGCAGATCAACATTTTCTTTCAGATCTCCGATGTTGTGTTTATGCAGGCACATGGAACAGCTGATCCGATAGCCCCGCTCGTGCAGAAGGCGGAATGCCCTTATCACGTTTTCCTCTGCCCCGGGGATGCCGCGCATCCAGTCATGCCAGCGCACCCCGTCAAAGCTCATATGGAAAAACGGATGCATCTGTCTCTTTTCAAGTTCCTCAAGCAGCTTTTCATCAACGAGTGCGCCGTTTGAATAAATCATCCTGAGAGAAATGTTCCGCTCCCGCAGTCCGTCCAGAATCTCAACAAAATGCGGGCTCACCAGCGGTTCGCCTCCCGTCAGATCCACGGCACGAATGCCGCAGGCCGCCAGTTCATCCAGAATATGAACACATTGTTCGGAGGTCAGATCGTCTCCCTGATAATCCGGTGCAGACATGAAGCAGTGACGGCAGCGATAATTACAGCGTCCCGTGATTGACCAATACGCAAGCTTTTTATACATGGCAGGGAAGCTCTTGTATTCCTGCCACGGTTCAAGCCTTTGAGTTCCATCCCCTTTTCGGGCAATTCCGGAATCAACCAGCCGTTTCAGCGTTTGTCTTTGTTTCTCTGTCAGGTCGTCCTCATGAATCTCTGTACGTCCATCACAGGCATAGACCACCCGAAAAGACTCCCTGTCAAAGAATTCCGTTCTAAACGGATCCGGATGGCGTAAGGCAAAAGGCAGCCCTTTCCAGCCGCAGAGCTCATAGCCCTGCTGCAAAATAAAATACGACATTATTTCCAGCCTTCCAAATACCCAGATGATCACAGGAGTCCTCTGTCATCCAGCCTTTTCCCCCTGAAAACGATGATCGTTCCAGGGATGATTCCGCCTCTCAGACAGCTCCCGGCCATATTCCAAGAATCTCGTTCATCCGGTATTATAATGCACTGTCTCCCGGAAAACAAGATTCCGGATTTTCCCATCACTGTTGCTTTGGTCTTATCGCACGTTTCCGGGAAATGAAAGCGGCCCTTTTATTTCCGGCGTCTTGACACGGCGCGGGCGGCGTGCTACTATGCCGCGACAGATGAATTTCAGGGAGGTTTTTTTCAGAAATGGAAAGAGACGAACGGTCCAAAATGCTGGGAACGATGCCAATCGGGCGGCTGATCCCGAAGGTTTCGATTCCCATTATGATTTCGATGCTGGTTCAGGCGCTGTACAACGTGGTAGACAGCATCTTTGTCGCCCGGTTTGATCCCAACGCCCTGACGGCGGTTTCCCTCGGCTATCCCATTCAGATGCTAATGATCGCGGCATCGGTCGGCATGGGCGTGGGTATCAACAGCCTGATCAGCCGAAAGCTGGGGGAAAAGAGCAGGGAGGAAGCCCGGCAGGCCGCCTGGAACGGCCTGGTGATCGAGATCGCCTGCTGCCTGCTGTTTTTCGTGATCGGTCTGTTCCTGGCCGGAACGTTTATGGGATGGCTGGTGTCCCCCACCCTGCAGGACGCGGAGACGATCCGCGGCATGGGAACCAGCTATCTGCAGATCGTGACGACCTTCAGTCTGGGCATCTTCCTTTCCATCACCTTTGAGCGGATGCTGCAGGCCACGGGAAACACGACGCTGTCCATGCTGACTCAGCTGGTGGGCGCGTTAACCAATATCATCCTGGATCCCATCATGATTTTCGGTCTGCTGGGCTGCCCGAAGATGGGCGTAGCCGGGGCCGCCGCGGCGACGGTGATCGGCCAGCATGTCAGTGCCCTGGTAGGTTTCCTGTTCAACCAGAAGAAGAATGCCGAGCTGAAACTGGAACTGCGGGAATTTGCCGTCCGCTGGCCGGTGCTCAAGGACATTTTTGCCGTGGGTCTGCCCTCCACCGTGATGCAGGCAATCGGCTCGGTCATGAACGTGGGCATGAACGGGATTCTGTCCGGCTTTGCGGAGGGCAACGCAGCAGTCAACGTGCTGAATGTGTATTTCAAGCTCCAGTCCTTCGTATTCATGCCGGTTTTCGGTCTGGGCAGCGGGATGATTGCCATCGTCGGATACAATTACGGCGCACGGCTGAAGGAGCGGATCTATTCCGCCGTCAAAATCGTCTGGATCTGGGTGATTACGATTCTGGCGCTTGGGCTTTTGCTGTTCCAGTTCTTCCCGGGACAGCTGATGAGCCTGTTTGAATCCGGGGATTCCACCTCAGAGGTGACCCGGGCCATGACCCGGCTGGGGGTCACTGCCCTTCGGATCATCAGCTGTCATTTCCTGATCGCCTCCGTCGGCATCACCCTGAGCAACTTCTTCCAGGCGATCGGGAAAGGCACCTACAGCCTGATTATTTCCCTGAGCCGCCAGCTGATCGTGCTGCTGCCTGCAGCCCTGCTGCTGAAAGCGGTCTTCGGAACGGTGGATGCCGTCTGGTGGTGCTTTCTGATCGCGGAAGTCTTCTCCGCCGCCCTGTCGCTGTACTTCTATCGGAAATGCGACCGGGAGATTATCTCAAGGCTGTAAAGCAGGGACAGGCGTTCCCGGGCGCAGCCCTGTCGCACTGTGACAGATTGTCAAGTTCTGTCTGCTGACAGAAGTCCACTGAAATCAGTATAATACCGCTTGATCGGATTTCCGGACAAATAAACGGAACATCCTCTGTTTCTGCCACGATGTGCCTTTTGTCAACAACGGGCCCGGGCATAACCGCAAGTGGCAAATACTTGAGACTCAGAGGCCCATAATGGAGGTTTATATGGATCTGAAAACGTTTCAGAAGCGTCTGACGAAAAGTGAGAAGAATGTAAAACAGCTTCAGTCCTTTATCGCCGAGGCTTCTAAAGCTGCCAACGCCGTCCGCAAGAAGAAGAAATCTTCCATCAAATCCTGTTCCCGGCAGATCGAAAAATACTACAACAAGCTGGAAAAAAAGCTGAACAGAGCCTGCATTAAGGAAATTAACGATCTGAAATCCGATGTGACTGCGAACAGCGAGGAGATGGAGAAGCAGCTTAAAGCGGTCATCAGCGAAGTGAATGACAGCGCAAAGCTCGCTGATGAAAAAACGGCACAGCAGATCGAAAAAGATCTTACCGACTTCGCCGCAGATGTGGATACGGCCAAAGAAAACATTCAGAACGCCCTGGATGTCGTAAAGTCCTGTGACATCGATTCCCTGCTGCTCAAGGCGCAGATGAATATCAACGCCGCTGAGGAACGCATTGATGGTGATCTGGCCAAAAAGGACCAGGCTGCACAGGAAGCCCTGCTTGCCCAGCTGCTTGATTACGCAGATGCATGCCAGGAACTGATTGCCGTCATCGCGCTTGAGGCAGGTCAGGTCATTCTTGATTCCTCGATTAACCCGGATCAGATTTAAACATCAAATAAAGCCATGGCCATAGGCCATGGCTTTTTTCAGTTTTCCGTCAGTTCCGGCGGAGCCTGGTATTCGATTTTCCCTTCGCGCTTTTCAAACTTTTCTCTTACACCCGGCTTCACCCGCTCCAGAATAAACCCGAGAATGAAATTATAGAATTCCTCCGGAACATACACCTGAAACGGCAGAATATCCACCAGAAGGATCATATCCGCCCGGCGTTTCAGTTTGATCCTCTCAATGCTGTCAAAGCGAATCATCTTATTGTCGTCCCATTTTTCCGGGACTTTATAGGCAGGATTTCCCAGATGTACGGTAATGAACGTTTCATTCATATAGTACGGAATCCTGTACCTTCCCCTTGTAAAAAGGGCGCTGAGGAGATAGATCAGCAAGGCAAGAACCGTGCACAGCAGACTCATGCCGCCGGCTACCTTCAGCACAAGCGGCATATCCATTTTCCTGAAATAGGCATACGCGACAAAAATCCCCATCACGGCATAAATCGGAACCAGGATATACACCAGCATCGACCGATTCCGAAGAAGGTCCATCCGGTATTCCCAGTGCCATGCCCCTTCCGGATCTTTCAATATCCGGCCGCGACTGACTTTCATTCTTTCCACCTTCTCCCAATACAGACGAAGTTCTGCCTTATTCCGGCAGCTTTTTCGCCGCTTTTATCCTGTGCGGCATATTCCGGGCTGAATCCGCGAAAGAGATTCAGTGACTCTCTTCCATCAGCCAAACAGACGTGCGCTCTGCTGGCGAACCTTCTCACATTCCTCAGGGAAGATGGTTTCATGCCGCGCCATTTTTTCCTTCGCATCAAACAGGGTCCACGGCCAGTCCGTTTTGCTGTAATCCTTCAGCTGCAGCGTATTTCCACTGACAAAAAATTCCGTCGGCCCGACAAAACGGCTCAGCGTATTGTAATAATTCTGCAAAAGATCCAGATAAGCGGTATTCGTGGCATTGCTCGTCATAATCAGCAGAACCGGGATCAGGCGCTCATTGCAGCACGGATTTTCCATATTGTACGTCAGGTTCTGGAAGATCAGCCGCTCATACAGTGCACGGAACGAAGCCGTAAGTTCACCCAGGTAATTGGGCGAACCGATGATCAGCCCGTCCGCCTCCCGAATGGCATCCAGAACCGGCGTGAGTCCGTCCCGGCAGATACAGTGCCCCTTGAATTTTTCCTTCTTGCAGCCAAAGCATGAAATGCAGCCGGTATATTTATCCAGCCGGTAAAGATCAAATTTCGTTACCGTGGCCCCCGTTGATTCGGCCCCTTTGATCGCCTCCGTGATCAGTGTATCCGTATTCCACTTCATCCGCGGTCCGGCATTTACCGCTACGATTGTTTTCCCCATTTCCCTGTTCCTTTCTTTCTGTGTCCATTCAGCACTTTCGCTGCCCGGCCAGTTGGCGCCGCCAGGCCTTTTCCCGTTTTCCCGCTTTGCGCGGCCCGGAACGGCTTTGTCAAAGAACCGCCCTAATGAACTGCCGCCTTTGTCTCAGGGCTGCCCGAAAAAAAGCCGCCCCCGGTCTCTTCTCTTTCCGGCAGTTCATCCATTTACATGCTCCATTTTAACGCATGGAATCCTTTTTGACCAGTCCTGAATCGATTCGTTTTGCTGATCAGCAATCCGGAATCCTGAATAAAAACCGGCAGGTTTCCCTGCCGGTGATGAACAGACATCCGGATTATTCCGCTGAATTGACAACCACTATCCTGCCCTGACCATAGGGATCCGCATACTCCTCCCCGATCACGCCGTTCAGAGGTCCGGTGATATAATCAATCAGGGTCTGATTGCCCAGTTTCATTTCCTCGTGAAGCACTTCGGCGCTCTCATACATGGTATAGCCATTCCCGTTCTTCAGCAGCTGAATATCCGGGCCCGCCAGATTATAACTGGCGTCCGGATCAAGCGGCTTGCCGCCGACAAGTACGTTGCGGACCCGGCGTTCCATGGTTTCATCCACATGATCAAACATGGAGTCCTTTATCACACAGGGAGTCGGAATGGTGGGATCCACCTCAAACGTCATCCCGGCCACGTGGTTAAATCCGCCGAACGGTCCGGGCAATGCATGGACCGAATATTCAAGCGCATCCAGTATCTGCCGGCCGGTCACGCGAATGACGGCCAGATAGTTGAGAAAAGGCTGGACCCTCAGGATTTCATGGAGGGTCACATCTCCCTTTTCAATCGAGTCCCTGATGCTGCCTCCATGGACAAAGGCAATATCCGCATCGCCGGCCTGATTCAGATACGCATCTGCGCAGAAGTCACCCAGATTGGTCTCCGCATTCCGGATAATCCGGACAGGCGAACCATCTCCCATCTTCGCATAGGGATCATTGATCACGAGATCAGCCGTACTTGAGGCAACCACCTCCTGCAAGGTTTGATTCAGTTCATCCGATTCCGCATGAACGGCATCCGCAGCAGGATTCTGCAGATTCAGCAGTTCAGGAGCAGAAATGTCCTGTTTCCAGGAAAACAGTTTGGAGGAAATCCGCCCGTCTCTGGAAATCGTCAGTGAGCCGATCTCTGAAAATTGCGTCCCGCAGCCGGAACGAACAACTTCCCTGCCGTCCCTGTTCTTCATGACAACCTGATCCGTGTCATGCGAATGACCATCCAGAAGCGCATCAATGCCGCTGGTATGAGAAATCACATCTGCATACGTCCATGGACTGCTGCCGGCCTCATTCCCCAGGTGCGCAACAGCGATCACATAATCCGCCCCCTCGGCGCGGGCATCATCCACCGCCTTCTGAACCGCGGTGTACAGTTTATCCCCCGTCTCATCCTGCATGAAGTCATACATGAATTCGGTGCCTTCTTCATTCATGAAAAGGCTTGGGGACGAGGTACTGGGCGTTGTTGGCGTCGTTATCCCCACAATTCCGATTTTTACACCATCCACTTCTTTCATCACATACGCCGGGAAAACCAGTTTTCCATCCCTGTTGAGGTTGCAGCTGAGATAAGGGAAGTTTGCCGCAGACGCCCGCTCAATGAAGTTCTGCACGCCAAAATCAAATTCATGGTTGCCGGGAATCGCCGCATCATACCCCACCACATTCATGATATCGATAATGGACTGACCTTTTGACATTGTCCCTATCGGCTCCCCCTGAATAGCATCCCCATTGTCCACCAGAAACACATGGTTTTTGGCAGAGAGTCCTTCCTTCATCGCGTAAAGCCCGGCATATCCCCAGCCCTGGTCAACTGCGCAGTGCACATCACTGGTAAACAGAATCACCACATCCTTCTGCAGGCCGGTGACCGCTTCTTCTGCAAAGACAGCACTGCACAAAAGCAGCAGCAAAAGTGAAAGCAGCAGGCATCCGATCTTTTTCATACGTTTTAACCTCTTCCATGACATCATTTGTTAATCCCCCGGTATCCTTCTTTCTGTCTAAAAAACCCGGAAGGTAACCTTCCGGGTGATGAAAACCATCCGACATTATTTCGCGGAATTTGCCACGACAATTCTGCCCTGGCCATAGGAATCCGCGTATGTCTCCCCAATCACGCCGTTCAGCGGTCCGGTGATATAATCAATCAGCAGCTGGTTATCCAGTTTGACCTCCTTCTGAAGCACCTCGGCGCCCTGAAGCATGGCATAGCCATCCCCTAACTTCAGCAGCAGATTATCCGTACTTGCAAGCCTGTAATATTCATTGGGATCAATCGGTTTGCCGCCGACCAATACATTGCGAACCCGACGTTCCATCGTTTCATCCACATGATCAAATATTTTGTCCTTTTCCACACAGGGAGTCGGAATGGTAGGATCTACCTCAAAGGTCATCCCGGCCACCTGGAGAAAACCACCGAACTCTTCCGGCATTGCATGGACAGACCATTCAAGCGCATCCAGTACCTGCTGACCGGTCACGCGAACCACTGTCAGATAATTGCCGTAAGGATGCAGCGCCAAAATATCATTCCGCGTAATATTCCCTTTTTTAATCTCTCGCTTGATTCCGCCGGCATTGATAATGGCAATATCCGCATCGCCGGCCTGATTCAGATAGGCATCTGCACAAAAGTCGCCCAGATTGGTTTCTGTCGTCCGCATAATCCGGACACGCTTGCCATCTTCCATCTTCGCGGCCGGATCATACAGCATCATATCGACCGTGCTCATGGCAACAACTTCTTCCAGCTTCTTATTCAGCCCATCCGCTTCCGTATGAACGGCCTCTGAGGCAGGATTCTGCAGGTTCAGCAGTTCCGGAGCCGGGATATCCTGATTCCAGGCATACACTTTGGAGGAAATCTGCCCGTCTTTGGTAATCGTCAGTGCACCAATCTGGGCAAATTTCGTCCCGCAGCCGGAACGAACCACCTTCTTGCCATCCTTATTCTTCATGACAACCTGTTCCTTGTCATGCGAATGCCCATCCAGAAATGCATCAATGCCGCTGGTATGAGAA
This sequence comes from Clostridia bacterium, assembly GCA_017626895.1. Taxonomy (GTDB): domain Bacteria; phylum Bacillota; class Clostridia; order Christensenellales; family Aristaeellaceae; genus Ventricola. The sequence continues at coordinate 17,246 of JAGAHV010000220.1, read as the reverse complement.
ATCACATCCGCATACGTCCATGGCCGGCATTCTGCTTCATTGCCCAGATGACCCAGCACGATCACATAATCCGCACCCGCGGCACGGACCTCATCCACCGCCTTCTGAACGGCGGCATACAGTTTTTCCCCCGTTTCATCCTGCATGAAGTCATAAATGAATTTGGTCCGTTCTGCGTTCATGAAATAGGTCGGCGTCGCGGTCATGGTCGTTTCCGGCGTCGTTACCCCGACAAATCCGATTTTTACGCCATCTACTTCTTTCATCACATAGGCCGGGAAAACCAGCTTCCCTTCTTTGTTGAAGTTGCAGCTGATATAAGGGAAGTTTACGGCAGATGTCAGATCAATGAAGTGCTGCACTCCATAATCAAATTCATGGTTGCCGGGAATCGCCACATCATACCCCATCACATTCATGATGTTGATCAGGGCCTGACCTTTGGTCATTGTGCCGATCGGTTCACCCTGAATGGCATCCCCATTATCCACCAGGAGCACATGGTTTTTGGCAGACAATCCTTCCTTCATCGCATACAGGCCGGCATATCCCCAGCCCTTGTCAATTGCACAGTGCACATCACTGGTGAACAGAATCACCAGATCCTTCTGCAAACCGGCGGCCGCTTCTTCCGCAAAGCCCGCAATGCCTCCCATCAGCAACAATGCAGTAAGGATTATGCTTACGATTGTTTTCATCCGCTTACCTCCTCAGCGACCTGTTGATCAATGGTCGCTGCATTCCAATGTTATTTGACAAACTGCGTCAAAACCCGCTCCTCTGGTTTCCACAGGAGCATGAGCTGTATTATAAGGCATCCGGCCTTTTTTGACCAGTCTTCAATGTTCAGGAAAAAACCGGCAGGGATCTCGTCAGAGACAAAAACAATCCGGCATTCATGTTTCGCAATGAATACCGGATCATTTTTACGGTCCGCCGTTCCCATCCGGTTCAATCCGGCAAACCTGTTTTCTCTTTGCAGATGACCGGACCGGTGTCATCCGGAAAGATCCTTACTTCAGATGAACCGTCACACACTTCTGGTCCGCTTCTGCTTCGCTTGAGCCCACAAAAACCGGATACTCCATGTCCTCAAGGATCCATGTGCGCGTACTCGGCTCGTAGTACCGCAGCTTCTCCAGCGGAATCCGGATCTCCACCGGGCATTTTCCGCCCGCCGGAACCTCTACCCGCTTAAACCCGCTCAGCTGTTTCACGGGGCGGTCCACTGCGGAGTGTCCGTAGCCCACATACACCTGAACGACCTCCGCGCCGTCCCGGGAACCGGTATTGCTGACCTCTGTCCGTACAACCAGCTCCGACCCCTCCGTATCCACCTGCGGCTTCGCAATGTCAAAGGTCGTATAGGACAGCCCGAACCCATAGGGGATCAGCGGCGCAACGCCTTTCTTTTCAAGACGGGTATAGCCGTGATAATACTCGTAGTACTGATCGGTCGCCTCCCAGTCGACGTACGGGAGATCCGACTCTCTGACCGGAACCACAAAGGGAAGTTTCCCGGAGGGATTCACATCGCCGAACAGGATTTCGGCAATCACGTTTCCGCCTTCCATGCCCGGATAGTAGGCCATCAGGACACTGCTGACCGCGTCAATCCATTCGGTCATCATGATCATGTTTCCGCCGATCAGAACAGCCGTGCTGTTCCGGTTCACCGGTCCCACTACCCGCAGCAGCGCAATATCCTCCTCATGCAGGCCCAGGGACTTTTTCCTGTCACCGCCTGTGGCGCCCAGATAATTATCTGCATCATCCACCGCAACAAACTCGCCCTCGTCATCATGGTTATATCCGACGACAAAGACCACCGCATCTGCCGCCCCGGCTGCCTTCTTTGCCTCCTCCAGGTCCTTTCCGTCCGCATAGAGGATCTCCGCATCCGTGGCTTTCCGCAGTCCCTCAAGCGGGGTCACCACATAGGCAGGGCGCACACGGCTGGAGCCGTAATCACCAATATTGGGCTTGTCCGCCAGATGGCCGATGACCGCGATCTTCCTGACCTTTGCCCGGTCAAGCGGCAGCACACCCTCATTTTTGACCAGCGTGATTCCCTCACGGGCCGCGCGTCTGGCCAGGTCAATGTGGGCCTGACACCCTACCACTGACATGTCATATTCCTTATGGCCGCGGTCAAAGGCAAGAATGGTTCTGACGATGCGCAGCGCTGCCTCATCCACCACCGCTTCCGGCACAAAACCGTCCCTGACGGCCTGCACCAGCTTCTTTCCAAACTCCAGCGTCCACAGCATTTCCATATCCTGTCCGCCGTTTGCTGCCTCCACCGTGTCCTTTACGCCCCAGCAGAAGTCAGACATGACGAATCCGTCAAAGTCCCAGTCTCTTTTCAGCACTTCTTTCAGCAGATAGTGATGATGGCCGCACTGCACGCCGTTATACCGGTTATAGCTGGACATGACCGAGGCGGCACCCGCATCGATACAATCCTTGAAATGCGGCAGATAGACCTCTTTCTCCGTCCGCTGATCGCACGTCACGGAAACCTTGAACCGGGCATTTTCCATGTTGTTGAATGCAAAATGCTTGACACAGGCCATAACGTCCTCCGCCTGAACGCCGCGCACCAGTGCTGCGCCCATGGCACCGATATGGTTCGTCTCCTCTCCATAGCTCTCCTGGCTGCGTCCCCAGCCCGGATTATAGGGCATGTTGATGCAGACACCGGCAAAGAGATTTCCGCCGTATGCCCGGGTTTCCCGGCCAATGGCGTGCCCGATCTCCTCCTCCAGTTCCGGATCAAACGAGGCACCCCGGGCCATGGAAACCGGGAAACAGGTGGTCTTTCCATTGTCACAGACCACGCCGCGCGGTCCGTCACAGAAGTTCATCGGCGGAATCCCGAAGCGTTCAAGCCCGCCGGCCGCATACGGACGAACGTTATAATGATCCGCCTCCGAGGCCAGCATTCCGCCCAGCACTTCACTGATTTTCTCCGGCGGAATTCCCTGAATATCAATATTTCCGGACATCAGGGAAACCTTTTCCTCAAGAGACAGCTGTTCCACAATTTTCCGTGCTTCCTCCGTAAACTGAAGCCGTTCTGCCTTTGTCTGTGCTTTTGACATGTTTTTCCCTCCCTTTTCATCTCATCCGTCTGGATTGTCTCCATTCTGACAGGTTCCGTTTTTCAGACTGTCATAAACACATCGATCCGTTTCAGAAAAATGCCGCGCATCGATCTGAAAAATTGTTAATATTAGTGTACTTTTTTTAGAAGTCTTCGTCAAGTTTTCCTCCCTGTTTTGTCCAAAAACGTCACTTTTCTCTGAAGAGTGGCCGGTCCGTTTTTTCAGTTCCTCCCCGGGTCATGCCCCTCCGTTCACCGGACTCCGCAGGAAAGCCGCATCCGCTTCCCGTCAGAAAGCAAAAAAAGGCACCCTTTGACCGGTGCCTTTCCCGGATGGGGGGAACCATTTCCCGATTCCATCCCTTATTTCTCATAGCGATTGGGAAACAGGACAAGGATGTGTCCATCCCTTTGCCGTGCCAGAAGCATACGCCAGCTGGCCCGAATCTCCGCCACATTCCGCCAGTCCGCCAGGAAATCACTGAAATTCACTTTGCGATCCTCCGAGAAAACCGCATAATTCCGGTTGCGGACGATCATGCCGCCAAACATTCGAAGCCCCCCGGCATCCGAAAGGGTCACCAGAAATGAGGATGCCGCGGCAATATACGCCACTCCGCCGAGTCCATCTGCCTCAAGCAGTGCCGGATCCGCCGCATAGACATGGACCGTGCCAGCCGTGTCCAGACAGTACAGGGCCGCCTCGCCGCAGGCAATTTTCCGGATATTCCCCAGGCCTTCCGCACTGCACAGCACCTTTTCCAATTCCAGATCCTCCGTGGTCACCCGCACGATTCCATCCTGCAGTGCCGCAGAAAACCGGTTGGTAAACACCACCTGATCTGCATTCCGGTACCGTTCCGGGAAAAGCGCGGCAAAATTCTCCGCACCACAGAAGATCCGGCCGTCCTGCAGGCGAAATACCAGAAGTTCAAAATCTTCCGCGCAGGGAAAAATGCGGTCCACATTGCTCATCTCTCCCAGCCAGTCCGGGCGTGAATCCCCGGCTGATGTATACAGCCTGCCATTGGCATCCACCCCGGCACTGGTAAAGCGGGAGATGGCGGCCTGCCTGACAGATGGCCAGTGGGACACCGACAGATTGCCCATAAAGGACTCCCCTGCCGCATGGACCCGTCCCTGTGCATCCCGGAGCAGCATATGCCGGTCTCCCGGCGCTGCTTCCGTGATACCGGAATAGATTTCGGTGACATCCTCCAGAAAGGCGGCATCCACATACCCGCAGATCACCTGATTATCCGTCTTTCGGGAGACGATAATCCGGTCCCATTCCCTGCCGCCCCGGATCTCTGTTCCAAGGATGTTCACCCATTCCCCCTTCCGGAGCCGGTCCACCATCTGACCGCCGGGCGCTTTCCGGATATTGACCTGATCCTTTTTCACCAGTGCCAGCGAATACAGTCCGGCACCGCCTGCCGTTTCAGCAAGGCAGACCAGAAACAGTGCCAGCAGCAAAATCCACCTTTTCATCTGCTCGCCTCCCATCACCCGGTTCAGTCCGGTTTCTCCATGTTCACCTTCTCCATTTTTTGCATCCTGCTTATCAAAGGCTGAGCTGCAGGAAAGTCCCATTTACCCTCTCAGGTTTCCTGCAGACTGTAGTCCTGAATACACTGAAGCAATCCTTCCTGTACCGTGCTGAACGCCACCCCGAATTTCTTCAGTCTGCCTGTATCCATGGCAAGATCATGCCGGGGGCCGGCATCCTTTATCCGGATCCGCAGCCTGAGTGTATCGGCCAGCCACCGGGCAATATCCAGCATGGGCAGCGTCGTTTCGCTGCCGAAATTGTATACCCCGCCCGGCAGGGTCAGGGCCTTTTCCATCAGGGCGGCCACCTCACGCACATAGGTCACGGAACGAATCTGTGTGGAGGAAAAGGCAATCTCTTCCTGCCGGAGCATATTTACAAGGAAATTTCCCCGGTTCCTGCAGCCGTATCTGGGCATGTCGTACATCCATGCGGCCCGAAGCAGCACCGTATCCGGCGCCGCCTCAAGGCAGCGCTGCTCCATTTCCAGTTTGTGTTCCGCATACAGGTTGGCAGGCCTGACCTGTTCCTCCGTGTACGGGCCCGGCTCTGTCCGTCCGCTGTAGACCTGATCCGAACTGAAAATCACTGTCGGGACGCCTGTGCGAACCAGCCAGAGTGGGATTTCCACATTGGAGTGGTAGGAAACCTCCGGCATTTTCTGACACTGCCCGATATCCGACAGAGCCGCGGTATGAATGATCACATCCGGTGCCGTCTGCTCCACCAGTTCCCGCACCCGGGACTCATTCATTTCCCGGAGAGACGGACAGGGAATCGCCTCCATCGCATCCATGATCCGGGCGCCGACAAAGCCGGTCGGCCCGGTCACCAGTATCCTTCTTTTCATGTTTGCCCCCGGTTTTCTCACTCCGTAAAATCCGTGTACAGGATGGCCATCAGGAGACCGTCCTGGAACTGGACCGTCGTATGTCCCGGCGTCAGTTCCGCTATTTCCCCGCGGCGGATCAGGCTGGCAAAACTGTCCGCATCATAGACCGTCGCCTCATCACTGGCCTCAACCCAGGCAAAGGCAAAATCATTGGCCAGCGGCATCCAGACTTTTACCTCCGAAACGAACGCCGTTACCGTTTCATCGTCTACCATGACCGTGTACCGGCCGTTTTTGCCATTAAAGACGATATACCCGTAAATTTCCTCCACGGGAATCAGCTCAATGACATTCGGCTCATGCCTGACCATGGATTTCACCGTGTACACGGTTCCTTTTACCTCCACACGGTCACCTGCCTGAAGCGCTTCCACCCTCTCTGCCGGATAGGTTGCATTCTGGTACAGTCTGAGGGTGAAATAACCGCCGTTATCCAGCCGGTCAAGATCGGTCACCTCCGCACGGAATGTCCCATTCTGCGTATCTGCCGCGCCGGGCTCATCCGGCTGCAGAACAGATGCGGATGAGGGACCCGGTTCACGTTTCTCTGTACCGGAGGGCATGAGCCGGTCTCCGTTATCCGTCTGCAGCGAAAAGGCCACCGCATCCATGAGCGAGAGAACCGCCTTGTCCTCCCCCTTCAGATACTTTACCGTATACTCAATGTCACTGTCCGTCCCGATTTCAATCAGCTTCAGCTGTTCCAGCGGATGTCCATCCACCGTGTATCCATACCGGGCACCCAGCATCGTCTTTCCGCCAAACTCATATGACTTTGCCGGGCTCATCTCCGTCTGACCTTTGCCGTACGTTTTGATCATATAGTCTTTATATCCCTGGTTCAGGTATCCTTCCGGATCCTTAAACCGCATGCTCTCCGTCCGCGGCACGATGAGGACATAGGGAATCGCCCCCTCCTCCTCCGCATAGACGTAGAGTCCCCTGTCACTGGTGCTGTATTTCGTGGTGCAGTTTTCCGGGATGCTGAGCACAATCCCCAGCTCATCACAGTTCACCAGTTTCGTGTTCTCCGCGCATGCCGACGTCAGCAGCAGGAACATGCACAGCAGTCCCAGTATCAGCTTTTTCATTCCCTTTATCCTCCTTTTTCCTGTGTGGCCTGTGTCCGGCAACGGCTGCCAGGCCATATTCGTTTCGGTTCAGTACCTGTCCTGTTCCGCAATCAAAGCTCGTGATAATACGGACAGATATTTTCATAATGCCCGTCCTTCATTCGAAATCCTTTTGGAATGATCCCCAGCGGGACAAATCCAAGCCGCTCATACAGACGTCTTGCGTGGATATTGCTTTCCACCACCGCATTGAACTGCAGAATCCGAAAGCCCAGTTCCCGGCCCATTCTGAGGCTGTCAAGAACCAGTTTTTCGCCGATGTGCGCACCGCGCCGGTCCCGTCTGACCGCATAGCTGCAGTTGCAGATATGACCGCAGCGTCCCACATTATTGGGATGCAGAATGTACAGTCCCACGACCTCCCCCTCTGCATCCGCCACAGCGGTATGCGACTGGCTGTCAAAAAAGGCCCGTCCCCCGGACTCATCCAGCAGTTCCACCTGCGGATAGGCCACACCATCCTCCACGACCTGGTTCCAGATTCGAATCAGGTCCGGCAAATCTGCCTCTCTTGCCGCACGTACCGTGACGTGCATCTCCTCCTGCATGTTGATCTCCTCCTGCATGTTGATCTCCTCCCCTTTTAACCCTCCGTATCGGTATCCTTTGCTGAGCAGCTTTTTCGCCCGGATTTGACAATCTGTCACGCCAGGCAGGACCACTCTCCGGGTTTCTGCGCCGGCCTTTCGCCGGAGCAGCGTTTTGGGCCCTGATTTCACCTGCTATGGCCGCTCCCGGTGCTGCAGAATCCTCTGTTCACAAACCGTCTGTTTTTGACGAACCTCCACTCAAAGTTTAATGCATCTTCAGGATTTTTGCAAATAAATAGAAAGATTTTCACATTTCATTCTGACTTTGTGGTATACTTAACCAAATCCTGCCCATGTCATGGGACTGGTGCAAATAAAAATGCGGATTCCCCGCCAGAAAGAGGTTACTATGGGAGCAAAAAAGCTACTGAAAAACGGCATCCAACAGCTGATTGATGCTATCTCTTCACTGAGTAAAGTCACACGCCAGAACAAGCAGGCTGAAAAAGATCATTATGATTCGATTATGAAGCAGCTCAATGATCTTGAAAAGAAATCCGGAAAATCCATCAAGCACATCAACAATCAGCTTGATCGTCTGACCAGTGTGGTTGCAAAGGATAAAGGGTTCGATTCTCTTGATGATCTTTCTCCCTCTGTTCGTTCACTCAATCAGGAATTGAGTGCCCAGCAGGAAGAACTCGCTCAGTATCTCGAAAAACTGCGTGAAATGATTGCTCCCCTGCCCAAGGATGTCCTCTCTCAGCAGCCGGAACTTTCCAGTCATCTCAAGGATCTGTCCACCTCCGTTTCCAGACACAACATGGTCATTGAGGATCTGCTTGAATCCATGGAGGAATCGTTCGAGGATCAGCAGAACATGCTGGACGAAGTGAAAGAGGTCATGCATCTTGAGAATAAGGCCGAACTCTCCGGCCTCAAGGCTGACAATCAGTCGCTCCTCAGCCTGATTCAGTGCTATCAGGATCAGTTGTGTGTCCTGGAAGCGGCTGCAAAGGATGATCCGGCATGGAGCCATCAGTTCGAACTTGTCCGCCAGAAAATGACCACGCCTCTCCAGAAAGCCGGCATCACACTGATTGACCAGACCAACGTTCCGGTCAGCTATGATCTCCACGAGGTCATTGATCGTGTCGATACCGATAATCCGCTGCTTCGTTTCTGTGTTGCCGAGGTGTTTAAACCCGGTTTCCTCTTCAAGGACAAGGTTCTGCGCAAGGCTGAGATCAGCGCATATGCACCGCCGGTTGACGAGGAAGCCGGTCTGGATCCGCTGAAGCCGGATGAGGAAGCGGCTGCGGACATTCCCGACGAAACCGAATTCGATGCCACTGCCGGAATCGGCGAGGCCCTCACAGATGAGCAGACCGACGAGATCGTTCTCCCTGACGCACAGGACGTTGTCGATGCCCTGACCGAAACCGAAGAGGACGCGGACAGCACGGAAGAGGATGACACAGAGGACGCGGAGGAGACAGTCGGCGAAACCGTTCTCCCTGACGCACCGGCCGCGGAGGATGCCCTGACCGAAACCGAAGATGACGCCGACAGCACGGAAGAGGATGACACGGAGGACGCGGAGGAGACAGCCGATGAAACCGTTCTCCCTGACGCTCCGGCCGCTGAGGATGCCCTGACCGGGACCGAAGATGACGCGGACAGCACGGCTGAAGACGACGCCGAGGAAGCCGTCACAGAAGAAGACGACGATGAAGCGGTGCTCCCCGATGCTGAAACCGTTGTCGATGCCCTGACCGAAAATGAAGCGGACAGCGCGGCTGAAGATGCAGCCGAGGCAGCGGTCACTGAGATGGATACGGCTCTTCCCGATGAGAGCGATGCTGAAACCGTTGCCGATGCACTGAATGAATCCGAAAACGAAGAAGTTGCTCTGGCAGCCGACGAAGCGGAAGAGGCCCTTGCGGAAGCGGATGATGAAGCGGTTCAGCCGGACGCTGAAGAAGCCGTCGTCGATGCACTGAATGAGGCAGAAAAACCTGATGACAATGCGGCAGATGATGAATCCGACGCAGCAGAGACCGCAATCGAAGAAACGCTTCCGGATGCCGAATCCGTTGTCAGTGAAGTGACGGATGCCGAAAACACCCTGAACGGCGAGCCGGAAGATGCTGCAGGTGAGGTAGCCGACGCCGTCGAGACCGAAGAAGCCATGGCAGATGCCGAAAGCGCCGGGGAGGTTCTTCCGGACGCAGCAGCCGATGCCGGTGAGGTAATCGATGCCGAAAGCGATGAAGACGGCGAGGATTCGGCTGACGAGGATTCAGACGATCCTGAATCCGCCGCTGAAAACATGGCGGATTTCGTCCCGGGCACTGAGGTCTTTCCGGATCCCGAGGCTGTCATCAGTGAAATGGCGGACCCGGAGAATGATGATGACCCGCTGGGCATGGATCCCACCATTCCGGATCCCTTCGGATTCTAAGCACTTTTCCCTTGTACGTCAGGTTTGCTTGCCCCGGTTTTCCGGGGCAGGCATTCCTTTTGTTTGGATAAAATCCTGTTTTCAGAACATGAGCAGGTCCATGGTCTGCTCATGTTCTGAAGACAGGACAAATCCTTCCCCAGAAAACCTGCCGCCAAGCGGCAGGCTGTCAGAACCGGGCTTGCGGGAAGCGGCCCGGACAAAACCAACACTTCGTCTCTGAAAGGGAACAAAATGAAAACAGTTATCGGCATTGACCTTGGCACCTCCACCACAGAGGCAGCTATTTACCGGAATGGGATCGTTGAAATGATCCTCAACCTGGAAGAAGAAATCATTACCCCCTCTGCCATCGGCATCGACGACAAGGGAAACTGGGTCATCGGAAAGCGGGCAATGTCCCAGCTCATCCTCTCCCCTCAGAACACGGCCATTGAGGTCAAGCGTAAGATCGGTACGGACAGCAAAATTTCAGTAGGCGGACATAACTACACGCCGGTGGAGCTCTCCGCAAAGCTTCTTGAATATGTCCGGAAGTATGCATCCGAATATCTCGGTGAGGATATCCGGAATGCCGTTATTTCCGTTCCGGCTTACTTTAACGAAACCCAGCGCCAGGAAACCATTGAGGCAGGCACCAAAGCCGGTTTCAAGGTCGAGCGCATTCTGAATGAGCCCACTGCAGCTGCCCTGTCCTATGGTCTTCAGCACATGGATGAGGAAAGCCATATTCTGGTGTATGACCTGGGCGGCGGCACATTCGACGTCACCCTGCTGGAAATGTTCGCCGGTGTTCTTGAGGTCAAAGCCAGCGCCGGAGACAACCAGCTGGGCGGCAAGGATTTTGACGAAGCCATTATGAACAGCCTCATTAAGGACTTTCAGAAACAGCACGGCGTCGATCTTCGCCAGCAGCGTCACGCCATGGTAAAGCTCAAGGAAGAAGCCGAGCAGTGCAAGAAAGCCCTGAGCACGGAAGAAAGCTACCGTGTTCTGATTCCGGCCATTGCCAAAGTCGGCGGTCATCCGGTGGAACTGGATAGCACGATCACCCGGAAAGATTTCGAAGCGCTGGTCCGGCCTCTTGTCGAGCGGACACATAAGCCCCTTGATGTGGTTCTTTCCGATTCCGGCATCACCGCCAACAAGCTCGACCGCATTATTCTGGTCGGCGGTTCTACCCGCATGCCCATGATTGCGGCAGACATCGAAGCGTATCTGGGCAAAGCTCCCGTTTCCGCTGTCAATCCGGACTATGCCGTTTCCGAAGGTGCCGCCATTCAGGCTGCCATCATTGCCGGTCTTATTGATTCCTCCGAGGGGCTGGTCATGACCGATGTCAATCCGTACAGTCTCGGTGTGCAGTGTGTAAACGATGGAGACCCCGATTATTTCTCCGTCATCATTCCGAGAAACGTCACGATTCCTGTCAGCAAAACAAATCGTTATTACACCAATTTCCCGGGCCAGACAGCGGTTCATGTGAATATTTATCAGGGCGAAAGTTCCACTGCCTCCCGCAACCATTTTCTCGGCGATTTCCGCATGTCTGACATTCCTGTCAATTATTCCAGTGTGGAAAGCATTGATATCAGCTTTTCCTACAATCTGAACGGAATGCTGGATGTAACGGCCATCGTCGTCAGCACCGGGCAAAAAGCCAAGCTGTCGATCAACATGCAGAATCAGGAAAACGGTCCTGAGATGCCGGATGAGGATGAGGAGACCCATGTCACCTTCACCAACTGGAAAGACTCTCCCATTTCCGATGACTATCGTGCCGTTATCCGCCGCGCCGAACGGATTCTGAAGCGTCTTGATGAGGATGATGATGACAGGGATGAAATTGAATCCCTGCTGGATGCGCTCAAAGTCGCGATTGCGGATGAGGATGCGGACGAGGCGGACGATCTGGAGGATGATCTGGTTGACTTGCTTGAGTCTCTGGAGGACTGATTCATGCAAACCTGTTTTGTAATTCTGGGCGTGTCTCCGTCTGCCACTCAGAAAGAACTGAAGCGTGCCTACTTTTCTCAGGTTCGCATCCATTCACCGGAAAAGGATCCAGATGCCTTTAAAAAAATCCGTACCGCCTATGAGCAGGCGACGGAGGCGCTGGAAATGGATCTGCCGGTTTTTCCCACTTCGGATAATCCGAAAGAATTCGAATACGAAAAATCACTCCTGTTCGCACTTGAAAAGGGTGAATTTGAAAACTATTATTCCAAGCTCAACAAAGCCAACCAGCTGTTTCCAAACAATCCGCTTTTCCTGTATCACAAAAGCCGCATGATGCGTGCCAGAAATACCAATGCCATCCGGATTGCCGAGAAACTGGTCAAAATGGATCCTGAAAACCGGCACTACCAGATGGAACTGGCTCTGTGTTACATCGCTCAGAGATGGGATAAGCGCGCCGAGACACTCTGTGATAAGCTTGTGAAAGGCGGCGTGCGGAATACGGAGTTTCTCAGGGGATACATCCCCTTTCTGAAGGGCCGTAATGATTATGAACGGATTTATACGATTCTGTATAAGGTCATTTCAGAAAATGAATGTCAGAATCCCAAATATCTCTCGGAACTGACCGACCTCGTCCTTGATCTCATTGCCGCTGCCGCGGAGCTCGGTGACAAGTCCCGTCAGGAAGCCGCTGCCGGCGCGCTGACGGACTTTATCCAGAACAATATGAATCTCCTGGGAGATAAGCCGCTGGTCGGCATCTGTCAGAAGCTGACCAAAAAGATTTCCGAGGTGTCCCCTGACCATCGTCAGTTTGTCCGGGATACCCTCTATGATCTGCAGAATCTTTCTAAAGACAGGACTGAGAACAGGCAGGTTGCCTCCATTGTCGATTCGGACAAGCTCCAGCAGATCAAGAGTGACAAGCGTCTCCCCAGGTGTGCGGAGATCCTGTACCTTGCCTATGTCCAGACCCCCGCATACCATCCCAATGCGGTCAAGATGGATGCACGCCTCTGCGGAATTATGGAACGGGAAAAACTGCTTGCCTGCAGACCCATTCTGAAAAAAGAATACCCGATTTTCCACGACCGGATTGTCACCTTCCTGCGTGCCATTTCCACCGAAGAGAAAGCGAAGAAGCTCAAAGAAGAACTGCTCTCCAAGTACGAGGAATATGAGGCTTCCTATTTCCCGGACCGGAAGCGGTATTTCTACGAACTGTATCCGGACGAGAAACCCGAATGGATGGATGATGATGAAGAGGAAGATGAAGAGGATTTTTTTGGCAATTATTTTTACGACGACGATGACGATGATGACGATCTGGATGTGATTCTGAGACGTCTCTTCAGGCGAAAAGGATTCAGGGGCTTCCCGTTCTGACCCATCTGAGCAACCCGAACCCCTGACATCTGTCACGCATACGTTCTTTATTCCCGGTAAAACCAGCAGCCGCCGGTATTGTGCGCAATACCGGCGGCTGCTGTTGCTTAAGGATTCCATTCGATGAACGCCGGGTACATGCTCAAGTGGAGCATTGGAGATTGTTTCTATTCATCAATCATCTCTCCGGCCCGGTAACACGCTGCGAGATATGTCCTTGGCTGGTAATACAAATCCGAATTATAGTTCAATATCCTGTCAGCAAGCCATGAGGAAAAGACCTTTCTAATCCCGTCAACCACATCCGATTTATCCGTTACATCCTCGATCAGCCGTTCAAACACCTTGCCGATATCCCAATACCCCGGCACCTCATACCGTGCCATCCCCACATTATCATAATCTCCCCGGGTGATTCTGTTCCTCTCAATAAAATCATCCGCCACCTTCTCAATGGGTTCACAGTGGAAAACATCCGCATGAGAATAAATCCTTCTGACATCATCCCCCAACATCTCTATAATGTCACTTCGTTTATTCTTGGTCGTTCTTCCTATATACTCGATCAGACTGCAGGCATAGAAGAGATTGTTGTCGCAATTCATGGACTTCCTCCTCTCTTACAAAACTCCGCGGTGAAACGCACCTGTATGTAAGTTTACCTGCTGTACCGGGCGAAAAAGGCCGCCTCCTGTTTCATCGCACTTAACTGGCTCTCCCCGGTAAATCCATGTCCCTGTCCGGGCATGATCACCAGCTCCGCCTGAGGGTAGATATCCCTGGCCTTCTGCGAATAGCGAAGCGGAACGATGCTGTCCTGATCCCCGTGGAGGATCAGAACAGGCCCGGTATAAGCGCCAATCTTTTCATACAGGTCAAAGGAAACGGCTGCTTCATTGTATTTATGGCTGATGGTCCAGCCCATTACCGTGCTCTGTTCCGGAAAAGAACCATCCGGATTGGCACGTTTTCTGGCATCATCCTGCAGCACAATCGCCGGAAATTCCAGCACGACTGCTCTGAACGTTTCCGGACAACCGGCAGAGACCAGTGCGCTGACAAAGCCTCCCTGGCTGGCACCCCACAGCAAAATGCAGCTGTACCGCGCATCCCCCTGAAAATGTTCAGCGATTGCACCCAGGTCCTCCGCCTCTGTCAGAACCGTCATCTCCAGCATCGACCCGGCGCTCTTTGAGTTCCCTCCGCCGCCGCAAAAGTCAAAGTTGTATGTGGCAAATCCCTCTTTGGCAAAATACGCGGCATAATCCTGCTGTCCCAGATGATTTCCTCCGAAACCATGCGAGAGAATAATGAGCGGAACCGGTTCTTTTCCCTCCGGTACAGTCAGAACACCGTAAATATCGCCCATGCTCCCCCTGATTCTCAGTTCCTCTGTCATTCCTTTTTCCCTTTCCTGTTCACTGCCCCATCTCACAGACAGCGGATGCAGTTTTTCCCTTCCGTCTTTGCCTGATACAATGCCCTATCCACGCGCCCGATCAGGGGATCTGCCTGTTCACCCTTCTCTGCCCGCGTAACACCGATGCTGGCGGTCACCCGGCGGGTGACGGGAAACGCCCGGGATTCAATTCCGCGGCGGATCTTTTCCGCCACGTCAAAGGCCTCGCTGTCGGTGCAGCAGCACAGAAGAATCATGAATTCCTCGCCGCCCCATCTGCCGCAGCTGCAGTCCGCCTGTTCATTTCCTGCCTCCCGGATCACCTCTGCTACCCCTGTCAGGACCGCATCCCCCGCCTGATGGCCAAAGACATCATTGATGCCTTTAAAGTCATCCAGGTCCAGCATGATCAGGTGCGTATTCTCACACGGTTGCTGCTCCATGCGTTCCCGAATCCGTTTCTGGATTTCCCCGCGGTTCAAAAGCCCCGTCAGCCGGTCCGTGCTGGCCATGATGGAAAGGCACCGGTTTGCCTCAAGGATTTCCGCCGTCGCCGTATTGATGTAATTGACCAGGCGGCTGATCAGGGACATGGCAGAATCTTCCTGAGCCGGTTCCGACTCTTCCTCTATTTCCCGGATAATTGGCCCGCCCTCCCGAATTCCGGCAATGACCATAGTCATGTTGTGCAGGAGAATCGGTGAGTTCATCCGGACAAGTTCTCCGCTGGTGCAGTATCCGTAAACCGGCGCCTTAGCCGCCAGCGTCCTTGTTTCCCGGCTGGCCGATTCCAGATCTCCCCAGAACGACTTTCGGCCAAAACAGTTATACACGGCGATGACCTCCGGTCCGAACTGATTCATCTCCCGCACACACTTATGCACCTGGGAGAGAATTTTCTGCGGATCTCCATAATTGGTATGCATGACGGTTCCCACCGGAATCTCCGTACTCATCAGCAGTGAACCGTCCGGATTGCAGCTGACGGTATTGCGGAACAGCGTTGCTCCATGTCTGTCCATACTCAGCGGGAATTCCAGCGCATTTTCAAAGAAATGCTCATCCATGGGGATCCGAAGATAGCGATGATAGGTATCAAACGCCGGTTTTCCATTGAGCTCATACAGGGTTCTCCCCTCCGAACGGGTTACAACCAGTTCTGCCCCCAAGGGTTTCCAGCCCTGAATCACATCGGTTACCCCGTACAGTTCAGGTCCGCCCAGCAGGAGCAGCAACACCCCGCTCCTGACCTTTCCGCTGTCCCCCAGGAATAGATACGGACCGCCGTTCCCACGGAAAGCACCGCCCCCGAAAACCGGAACCCGCTCCGGAATTTCCTGATCCAGAATCTGTACGATGTCATCAAAGGGAATCGTGCTGATGGTCATCAGCAGTTCCACCGCACAGACTGTTTCCCAGCAGATGTCTTTTTTCCTGAACTGCCTGCGAAACACTTCCGGGTCTGCATCCGGCTCCACCGGAATCAGATGCACCTGCGCAAAACTGGTCGGTTTCTCAAACATGGTCATGACAGCCACCAGTTTTTCATCCGTCACAGAACCTTCAACGATCACACCGCTGGCCGAGTTTCCCACACAGGGACAGTCCGGCATGTATTCCCGAATACACCTGCAGGCCTCCTCCACCTCTTCCTCTCCGGCACCGTTTACGTACAGGCGAATAACCGCCTGTGTATCCGGATTCCGGCTTTTGTTCCAGTCCTGCAAATTGCGCTGAAAGGATTCCCGATCCCGATACACGGTCTGAAACTGTTTCATTCTTTCACGTCCCCACGATCATAGTTCGTGCATTATACCACGTTGTTTATCCTGCGGCAACGTCACATTTTGGTTGATTTGCCCATATTCCCTGTTTTCTGTCATGGAATATTCCATAAATGACACACCCGTGATGTGCTCATTTTCAGCCCGGTCATCTTTCCCTGTCTGCTCAGGGCCTGGCAGGGAGCCGGCCATCCCCAATCCGGGATGAAATGACATCATTCTGGGATAAGCAGACATCTCCTGATCCTCCAGGATCATCTATAATACAGAGGACGGATACGACTCAATTGGAGGAACCTATTCATGAAAAAACTCATTCCCGCCTTTCTTCTTATCCTTTGCCTGATCTGCGGCATTGCCGCTGCCGAGACTGACACGGAAGTCTTCGAAATCAACTGGTCCGATTATGAGGGACTTCTTAGAGAGAATCATCCCGGCAAAATTGTTGAAATGGACAATTACAACTTCAAATACTATCTTCCGGACGCGTTCACCAAGGCAGACTCCGAAGGATTTGAATTCTTTTGCACATCTTACGGATGTATCTATGCAGCCAAGGCATCTGAGTTCATCGAGGGTACACTGGATGATTACGCCCAGATGCTTTCAACCGATTCCAATCTTGAGAGAGTCACAAAGGTACTCCTTAACGGAATGGATGCAGTCGTCTGTAAACCAACCAGCGAACATCAGATTGCCTACTGCTATATTAAGAGCCAGGGCGGCGAGCTCATGACATTCCTCTATGCTCCCGTCACCAGCGCCAATGAGTACGCGTTTGCCTTATCTCTTTTCGCAGGAATTCAGTTGTAATTTAGTCGAAGCATTCGATTCAACCTTTTGCCGCGATGCGGCATTCATCTCTTATCAAACTGCTGCTGACGCAGCAGTTTTTTTGCCTCTGTACTTTTTTCGTGGGCTAGCCTGAAGGGAGCTCCCCCCTTAGGCGAGATAGATCTATGACCTGTATATTTAAAAATGAATGACAAAACAGAGCTCTCCGCAGTATAATCGCATCAACATACAAAGCGAAGGGAG
>JAGAHV010000219.1:0-5158 GCA_017626895.1 Clostridia bacterium | reverse complement strand
TGTGCTGTGCTGTGCTGTGCTGTGCTGAAGAGCATACCCACGTGCCGCATGAATGTCAACCCCATTTTCTCAATAATCTGAAAAACGACAAACTTACCATCGCGTGAATCTGTCTGCCAATGCACAATCTTCATTTCTGCACAGAAGCCCAACATTGCAAACATTATACCCGATTCACAATAAGAACTACAACATAGAATTACCCATGTTTCGGCGCAAAAAGAGGAAAAACAAAGAAAAAAGGCATGGATAAAAGTTGACATTCTGGCAAACATATGTAAATCCTTCCGAAAGAACTTTGAGACACCTAATCTTGCATCCACTGCGAATGTAGTTAATTTAAATAGAGCACAGCAATCTGACTTCGATCGTTTTTAAAGAGAAAAACCGCTCAGGCTTTACCTGGCCTTTGGTTACTACAGCAGGTTGGAGAGCCTGATTTGTTTACAGGAAAAGATGCAGACTTGTTCGAATGACTGCAGAAGACGACATCTTTCATTGGTTGTCTATCAAAATGTGGTTTTGTCGGGCATTTTCTAAGGTGCAGTACACTTAATCAATGTTCCGTCTTCCGCCCTTATCCGGACTTTCTCGACGAAGAAAAAAGAAAACACGTTGAAGGATCCCTGCGGCATTTTCACCGGAGGGCCCGAAATCGTGTCCTGATAATGTGAAAATCCGTGATCAGGCGCACAGGAATGATGCGTTTTGCCATTCATAGGAACGATGTGTTACACAATCAGGGAAACTTTCTGTCTGGTAATGCGCACAAAACAATGGTATAATTTGTTTCATTGACAAGTCTGCCGCAACAGAGACAGAGATTGATTTCCGGCGGTGCGGCAGATTTCCCGATCGGTTTTCGGCAATTGAACGTCAAAGCCACTGTCCAAAGGGAGGATATGAATGAACAAAGTACTTGAGAGACTTCAGGACTATACCCTGAAAGGACCTGATATCCCTGTTCTGTTTGATGAACTTCATGCCAAGGGTCTGACGTATTCCCAGTTGGATGAAATATCCGGAAAGGTATACGGCTGGCTGAAGGAGCAGCGCATCAGAAAGGAAGATTTTGTTCTGATCCGTCTGCCAAGAGGCATCCTGCCCATCGTTGCCATGCTCGGCATCTGGAAGGCCGGTGCCGCCTGGGCGCTGGTGGAGGATACCTATGCACCGGAGCGCATCGACTTTATCCGCAAAGACTGCGGATGCAAGCTGGAAATCTCAGCAGAAAACTGGGATGAAATCATGCGGCACGATTCCCTCCCGGGATTTGAACCTGCGGATGATCACGATGCCGCCTATGCCATCTATACCTCCGGCACGACCGGCAACCCCAAAGGCGTCCTGCACGAGGTCGGCAATCTGGAAATGGCGGTCCAGTCCATCAAGGTCAACGGGACCATTCCGTTCCAGGAATCTGAGCGCTGTGCACTGCTGGCCCCGATGAATTTCGTCGCCTCGGTTATCTTCACCGTTACGGCCCTGAGTGTATACGGCGCCAGAAACTATGTGGTTTCCTATGAGACCATTAAAAATCCGGGTGCCCTGGCCAGATTCTTCCTGTCAAAGCGCATTACCATTACATTCCTGACCCCCTCCTATGTCCGTAAGCTGGGCGGCAACACCGGTCCGTTTCTCCGCATGCTCTTTGTGGGCAGTGAACCCGCCAACAACCTGTATAACAGGAAGCTGGACCTGATCAACATCTATGCGGCCAGCGAATCCGGTTTCGCTGTCGGTTCCTTCAAAATTGACAAACCCTATGAGACCTGCCCCATCGGCCGCCCCCAGGTCGATATCCAGATTCGTCTCCTGGATGAGGACGGGAAGGCGGTGCCGGCGGGTGAAATCGGCGAGCTATGCTTTGAGAACCCCTATGTCCGCGGTTACATCCATCTGCCGGAGGAAAATGCCCGGGCATTCACGGAGGGAATGTTCCATTCCGGGGATCTGGCCCGTCTGGATGAAAACGGAAATTACATCCTGCTGGGCCGCCGGGGTGACATGATCAAGATCAACGGCAACCGCATTGAGCCTGCGGAAATCGAGGCCGCCGTCAAGGAAGCACTGGGCATCAAATGGTGTGCGGTCCGGGGATTTGAGGATGCGGACAAGAGTTTCCTGTGCGCCTACTACACCGAGGATGTCACCTTTGACAAAAACGAACTGCGGGAGGAACTGCTGCGCCGCCTGCCCTACTATATGATTCCCTCCTACTTCATGAAAATCGATTCGGTTCCTCTCAAACCCAACGGCAAAATGGACCGGATGGCACTGCCCGAACCGGATTCCAGCGATTTCCAGAGCAGCTATGTCGCACCGGAAAATGAAACACAGGAAGCGATCTGTGAGGCCATGGCCGAAGCGCTGCACATCGGCCGCGTCGGCATCCGGGATGACTTCTATGAGATGGGCGGCGATTCCCTGAGCGCCATCGAGACCATCAGCAAATGCGCCCTGCATGGTCTCACGACCAGCATGATTTTCCGCGGGAGAACACCGGAAAAGATCGGTGCGCTTTACGAGGAATTCTGCCAAAACAATCAGGGCGGTTCCATAGATGAGATCAATGAGGAATCCATCGCCGAGGAACATCTGCTGACCACCGAGCAGACCTACATGGTGGATTATCAGCTCTACACACCGGATTCCACCATGTTCAACCTCTACTCCATGCTGAAAGTGGATCCGGAGGTCATCGACCTGGAGGCGCTCATGGAAGCGGTGGACACCGTCATCCACCATCATCCTGCCCTGCTGACCACCATGCATTTCCGCAAAGACGGAAGCATTGTCCAGCGGTACACGCCGGACTGTGCCCGTGAACTGTATATCGAAAAACTGACTGACTGGGAATTCCGCAACGCCATGAAGGATACCCTGGTACAGCCCTTCCAGGTCATCGGCGGCACTCTGTACCGCTGCCGTTTCTTCAGGACGGAAAAAGCTGGTTATCTCTTCTTTGATGTCCATCATACCGTCTCCGACGGCACCTCCATGAAAGTCCTCATGGCCGATATTATCAAAGCTTATATGGGAATGGATCTTGACAAAGACTATTATTACGCCATGCTCAGATCCCGTGAAACCGTCCACAGCACGCCTTTCTACAAGGAATGCCGCCGGTACTTTGAGGACAGATATGAAGGCATTGCCTGGTCCACCCATCCCAAAGTTGATCAGGAATCCCGTGAAAATGACTATGGCTGCCTCACCTGCAGCATGGGCATCCTTCAGCCCCAGATGAACGCCATTGAAAGGGCTTACCGGGTCAGCCGCAACGAATTCTTCATCGCCGTGGCCGGTCTTGCTATCTCCCTCTACAATGACGCCAGCGACATCAAGGTCTGCTGGATTTACAACGGACGGGAGGAAAGCCACCTGATCAACACGGTGGGTCTGCTTTACCGTGACCTGCCTGTGGGAATGCGTCTTTCCGACTCACTCACCCTGCGTGATCTGTTTTCGGATGTCCATGATCAGGTAGAGCAGGGCATTGCGCACAGCTGTTATCCCTATGTGGAAATGAACGCCAATACCGGCATTTCGGAAAATGAACTGGTCTGCGTGCTGTATCAGCGGGATATCCGCGAGATAAGCGGACCGGAGGACTTTAACATTTCCACCGTGGATATCCGGCAGAATCATGCCGCCTCCGAGAACATTCTGGATATTCAGATTCTGGATGCCTCAAAAGGCCTTGAGATGACCCTGGATTTCTCTGCCAGCCGCTATAAGCTGGAGAGCATGAAGCGCTTCCAGGAACTGTATATTAAGCTGGCTCAGGAGATGGTGACCCACAGCTCCCAGTCCGATATCACTATCCGGGAAATCCGGGAAAAAGTGGCGGACCGGAAGTCATTCTTCCACTCATTTATGAGTATCTTCACCAAAAAGCGGTAAATCCCTGAAAAATGCCCTGTCGCACGTCGACCACCGGTCATCTGCACAGATGACCGATGAGAGGCCCGGAAAGAAGGAACAAGATTGTCAGAAAAGAAAGTGAATGAGCAGGATCTGGAACTGGGGCAGAATTTTACGTTCGGTTCCCTGCTCAGGTTTGTTGCCCCCAGTATTTTTACCTTTGTCTTCATCGCCATGTACCAGCTCGTCGACGGAATGTTCATTGAACGCTATGTGGGCGAGATGGCCATCAGCGCCACCAACCTGTTCTATCCCCTGCTGGGCCTTTTTGTTGCCACCGGCATCATGCTTGGCAGCGGAGGAAATGCCCTCGTCGTCCGGCTGGTCGGCGAGGGCAAACCGCAGGAGGCCAGCCGCGTCTTCTCCGGTCTGCTTGAGCTGACCCTTATCCTGGGTGTCCTTTCCGTTATCGTGACGCTGCTTTTCAAGGAGCCCATCATGCGGTTCTGCGGTGCCACGGACGGAAACATCGGGTACCTTCGGGATTATTACGTCATCATGTGCGCCTTCGCCCCCGCCATCATCCTGCAGTCCATGCTGGGCATCACGATTATCGGAGAGGGAAAAACCGTCGTGGCCGCCGTGGTCATCATGATCGGCGGCATTCTCAACTGTGTTCTTGACTACGTCTTTATGGCCAAACTCAAAATGGGCATTTTCGGCGCAGGTCTGGCAACGGTCATCGGGTACTTCAGCACCATCGTCTATGCGGTCTGGTTCTATCTGGGAGCAAGAAAGAGTTCATACCGGCTGCATCTGGTTCCCATTGACATGCGGGCTATGGGTCAGATCTGCTTCAATGGTTCCTCGGACATGATTTCAAACCTCGCCGGCGGCATTACGGCCCTTTTCATGAACCATCTTGCTTACCGTTACTACGGAGAGGTGGGAGTCAGTGCCCTTTCGGTCTGGAGTTATCTGACATTCCTGATCATGGCCGTCTTCATGGGCTTTACCTCCGCCGTGGAACCGGTGCTCTCCTACCACTACGGCAGCGGCAATATCCCCATGCGGCGCCGGGTCTTCCGGCTGAGCATCCGCTGGTGCCTGATTATCGGGTTCCTGCTGATGATTCTCCTGTATCTGTTCCGCAACGCGGCCATCGAACTGTTCTTTGACCCCGGTTCGGAGTACTTTAAAATCGCCTATCGGGGCTATATTATCGCCCTGCCGGCCTGCCTGATGGTTGGCATCAATATCTTCGGGTCCGGCGTTTTCACCGCTTTTTCCA
>JAGAHV010000218.1:0-4914 GCA_017626895.1 Clostridia bacterium | reverse complement strand
GCCGGGCACAGGCTCTCCAGCACCATGGTGGTTTTCCCGGAGCCCGAAACCCCGGTGATCACGGTCAGCCGGCCCTTGGGCAGACGCACGCTGAGCGGATGCACCGTGTGGATCGCCTCTGTGCGCATTTCAATGCTGCCCATTTCAAACATGTGGCCGGCTTCCGCCCTTTGCCGTTTCAGCTGCTCTCTGCGGCCGAGGAACGGTCCGATGCGGGACTGTGAATTCCGGATGATATCCTCCACAGTGCCCTCGCACAGCACCTGCCCGCCCGCGCTTCCGGCGCCCGGGCCCATCTCAATCAGCCAGTCCGCTTCCCGGAGAATTTCCGTATCATGATCCACCAGCACCACGCTGTTGCCATCCGCCACCAGATCATGCATGACACCGTTCAGTCCCTGTATGTTGGCCGGATGCAGACCGATGGAAGGTTCATCCAGGACATACATGACCCCTGTGGTGCGGTTGCGCACTGACCGCGCCATCTGCATTCTCTGGCGTTCCCCGGTGGACAGCGTGCTGCCGGCACGGTCCAGGGAAAGGTAGGACAGCCCGAGTTCCAGAAGCCTTGCCGCGACAGTATGGAAGGATTCACAGATGCGCTCCGCCATGGGCTTCATGGCTTCCGGCACCCAGCCGGGCACGCCGGCTACCCATTGATTGAGTTCTCCAAGCGGCATGGTGCAGACTTCGTCCAGACGCTTTCCCATGATCCGGGGTTTTCTCGCCTGCGTGCTCAGACGGGTGCCGCTGCACTCCGGGCAGACATCCTCCCGCAGGAACTTTTCCACCCGCTTCATGCCCTTTTCATCCGTGACCTTGGACAGGGCGTTTTCCACGGTATACACGGCATTGTAGTAGGTAAAATCCAGTTCCCCCGCCTGGTTGGTGGTCTTGGAATGATACAGGATATGCTTTTTTTCCGCCGGACCGTGATACACAATCTCCTGCTCCTGCTCCGTCAGTTCCCGGAACGGCACATTGGTGCGCACGCCCATTTCCCGGCAGACATCCACCATCAGCGACCACATCAGGCTGTTCCACGGAGCCACCGCTCCCTCTTCAATGGTCAGGGACTTGTCCGGCACCAGGGTGTCCATGTCCACGGTACGCACGGTCCCCGTGCCGCCGCACCGGCGGCAAGCACCCTGACTGTTGAAGGCCAGTTCCTCAGCCGACGGGGCATAGAAATGCTCCCCGCATTCACTGCACACGATCTCGCGGCCCGCCGCCACATCCAGCGTCGGTGCATGCCTGTGCCCGTTGGGGCATTCGTGCTCAGCCAGGCGCGAATACATGAGCCTAAGGCTGTTGAGAAGCTCTGTTCCGGTTCCGAACGTGGACCGTATGCCCGGAACCCCGGGCCGCTGATGCAGCGCAAGCGCAGAGGGAATGTACCGGACATCATCCACCTCCGCGCGTCCCGCCTGGGTCATTCTCCGGCGGGTATAGGTGGACAGCGCGTCAAGGTATCTCCGTGAGCCTTCCGCGTAAAGAACCCCCAGTGCCAGTGACGACTTTCCGGACCCGGAAACGCCCGCAATGCCCACAATCCCGTTGAGCGGCACATTCACATCAATATTCTTCAGATTGTGGATCCGGGCGCCCCGGATCTCAATATGGTCTGGCTTCATCGGACCTGTCATCCTTTCGCGTTTTTCATCTGCGCGGGAATGCGTCTGCCGGAAAAACCGTCTGTCAAGCAAAAGTGAAAATGTCCCGAAAATAATGAAACATTAGCGGCAGAATTTTTCCATGTTTGGCAATTCTGCCGCGGCTTTTTTGCCCGCCCCCCGCAGCTGGCCGGGTGCCAATCCCGTAATCCAGCCTTTCAGGCTGGCGGGATTGTCGCCCGGCCAGCTGCGGGGGCGGGCTAGTTAGTTGACAACCATATCAGCTGTCAGCAAGTCCAATCGGGTCTTTTTACGTTACGCTCCCCCTTTTTTAGCCAGGTGGAACGGCGCTGCCCTTCCACTGGGCAATAGGGTTTTTCCGTGGCCTGTGTCAAGGGCAGCTATTTATCCTTCCCACCTTCGGGGGGCCCAACCCCCTCGGCGTGAACATAAAGCCGCTGCCGCTTCGCGGTACCCCTTGACACAGTCCCGCTCCCTTTTCACGTGCTTCCTTGCTTTTGACTTTCCCCACAGGCCCTCAAGGGGCCCAATCCCTTTTCGGGCCTTTCGTTTTTTCTCTTCCCATATCTCTTTTCGACATTCCTGACAGCCTTTTCATGCTGTCAGGAATGAAGCTGACCACATAGAATGCATCGATCCGGGCTTTCAGGCAATCTGGTGTCCGTTCACCAGATTGCTGTTCACACATTGTTCCTGCAGCTGATCCAAATAGCTGTCTGCTTTTTCCAGTTCCATTTTCATCCTGTGCTTCTGCGACTTTGCATGTTTTTCAAATGCTGAATAACGCCAGGGATGATTAAACGGCGGAATCCATATCTTTTTCTGCTCAGGTTTCAGGTAATCGTAGTCCAGGTTTTTGGATTTTTCCGCCTGAACTGGAACCAGTTCCAGTTTGAGCAGGCGTTTGTCATTGACATTCGCGTACAACTGATTATCGAATGTCTTTATTACGGTCACTTTTGTGTGGTCTTTGTAATTCTGCTGTACGCCATTTTCGTCCAGAAGCTTCCATGTTTTTTTCTCATACCGAATACACTGACCAATCATGGACCGTGTACTGAGAATAGAGCAGATCAGGTTTGCATCTTCTTCTGTGATTTCTTTCCCGTTTAATTGCTTTTCAAACACATTTTTGCTAGGATCTAATGGCAGCGCGAGTTCGTCGTTAAAGAGTTCATCCAGGTGGTCAGCCAGATACTCGTTGGCGCTCTCGATGTCTGTTATGCCTTCCTTTCTGAACAGGAAAGGAAGGCGTCCTTGTAATGTCTCGTTCAGACGCTCAACTCTCCCCTTCGCCTGTGGGATACTGGTTGTATTGATCGCAACTCCAAGTATGGAACAGGCATAGGAAAACTGCGTAAATGTGTCCTTCTCCAGCTCCGTCGACTTGCTTCGGACATATTCAAATACCGTTCGTCTGTCTGTGAGAAATGCCACCGGAATCCCATGATTCAGCAGTATCTGCTTTAATACATGATAATAACCGTTCAACGTTTCCTGTGTATCGAAATATACCCCAACAAGCGCTCCACGTGAATCATCTATGGCAACATGAAGATTCGTTATTTCATCTCCAAACCAATTATACGGGGAAGCATCCATTTGTATCAACTCGCCAAAATACTTACAACGGGGACGGGTTGAGTGAGCATCCTCCGGGGCAACCCGGCTTTTTTCGTTTTCGATTGCTTCCTGGGGTGGTTCTGGCGTATCCGGGGATGGTTGTTTCGCTTCCTTCAGCTCCTCCGCGGCTGGCTGTGTTTTGATCTCTGCTTTCTTCTGCTGTTCCTGGTCTTTGCGGATACGCCTTCTTTTGGATCGCCACATCTTGGGTGAGTATATTCCCGCTTCTTCCAGAACATAGCGTACAAACTGCTCTGAAACATGTATGTTTTCATATTTTCCAAGCAAAGAGGTAAAATATGAAAAGTTGCAGCCTTCATATTCTTTGAGGTACACATCGACAATAGCCTTCCGAGTATCTTCTCCAATTCTGCAGGCAGGTACTTTTCCGGTGTTTCCATGCAGGAAAAAGCTTTTTCCTTTTTCCTGGTATCCCTTTATCCATCTGTTGACGGTTCTGGATGACACATTAAACCGCATTGCGATGCGGTTTTTATTGCCGCCATGGTCAACCCAGTTCTTGACTGCCTGATACTTCTGTTCCTGCTCCATTGATAAGTCCACCTTTCTGATTTTGGACGCCCCCTTTCTCACACAATAGTCTAGCACATGTGAGATGAGGACATAATCACTTTTGGATAGGTGAGACATTATCACTTTTGGATAATAAATTATACCATTTTTCCCGGGAACCTGCCATTGCGTCCTTGCCCGATTCCCCGCTCTGCAGTACAATATTTACAATTCCGGATGAGAGGTGACATCATGCGCAGACCAGTTTGGAGACTTCTGATATGTACAGCTTTTTTTCTGCTCGTCCTGTCATCCTCAGCCCTTGCCGAATCCCTTTCCTCCTCTGAAGAGCTCCCGCTGTCGGGCTTCAGTTCCGAGGATGCCGCAGGCGCCTTTGTGGACCAGGCGCTGAACACCCAGACCCGGGCCACGCGCCTGTTTGCGCGCAATACCGCGGGTTCCCGGCTCACCGGCATCAACCGCACGGTCTATGAAAGGCTGTCCGAGGACTTCCGGCTGGTGGCCGGCGCGCTTGCCGAAAAGAATGCGGAGGGCGGCATTCCCACCGTCTTCACCTATCCTGTAAGTGAACTGCTGGAAAAGACCAGCTATACCCTGGACGAGCTTGGCCTGGACACCTTTCTCGCGCCCGACGGAAAAACCCTGAGCCCGGAAGCCCGTGCCGCCCTGGACGCGGCCATGGGAAGGGATTTTCAGCTGGTCATCCAGTCCGTGCTGGCGGACTATCCCTATGAAATCTACTGGTACGACAAGACCCAGAAAGTGGTCATCTCCAGCCCCAGATACAGCCTGTCCGAGAACCGGACACGGATCACCGTGGGCGGAAGCTATACGTTCCGCTTCCCGGTCATGCAGGAATACGCGCTCTCAGAAACCGCGTCCGAAGATCCTGTCTATGTCTACGATCCCTCGCATACGGAACTGGTGGAGAGCGCCATCCTCAACGCCGCCGATATTGTGGAAAAGTACCGCGATGCCACGGACGAGGAAAAGCTGCGCGGCTACATGGAGGCCATCTGCAATGCCACCGACTACAACAGTGAGGCAGCGGCAAACCAGTCGTTCGGCAATCCCTGGCAGCTGATCTGGGTGTTTGACGGGGACAGTCAGACCCGGGTGGTGT
>JAGAHV010000217.1:0-21871 GCA_017626895.1 Clostridia bacterium | reverse complement strand
CTGAGCAGGGATTGAGGGTACTCTGTAATGCGGATACGCGGCTGTATGAAACCGGAATAAAGGTTTCTGATGAAGAACTTGCAGGTGTCAACCTGTATTCAGATCCTTTTCACCCAGAATGGAATTACACTATAGAGCCGACGGAAATGTAAAGTTTATTTATGCACAGTTCCTTAGGCAGATATAAGAAAGTTCAGTTCCCTGCGGTAAAAGAACCTTCAACAGTCACAAAGGCTCCAGAGGCAAAGAACCTGACCTACACCGGCTCTGCGCAGGCGCTTGTGGAGGTAGGTACAGCCTCCGGGGGCACGATGCAGTATGCCCTCGGAACGAAAGATGTTGCCACAGGCACTTATTCCGCATCCATTCCCACAGGGACGGAAGCCAGAACGTACTATGTCTGGTACAAGGTCAAGGGGGATGATAACCACAATGATACAACGCCGCGTTGCATTCAGGTGACGATTACCCGCACAAAGACCGATGATGATAAGGCAGATGATAAGGGAATCGATTCTCTGCCTCAAACAGGAGATACAGAGAAACCGCTTCTCTATGGACTGGCTGCTCTGTTCGCATGCATCGGTCTCGGATTTGTAGTATTCTGTGGGACAAGATGGATCTGATGTAAAATAACCCCGGATATTAATCAAGAACTTGGGGATGAAACAGTGAACAGAGAACAGGCAGCGAGGAAGAAGCACAACAGCGAATTCAGCTGTGCCAGCGCAGTGTATTCGGCGTTCAATGATGTGGTCAGAGGAACCGCTCCGATCCCGCGCAGCGAAGGCGGGAAGTGCGGTGCGGTATTGGCTGCGGAGAAGATGGTCAAGCAGCTCGGGCTTGATAGTGCCGCTTTCGACCGGCAGTTTGAAAGGCAATTCGGTTCGTTGAGATGCGATGAGTTGAGACGGGCGAGACATTCGTGCAATGACCTTGTGGGCATGGCTGCCTGAATTGCAGCAGAAGCGATTGATGAATAAGCTATTATGGAAAACAGAAGTGGGAAGCACATGACAGAACTTGAAAAACTTCGTGCTGGTCTTGAATACTGCTACGACGACGAAGAAGTGGACGCGCTGAAGGAACAGGCTATCATCTGGTGCCAGAAGTTCAACGCTCTCGACCCGCTGGACTTCGAGGCACAGAGATCTGTGCTCAAAGAGAACCTGGGCAGCATGGGTGACAAAGTATGGATCGCCAAGACCTTCAACTGTGATAATGGAAAGAATATCCACATCGGCAACAATTTCACTGGGAACTACAACATTACTATGCTGGATATCCGGGAAATCTTTATTGGCGACAATGTGATGATCGGACCAAATACGCTAATTACCACCGTGGGACACCCGCTGTCTCCCATGGGGCGCCGGAAGCATCTGGGTATTGCCAAGCCGGTGACCATTGGAAACGATGTGTGGATCGGCGGCAATGTGACCATTTTGCCCGGTGTGACCATAGGCAACAATGTAGTGGTCGCCGCTGGTGCGGTAGTAACGAAGGACGTGCCCGACAACTGTGTGGTGGGCGGTGTGCCCGCCAGGAAGATCAAGGACATCGAGAACGATATACAGGACTAATCAGATATTTGTCCCTGCGCCTTATTTCGGGGTGCGGGGTTATTTTTTTATCCTTTCAGGATTCGGCATATTTCGACTATATGCCAGCGTATAACAGTATTGCTAAGGGAAATACATCATCCCATCTGTTAGCGTTCCTGTTTCCCTTAGCAGACATACAGACAAAGGAGATAGAAGAATGTACACGAAGAGAGAACTGAAGCGGGCGGCAGAAATCATCCGCCAGATTGCCCGTGAGCACCAGGTTACCGAGGAAGAAGTGCGGAGGGACATGAAGGAAGCCATGGACGTGGGAAGGAGCAATCCCGATCCGGCAGTCCAGGCGAAGTGGGCCGGGTTTGAGTATGCCGGAGACGAGCCGACGCTGGAAGAGTTCATTTTGTGAATGGCGGGGCAGATTAAGGAGAGGGCCTGCCGCCATAGCGGCAGTTTGTCAAATATGAGCAGCGGAAATGCCGCGGTGCCGAAAGACCAAACTGCGGCTCATAAAGGAGAGTGGGGATTGAGAGAGAATACTCCCGGTTCACGGTGGTGATTGCCGATAACCGGGAGTTCCTTATTTACTCAGTACATTTTGCAATGCTTCAAAATTATGGATCTCAATGTTTGGCGGATTGTACGTTATGATCCCATTTGCTTCCAGTTTTTTCAGTTCTCGGTGCAGGGAGGAACGGGAAACATTCATGATCATTGCCCAGTTGGATATGGAATCAGGTATTCTGACCGAGTTTTGACCAGATTGGCGTGCTTGAATGAGAAGATAAAAGGCAGCCTTCTGCGCGATCCCGCTGTAGGAGAGCATCTCCAACCGCTGCTGTAACATATAGGTTGCAGTTGCCAGTTCCGTCATGAAATTTCTCATAATGCGTATATCCTTTTGCAATAGCAGGAGGATATCTTCTCTGCGAAACATCATAATTGTGGCAGGCTCCAGTGATACAACATCACAGGGGTATTTTTGGTTTCGGGAAAAAACAGCAGCAGGTCCGATCATTTCTCCAGGATTGCGGATGGAAACATTAATCTGGCTCCCATTGGGGAAAGGTTTCTGCGCTTGTACCCGGCCTTCCAAAACAATACCAATCCTGCCTGCATCCTCCATTGAATGAAATACAGTCTCGCCCTTATCGTAGCACTGAATGTGATGCGGCACAGCTTCCAAGTCGTCACGCAATTCTTTCGCCGGAATGCCCGAAAACATGGTACTTTTTTCGAGAATAGAGTAATCCATTACTTTTCCCTCCTGTTATTCTGCTTCTATTATACATCAAAAAATTATTTTGGTGTATCTGGAGATACAGATTTCTGGAATGCTGACAGGTATAATTTCATCAGAACGAACGAGGAGGCCGAAACAATGATTCGAAAGATCATCCACATAGACGAGGAGAAATGTAACGGCTGTGGGCTATGCGCAGAGGCTTGCCATGAAGGGGCCATAGATATCGTAGATGGCAAGGCGAAACTGATGCGGGAAAACTTCTGTGACGGTTTCGGGGATTGCCTGCCCAATTGCCCAACCGGCGCCATTTCATTTGAAGAAAGAGAAGCGCCCGCCTATGACGAGGCAGCGGTCAAGAAAGCACAGGAGGCCAGAAAAATGGATAAAATGAAAAGTGAACATCACGCGGGCGGATGCCCCGGATCAAGAATGATGCAGTTTGAACAGAGTGAAGTTGAGAATGCACCAGCGTACATGGGAAAGCCCGTCTCCCGACTGGCGCAGTGGCCATGCCAGATCAAGTTGGTGCCTACGCAGGCTCCTTTCTTTGATGGAGCGAAGCTGCTGATCGCCGCTGACTGCACCGCCTATGCTTATGCCAACATGCATGAGGAGTTCATGCGTGGCAAAGTCACGATCATCGGCTGTCCAAAACTGGATGCGGTGGACTACACAGACAAGCTTACGGAGATCATCCGAAACAACGATATCAAGAGCGTGACCATCGTCCGCATGGAGGTCCCCTGCTGCGGTGGTCTTCAGAGAGCGGCAGAGAGTGCTCTGCAGAACAGCGGCAAATTCATCCCGTGGCAGGTCGTGACGATCTCCCGCGACGGCAACATTTTGGATTGAGGAGGGCGCGTCATGGATTGGAAAGATAAGATCGGCTCTTTCAAGCAGATCGACGTTAGAGGAATTCAGGGGAATTTCTTTCAGGGGCTGAAAAAGCTGGCGATGCAGCTTTCCGTTGGAAACGGGTTGGAGATCATACAGAGCTTTGATCCCATTCCCCTGTATGAAGTGATGGAGGGGCTGGGCTTTGAGCATTTCACCGAGCGTAAGGATGATGCGGAGTTTCACGCCTACTTCTATCGCAGAGAAGTGAAGCAGGAGGAAAAGGATATCCCGATGCGGCCCGCGGCGCTTACCAATATGCCGCTGATCGATGAAAAGCTGGGAAACATCGCGGTCAACTTCTGGGATCTGACCTGGAACGACGAGCACCGGCATCTGCCATATGAGATCCGTTTGCTGCTCTCCCTCACCAATGCGGTCGGCGCTGGCCGGATGCGGCAGGCCACGAGGGAGTTGGTGAAGGCCTATATCCACGGTCTCGACAGCGCGGCACTGGACGATGTGTTCGAGCTGCTGGCTTGGAACCAGGGCATCGGCTATTTCAGCTCCGAGATCGGCCCCTCCACGCTGTTTGCCGCGTATAAGACCATCAAGAATATGGAGAAGCAGGGAAAGGAACGCGGCGAGATTTGCGAAACGCTCAAGGAAAAGTTTGGCGAGAAGAATCCGGATGTGAAGGTATGAATGATGGAAATAACTAAAGAAACTAAGCTGTCTGATCTGATCAGCCAGTATCCCTGGTTGAAGGAAGAACTGTCCAAGGTGAATGATAAGTTCAAAATGCTGAATACGCCGATGGGCAAGATTATGATGGGCAAGGCGACCATCGCCGAAATGAGCAAAAAATCCGGTATGGATACGGATGCGATGATTGGAAAGATTCGTGATCTGATTGAAACCCACCGATAAGGCTGTGAGCTCATGAAAGAAAAACTCGGAGAGGTTTTCTCTATTGCAAAAGAAAATGCGCCGGTTACCGGCTGTACAATATCCAAAGAAGTTTGTGGCGGTGAGAACGCTGTCATCTACTTTTTTCTTGCTCGAAACACCGATATCAGTGCGGAGCTCTTTCCCTACCACAAACTGCTGATCGTTGCTGACGGGGGTTTAGAGGTGTACGGTCAGGGGGATTATTGGAAGATACTTGGCATCGGCGACTGCGTGTTGACTCCGACAGAAACGCCGGTTGGAATGAGAACAGACACGGGTGCAGTCTACACAGAAATTGAAATCGGGAGGAACGATAGTATGAACGACGCAATCAAAGCTGGAGAAGTCTTCAAGCTGGCGGAGCTTGTTCCCTATGTTGACGGTAAAATCGTCAACATGGACGTGGCCCACAATGACAAAATGAAGTTTGTCGTGATGGCATTTGACGAGGGCACGGGGCTTTCGGAGCATGCCGCCCCCGGCGAGGCGCTGATCTTTGCCTTGGACGGTGAGGGTGTCATCGGCTATGAAGGAACAGAACATCCGATTAAGGCAGGAGAGAATTTCCACTTTGCTAAAGCCGGACTCCATTCTGTGAAGGCGACAAAACGGTTCAAAATGGCACTGTTGCTGACACTGGAATAAACAGGCAGGGCGGCGGATATGCAATGGAGGTGGCCCCATGATCAAGGTTGCATTCTATGATGCAAAAGAGTACGACAAGCCTTCGTTTGAAAGGTTTGGTTCGCTTCACGAAATGCAGTTCAGATTTCTGGAAACAAAGTTGAACGAGGACACCGTGGAGCTCGCAAATGGTTGTGACGCAGTTTGCGTCTTTGTGAATGACAGCGTAAACGCAAAGGTGATTGACAGACTGTATAAAATGGGCGTTAAGCTGATTGCCCTGCGCTCGGCCGGCTACAACAATGTGGATGTGAAGGCTGCATTCGGCAAGATCCATGTAGTGCATGTGCCTGCCTATTCTCCCTACGCGGTTGCGGAACACACCATGGCGCTGCTGCTCACTTCCGTGCGCCGGATTCATAAAGCATACAATCGGACGCGGGATTTCAACTTCTCCCTGAGCGGCTTGACCGGATTCGATCTTCACGGAAAGACCGTTGGTGTGATCGGTACCGGCAGGATCGGCCGAATCTTTATTGACATCTGCCGGGGCTTTGGCATGAACGTCATCGCTTATGACCATTTTCCGGCCAAGGATAGCGGCATTGAATACGTTGCGCTGGATGAATTGTTCCAGCGTAGTGACATCATCTCCCTGCACTGCCCGCTGACTGATGAAACCAGGCATATGATCGGCACGAAGGCAATCGGGGAGATGAAGAAGGGCGTTGTGATCCTTAATACCTCCAGGGGCGGATTGATTGATGCCGAGGCACTGCTGTAGGGCATCAAGGCTCGTAAGGTAGGAGCTGCCTGCCTGGACGTGTACGAGGAGGAGGCGGACATTTTCTTCGAGGATCGCTCTGGTCACATTCTCAATGATGATCTTCTTTCCCGGCTGATCTCGATGCCGAATGTAATCGTTACGTCCCATCAGGCATTTTTAACGGAAGAGGCGCTGAACAACATTGCCGATACGACGGTGAACAATATCCGCTCATATTTTGACAACGATGGAATCTGCGACAACGAGCTTTGCTACCGCTGCGGCAATATCGAGCGGTGCAAAAAGGAACGAAAGGAAAAGTGTTTTTAGGAGGAAGGCAACATGAGAAAGCACGTCAAGGGAAATGTCAGCTGGGTCGGCTATATCGACTGGGAGCTGGAGAGCTTCCACGGGGACGATTACTCCATCATGAACGGCTCCAGCCAGAACGCCTATCTGATCGAGGAAGGAAAGACCGTCCTGATCGATACGGTATGGACGCCCCATCGCTTTGATTTCGTAGAGAACCTGAAGAGGGAAATCGACCTCAAGAAGATCGACTTCATCGTGGCCAATCACGGTGAATGCGACCACTCCGGCTCACTGACCGCGCTGATGGAAGAGATTCCGGGTACACCCATCTACTGCACCGCCCAGGCGGTCAGGAGCATAGAAGGCCAGTATGGCAAGCGGGGCTGGAACTTCCATGTGGTCAAGACCGGCGACAGCGTAGACATCGGCAACGGCAAGCAGCTGGTCTTTGTGGAGATGAAAATGCTCCATTGGCCGGATAGCATGGCGACCTTTATGACCGGCGACAACATCCTGTTCTCCAACGACGCCTTCGGGCAGCACTACGCAGTAGAGGAGCTGTTCAACGACAAGGCGGATCAGTGTCTGCTGAACAAGGAGGCTATGAAGTATTTCGCCAATATCCTGAATCCATTTGCTCCGATCCTGGCGAAGAAGCTGACGGAGATTGCCGGTTTCCATCTGACTTTTGATATGATTGCTCCTTCCCATGGCGCGATATGGCGCGAGAATCCTTTGCAGATCGTGGAGAAGTATGCTGCTTGGGCGAACGCCTATCAGGAGGATCAGGTCACCATCGCATATGATACCATGTGGGAAGGTACGACGAAGATTGCTCACAGGATTGCGGAGGAGATTCATCGCCAGAGCCCGGACACTGTGGTAAAAGTATTCAATATTGCCAAGGCGGACAAGAATGAGGTCATGACCGAGGTGTTCAAATCCCGCGCCATTGCGGTCGGCTCGCCAACTGTGTCTAACAGTTATCTGTCCTCCGTAGCAGGCTGGCTGGAATTTCTGAAGCAACTCAAATTCAAGAACAAGAAGGCCGCGGCTTTCGGCTGCTATGGCTGGAGTGGAGAAAGCGTGAAGCTGCTGCAAGCAAAGCTGGCGGAAGCGGGCTTTGAGGTCATTGAAGAAAATATCCGATCCCAATGGAATCCGGAAGAGAGTGATTTTGCTGGGATTCCTGCTCTTGTTACATCGCTGATCGGCAAGCCGGAAGAAGCGGCGGAGCCAGAAGATGGCAGCGATGACAAACCTGCCAAGTATCAGTGCGGTCCCTGCGGTTATGTCTACGACCCGGAGAAAGGTGATCCCGACAGCAGCATTGCTCCAGGCACAGCCTTTGAAGATTTGCCGGACGATTGGTGCTGCCCTGTTTGCGGTGTGGGCAAAGATATGTTTGAAAAAGTAGGATAAGGAGAAATGAAAATGGATACTCAGATGTTTTGCTTTCAGTGTGAACAGACTGCGGGCGGCAAGAGCTGCATGGGAAAGGTAGGCGTCTGCGGCAAGAAGGCTGACATTGCGGAACTTCAGGATCAGCTGACCGGCGCCATGATTGGCCTTGCCCGCGCCACAGATGGAATCAAAAACCTTGACAAGGGAATCTACGACCTTATTATCAAGGGTCTGTTTACAACGATCACAAATGTGAACTTCTATGACGCGACCATCAAATCGTTGATCGATGCCGTACATGCGGAAAAGGAAAAGCTCGTTTCCGGCTGCGGCACGTGCGGTTCGCCCTGTGGCAGGACTGACGATTACGATATGGCGAAGCTCTGGGATGCTGATGAAGACATCCGATCTCTCAAGTCGTTGATCCTGTTCGGCATCCGCGGCATGGCGGCCTATGCGTACCATGCGAATGTGCTGGGCTATCACAGCAACGAGGTCAATGCGTTCTTCTGCAAGGCCCTGTTTGCCATCGGCGAGGATTTGGGCATGGAACAGTTGCTGCCCATCGTGCTGGAGGTCGGCAAGCACAATATGACCTGCATGGAGCTTCTGGATCGGGCCAATACCGAAACCTTCGGCACGCCTTCACCGACTACAGTGCCGCTGAAGGTGGAAAAGGGACCGTTCATCGTCATCTCCGGTCACGATCTGTACGATCTGAAGAAGCTGCTGGAGCAGACCGAGGGCAAGGGCATCAACATCTACACCCACGGCGAAATGCTGCCCGCGCACGGCTATCCCGAGCTGCGCAGGTATCCACACCTCAAGGGAAACTTCGGCACTGCCTGGCAGAATCAGCAGAAAGAATTCGCGGACATTCCCGCGCCGATCCTGTTCACCACCAACTGTCTGATGCCGCCGAAGCCCAGTTATGCGGACCGGGTGTTTACCACGGAAGTGGTTTCCTATCCGGAAATCGTCCACATCGGTGAGGACAAGGATTTCACGCCTGTGATCGAGAAGGCGCTGGCGCTGGGCGGATACCCTGAGGACCGACAGTTTACCGGCATCAATGGCGGCAAAACCGTGATGACCGGCTTCGCCCGCAGCACAGTGCTGGCTGTGGCGGACAAGGTGATCGAAGCCGTAAAGACCGGGGCCATCCGGCACTTCTTCCTGGTGGGCGGCTGTGACGGTGTGCGCCCCGGAAGGAACTACTACACCCAGCTGGTCAAGCAGACCCCTTCGGATACCATCATTCTGACGCTGGCCTGCGGCAAGTTCCGCTTCAACGATCTCGACCTGGGTACCATCGGCGGCCTGCCTCGCATCATGGACATGGGCCAGTGCAACGATGCCTATAGCGCCATTCAGGTCGCCCTGGCTCTGGCGAAAGCCTTTGGATGCGGCGTAAACGAGCTGCCGCTGTCCATCATCCTCTCTTGGTACGAGCAGAAAGCGGTTTGCGTGCTCCTGACGCTTCTATATCTCGGGATCAAGAACATTCGCCTCGGTCCCACACTGCCTGCGTTCGTATCTCCCAATGTGTTGAATTATCTGGTGGAGCACTTCGGCATCGCACCCACTACGACGCCCGAAGAGGATCTCAGGAATATTCTCGGATAAAGTGAGAAAGAGAATCCCAGTCGCTTCCTTGCTCACGGTGAGCAGGTTAGCGGCTGGGATTTTCTACTGTTATTCGCATATAATGTAAATTGAGAAATTGTGAGGAGGCAAGCCATGAAGGGATACCTGTCAGTGCGGGAAATATCGTATAAGTGGAATGTCTCCGAGCGGTGGGTCAGCAAGCTTGCCCAGGACGGCAGGATTCCTGGCGTGGAGCGGTTCGGGCGGTCGTGGGCAATTCCGGAGGACGCGGAGAAGCCAGCTGATCCAAGGAAAGAAAAATGCATGAGGCAGAAATGAAAAAGAGGTTTTGAGAGTATGAAAACGATCATTCTTAACGGCAGCCCCAGGGTCGATCTGCTTCCTTGTTGTGACACCTTGCAGGTGAAGGACTACAGCAAGTTCAATATGGCCGTTTTCGATGAATCGCACAAAAAGGAAATGAGGGAAAAGCAGTTCCCACTGGATTTGGAGAAAGCGTTTCAGATTGGGACAAGACTTGGAAGGGCATGAAAGAAAAATATATGCACTATCACAATCAACTTGGTGTGAGAGAGGCACTGAAGGCATTTGATCTGGGAGAATGCTTTATGCCGGAAAAAAGTATAAGTTTTCAAAAGAAGGAGAAGAAATCACCGAGGAGGAAGAAAAACAGTTTGGCCAGGGAAGTTTCTGCTGGAGAGAGGAAGAAATAACAGGAGCCGTAGAGGCACTGCTGGCTGCAGGTGTCAATGATGACGAGATTTTAGAATACATTGTTGAGAAATGGGGCATTTCGGAAGGATACGCATGGAATTACATGGAAGATAGCGAGGATTTTATGGACCGGGTTGGGGGAATTTTGTGATTGAAATCCAACCAGAGGGGATTCACTTGGGTGCCCATAAATGCGCGCATCAAAAGTCAAAGCGAAATCTGCTGATGTTGTTTAAACGCTGGTTCCGGAGGGCGAATACACAGCCTGACGGGAGATGAAAACCAAACTCTCTGAAAGGCCATAGCGGGTGTACAAATTCATTATCCTATGTGCACCCAACTTAAGCCCTCCAACCGTACAGTTCAAAGCATTTCCGGAAATGTACCCTCACTTTCCGTGAAAAGAATGTCTGAACCGAATGCGGGATGATCTGGGACAAACTGTTTGCCACACGGTTGTTTCATGCAGGATGTTTGCCGGAATCCGGCACTGTTTCGACGAAAAACGAAATGTAACCGAAAAGTTGTCAAAAGGTTGCAGGTTTGTGGAGTTGTTCAATCCATTCCGAGAAAT
This sequence comes from Clostridia bacterium, assembly GCA_017626895.1. Lineage (GTDB taxonomy): Bacteria > Bacillota > Clostridia > Christensenellales > Aristaeellaceae > Ventricola. The sequence goes on along the minus strand of JAGAHV010000217.1, from coordinate 11,279 downwards.
TATAATATAATCAGCCAATCCGGAGCCGATCCGGATTTTTTTATGCCCGCAGGCAACGCACACAGACAAAGCGCGGATGAGCATGAAACGTTACCCGCAGGACAGGTGTTGTACAATTGTGTAAGGTTTTCTGCCCCTGAGAGTAGGCAAAAAGAGAAATGTGCGCAGGAAGATCCAATTAAGCTGCTTATACAGGCAGCTTTTTTTGTACCCGTTTATCTCTTTGAACAAACGGGATTCAAGACGTGGAATGATCCGGGTCAGGACAATCTGCTTGGGCAAATGCCAAGCTGGAAGCGCAGAAAGGACTGGCCCTGTCGCGCGGCGACAGATTGGTATGTTTTGGGCTGGGACAAACCTGCTCAGGCAAATGCCAAGCTGGAAGCGCAGAAAGGACTGGCCCTGTCGCGCGGCGACAGATTGGTATGATTCGGGTCAGGACAAACCTGCTCATGCAAATGACAAGCTGGAAGCGCAGAAAGGAGGAACAGCGTGATATCGGGAGAAAGGGAGTCAGTAAAAGCAAAGTACTGGATCAACAGAGAACAGCTGGAGGAGGCACTGGTGATTACTCGGTTTTTTGCCGAGGAACCGGACAGGGAACATCTGGATGATATGGAACGTCTGTCTGTGCTTCTGGATGAGCTGGAAGTGGAGGAGGGATATCTTTCGTTTACGGCAGAATGGGAGAAAGTGAAGCCGGGAGATCCAGATATGGATGATACCGAGCGGGTGATGTTTCCGGATGAAACATATCGCTGCAGTCGGTGTAAGGGCAAGGGGTACTTTGGTGCATCCTGTACCCGGGACCGGTACTGCCAAAGGTGCGGAGCGAAAATGACGAATGCTGGGAGGAGAGGGCCTGCCACGTAGTGGCAGTTTGCTGAGGATGAGCAGATGTAAAGAAGCGGTGCCTAAAGGCCAAATAACGGAACGAAAGGAGATAAAGATGACGGGGTTCATTCATACCAGGGAGGAACTGCAGCATCTGCAGAGTCTGCCACTGGCAGAGAAGGTGCAACTGACCCGTGAGCGGATTCGGGAATGGGTGGAAGCGTGGCATGGAAAAGTGTATGTCAGTTTCAGCGGCGGGAAGGATTCAACGGTCCTGCTTCACATGGTTCGCGAGATGTATCCGGGCGTACCGGCGGTGTTTTCCAATACGGGACTGGAATTTCCGGAAGTCCGGAAATTTGCACGGATGCAGGACGGCGTTACGGAGATCCGTCCGGAGATGACGTTTGTGGAGGTGGTGAAAGAGGAGGGATATCCCCTCATCAGCAAGTCCGTTGCCAATGCCATCAAATACGCGCGGCTGCATGATCCCAAAGGCCGGCGGCGCAGATATATGACCGGAAATGTCAAGGTGGCTCTGCAGGACGGAACCATGGGCCGCAGCATGTACGATAAATCCCGCTGGCAGAAACTGGCGGAGGAGGCGCCGTTCCGGATTTCGGACAAGTGCTGCCGGATCATGAAAAAGCGGCCGATGAAACAATACGAGAAGGAAACCGGCCGGCATGGGTTCGTCGGGACGATGGCCAATGAAGGAATGCTGCGGGAGCGGGCGTGGATGCAGCACGGCTGCAATGCATATGAACAGCGGCATGGGCTCAGCACGCCGCTGGCTTTCTGGCGGGAACAGGACATGCTTGAGTACATCTACCGCATGGGCATTGAGATTGCGCCGGTTTACGGGGAAATCGAATGCAGACAAAGACGCTGTCAAAAGTGCAGGTACAGCACTACAGGCGCAGACCGAACCGGCTGCGTCTTTTGTTGTTTTGGGGCCCATGTGGAAAGGCGCGGGCGGTTTATCAGCCTGCGGGAATCCCACCCGGCCCTGTACCGGTACTGCATGGAAGGCGGTCAGTGGGTTCCGAATCCGGACTATGATCCGGATCTTCCGGCATACGCGGAGGATGGATTTAAAAACTGGAATCCGGAACGGCTCTGGGTGCCCTCGGCGGAGGGCCTGGGGATGGGCTTTGTCATTGATACGGTTAATACGCTGTACGGAAAAATCCTGATCCCCGGCTGACAAGGATAGGGCCTGCCGCCACAGCGGCAGTAGGTCAAATATGAGCACTGGAAATGCCACGTTGCCGAAAGACCGAGCTACGGCTCATTAAGGAGAGGGCCTGCAGCACAGCGGCAGTAGGTCAAATATGAGCACTGGAAATGCCACGTTGCCGAAAGACCGAGCTACGGTGCATTAAGGCCCTGTCGCGCAGCGACAGTTAGGTCAAATCCAGGCCTCATGCAATGGTGCTCGGGCAAATGAGCAACAGTGAGGCCTGCAAAAGAGGAGGTGACAGGATGCATGAGCGGGAATACAAAAAACGGGAATACTGGGAAAACCAGAATGTTGCCCAGGTGCCGGGCGAGGGGGACTATGGGATTCCGAGGATGCTCAGGTGCACCCAGCTTGAGGTAAAGCGGTGGATCGGGTTCAACTATGCCAAAAGCTGTCCGCCGGAACTGCGGCGCAGCACGGGCGTGCATTTCTGGCTGGATGATGCCCAGTTCAAACGGGTCTGGACAAATCCCCGGCGGTATCGGACTTTGCTTCAGCAGTTTGGCGCGGTGACCTCACCGGAGTTTTCCGTGTATGAAACGTTTCCGCCCGCTCTGCGGCTGTACAACCAGTACCGAAACGCCTGGCTGGCCCGGTTCTGGGCAGAGGCGGGCATCAATGTGGTGCCCTCTGTGGTCTGGACGGAGGGACTGGACCGCGAGGCCATATGGGAATCGTACCCCACAGAATCCATTCTGGCCCTGTCAACGGTTGGGTGCATGCAGACAGAGGCAGACCGGGACTGGATGAGGCGTGGTGTCGCCGAAATGCAGCGGCGTCTCAGGCCGGTACTGGTCCTGCTCCATGGCATATGCCCGGAGGGGATCACCGGTCCGGTCCATGAAATTGCGCCCGAGACAGAACGGATCCGGCAGCGGGTACGGGATCGGACGGGGTGAGGGGATGGGAAAAGGAACCGGTGGAATCGGCAACGGGGGCATCAAGAAAATCGGTTCTCTGGAGACGCAGAATCTGGGGGATCTCAGCCGTTACATGCGGGAAACGTACGGACTTCGAATGGACCGCAGTGTGAGCCGGGTGGATTTTGAGGTGACGCGGGAGATGAGCGGCGGCATTGAGGCCATGCTGGCGGAATTTCCCGGCATTACCGCTTCTGGTCTTCGTCTTACCGGACGGATGCCGGGCGGCTCGGCCTACGCAGGGACGACGGTGGACGGGGAAATCCTGCTGCACCCGGGGGTGTTGACCTCGCCGGAGGCGGTTAAACGGGCATACGAGCGGGACATCCGTTCCGGGTATCACCCGGAGGGGACGAAGCCGGTCAATATCATCATCCATGAGATGGGGCATCAGATTGAGGCGGAGCTGCTCAGACGCCGGATGCCCGGAAAGGACCCGCAGACCCGGGCCAGACGTGCAGATGCCTGGCGAAACGGAACGGTGGCCTCGGAAATCGTTTCAAGGGCTCTGGACCGGGCCGCACCCGGGTGGCATCAGAACCCGCAGCTGGCCGCGGATCAGATCGGACGGATTTCCCGCTACGCCGCATCAGATGCTTCTGAAACGGTGGCGGAAGCCATTTCGGATTATTACAGCAACCGCAGAAATGCAAAACCCCTGTCAAAGGAAATCTGGCGAATCGCCAAGGAGGAACTGGGATGAGCGGAAAGAAAAGAGAAAAAGCAGGAAAAAAGGAACAGGTGTCAAAAGAGGAGAACGAGCGCCTCCTTCAGGAAATCCGGAATGTCTATGCGCGTCTTCAGAAACCGGATAATCCCGGGGCACCCAGAATGCGCAGGGATGGGGTAAGGCAGGGATGAGATGGAACATCTGAACGGCCCGGCGGCCTGGGAACTGCTCCAGAGCCACAACCGGCAGTATTACCAGATGTTTTCCGCAGCGTACAGCGGAAATCCCAGAGACCTGCGCATGACGGCAAGACCCAAATCCTTCTGGAGGCGGCCCTCCAAGCAGAAAGTGCATGTGCCCATTGCCGCAGACATCGCGGCCACCTCCTCAGATCTGCTGTTTGGCGAGGAGCCGCAGATCAGCGCGGTAGATGCCCAGGAAATGCCCATGGAGCAGGTTCAGCGGCGGTTTGAATCCATTTCCCGGGCCACCAACCTGCATGCGCTGCTCTGTGAGGCGGCGGAATCCTGCTCGGCGCTGGGGGATGTGTACCTCAAAATCATGTGGGACATTCACCATGCCGGATTCCCGCAGATCCGGGTGGTGCAGGGGGACAGCGCCTATCCGGAGTATCGGATGGGCCGCCTTCAGGCGATTCACGTGTTTACGGAGATTGAAACAGGCTCACAGTCCAGCGTCCTTCGGACACATGAGGTGTATGAGCCGGGGGCGATCCTGACCGGTCTTTACCGGGGAAGTGCGGACAGTCTGGGCCTGCGAATGGAGGATGAGCAGCTGCTGGAAATGGGCATTGAGCCCGCCTGTCCGGTGCCCTCCGGCCTCATGCTGGCTGCCCATATTCCCAATATCCGCCCCAACCGGATGTTCCGCGGCTCGTACATGGGCCGGTCTGATTTTGACAATCTCCGGGACCTGATGGATGCCCTGGATGAGGCCTATTCCTCCTGGATCCGGGATATCCGGCTTGGCAAGGCCCGGCTTCTGGTGCCGGCGGAGTATCTGCGGCGGACCGGGGAGGATCTGTTTGGCGGCGGCCGGTCCGTGCCGACCTTCGAGTTTGACGAGGATGTGGAAACGCTGGTGGCGCTGGATGTGGACACGGACCGCGGCGGCAACACCATTACCCCTTCCCAGTTTGCCATCCGGGCGGATGACCATGCCAAGACCTGCCAGGACATTGTGACCAAGATCGTCTCCGGTGCCGGCTATGCGCCGCAGACATTTGGCATCAATATCGAGGGAATGGCCCAGAGCGGCACGGCCCTGCGCATCCGGGAAAAGAAATCCTACAGCACCACCGGCAAAAAGCAGGCGTACTGGCAGGACAGTCTCGAAATGCTCCTCACCGCCCTGATGCACCTGGATGCCGCCCTGTATCCGGATGCGGGAAGCGATCCCGGTGTCCATATGCATGTACGATTCCCGACGATCTTTACCAGTGACCTGCCAACCATGGCCTCATCCCTGTCCATGCTGACCGGGGCACAGGCCATGAGCACGGAGGTGAAGGTACAGATGCTGCATCCGGACTGGACACAGGATCAGGTCCTGTGTGAGGTCCAGCGGATCCAGAGGGAATACGGTCTTTCAGATCCGGTTCAGACCAGTCTGACGACAATATAAAGGAGGAGTGGGCCTGCCGCAGCAGCGGCAGTATGTCGAATATGAGCATTATAAAAGCAGCGGTGCCATAAGACCAGATAACGATTCAAAGGAGGAGTGGGCCTGCCGCAGCAGCGGCAGTATGTTGAATATGAGCATGATAAAAGCAGCGGTGCCATAAGACCAAACTACGATCAATAAGGGAGAAAAAAGATGGAAACAATTCGGATTGACCGCTCTCAGGCAGAAACACTGATCCGTTTTCTGGACAAGTGCCGGGAGGCGGAACGATTTTTTGAGGTCTGTCAGGGACCCTCGTATCGCCGCTTTGTGAGCAATGCCCTGGCAGATCCGGCGCTCGCGGCGGCGCATCAGGGGCTCCGGGAAAGCCTCAGCGCAGAGACGTTCGAGGAGAAAACCGAACAGAAAAAGCCGGTACAGGAACGAATCAGGAAAACCGGCAGCAACAGTGCAGATAAGCACTCTCTGAGTGTTTTATCCGATAAGTCTGATTCCGGCAAAGTCACGACAGAGAATGAACAGTGAAAACCATATGGGGAGAGGAGCCCTGTCGCGACGCGACAGTTTTCAAATTCAGGCTGCTGACAAACCGGCTCAGGCGAAAGACCAAAGTTGAGAATTGGTAAGGAGGAACGAAAATGAATCTGAACAGCTGGAAAATCGACATCAGCAGGGAAATGCCCCAGAAAATCGCATCGGCCATGGCCGGACTGGGGGAGACAATCCTGGGAACGGAGTACCAGGAAATCGTCTATCTGGGTTCCCAGCAGGTCAACGGGATTAACCACGCGGTGCTGGCGGAACAGACCGTCCTGACCGGACGGGACACCAAAAACGTGGTTGTCCTGATCTTCAACGAGAAGCCGGGTGACCGCGAGGCAACGCTGGTCAGCATTGAACGCGTGCTGGAGGGCGGAATGCCTTTTGGCGGCACCAGCATTGAGGTGATGACGGATCTCCCGGAGGAGGTCAGGAATGTCTGGAATGCCGCCTTTGACGGTTTTGTCGGATCGAACGTGGAGCCGATTGCCCTGCTTGGCACCCGGCCTTTTAACGGGTATCTCTACATCTTTGCCGCGGCAGTGACACCGGTTGCACCGAATGCCGCGACGATGGTGGTCCTTGCGGTCATCGACCCCAAAAACGAACGGATTTCCATGAAGAATCTGCTCACCAGCAAGGTGGAGGGATCCTTTGGCTACGCCTTCACCTGGTGAGGAAGAGGGAGAAAACGCATGCTGAAAGTCAATGAAACCCACGAGAGTTTTCGACGGATTCTCCGGGAGGACACGGGTACGGAGCCGGTCCTGGCGCTGAGCCTGACCATGAGCAGGGATGAGTATGCACTGCAGGTGGAACTGCTGAACCGTGACTACCTGGATGCGCATGGGGAGGAGCTGACGGAAGCGATCCGCAGCTTCCTGTGTGAGGCGGAGGAGAGGCTGCTGGCAGCTCAGCTGCCGGTACTGCCCCGAGACTGATTGGATTCTCCTCTGCCGCATCCGGCCGGGTGCGGCGGAGAGATCAATGCCCGGCGGACAGGTCATGTCCGCTCCCCCGAGCGGGAGACGGCCCGTTAAAAAGTCCAAGGGGAAACAATGTACAGGGGCGAATGCCCGGGTCCGGCTTTGCCGGGCTTCTGCAGAGCGGCGCTGTCGCGCAGCGACAGTTTGCAAAAACCAGGCCTTTGCAAAGCTGCTCAGGAATGAACACGGGCCTGCGGAGCGGCTCTGTCGCACATCGACAGTTTGCAGAACCTGGGCCTTTGCAAAGCCGCTCTGGAACACGGTGGCCCGGACAGGGTACACCGGGCAGAAATCGTTTGTGGACTCTGGACAGTGGGAAGCGGCAATGCCAAACGACAAACGCCGGTGTACCCAGGGAGGAGCGGCGCTGTCGCGCAGCGACAGTCTGCAAAAAACAGGCCTTGCAAAGCTGCTCCGGCATAAGACCAACATGGAGGCCTGTGGAGTGCATTTGTCACAGGACGACAGTTTGCAAAAACTGTGCCGGAACAAAGCTACTCCGGGAAATGACATGCATGAGACATAGAAAGGAGCAACATGGCAAGTCTGGAATTTCTGAAGCCGGTGCTGGGGGATCAGGTGTATACCAGTTTCCTCGAGAAAATGAACGATGCACCGGGCATCACCCTGGTCAACGCGTCGGACGGGTCCTATGTGCCCAAGGCAAAGTTTGACACCGAGATTGCGGCCAAAAAGCAGTATCTCAGTCAGGTAGAGTCCCTCAGCAAGGAAAAGGCGACGCTGGACGCGGAAATCAGCTCGCTCAAAAACCAGCTGAATGAGGCAACTGAAACGGGATCCAAACGGGAAAAGGATATGAAGAAGGATGCCGAGATGATTGCCAAACTGCAGGGAGAGGTGAAGCAGCTGAGCGGCGATCTCGAGCAGCGGACGAAGGACCTTGAAGCGGCCGGGAACTATAAGGGGGAAATCGAACGCCTCAACGGCATCATTGCGGAGCGTGACCGGTCCATTGATACGATCCGCAAACAGGGCCGCCTCAGCATCATGCTGAAAGAAAGCGGTGCCCGGAATCCGGATGTCCTGATGCGGATGATTGACATCGACAAGGTTCAGGAAAAGGACGGAAAGGTAACCGGCCTTGAGGAGCAGCTGAAAGCCCTGAAGGCGTCGGATCCCTATCTGTTCACGGATATTCCTGCGCCCCGCGGCGGTGTCGACAGCGTTCCGCAGCATCCCCTGTCCGGAGAGGACGCCCTTTCCCGGCAGGTGAACCTGGAGATCCGCCGGGCCGCCGGGTACAATGTGTAAGGGCCGGATGCACAGCATCCGTCACCTGAAACTGAAACCTGCATGTGTATCGGGGCCGAAAGACCCACCCACGATACATGTAAGGGCCGGATGCACAGCATCCGTCAGCTGAAACTGAAACCTGCATGTGTATCGGGGCCGAAAGACCCACTCACGATACATGTAAGGGCCGGACACGCAGTGTCCGTACGCTGAAGCAGGATGCTGCATGAGTATCGATGCCGAAAGACCAATCTACGAAAAAATCAAGGAGGACAAAAATGGCACATATTGAACGTGCAAACGCAGAGGCCCTGATTCCTGAGGAGGTCAGCAGGAACATTATTCAGGAAACCGTCAAGGGCTCCATTGCGCTCTCTCTGGGCATGCGCATGCCGGACATGATCCGCAAGCAGCTCAAGATGCCCGTCATGACGGGAACGGTCTCTGCTGACTTTGTCAACGGAGATACGGGGCTCAAGAACACTTCCCAGATGACATGGGATAAGGTGTACATTACAGCGGAGGAACTGGCCGTCATCGTCCCGATTCCGGAAGCGGTCCTGGATGATTCGGACTATGACATTTTCGGTGAGGTCCGGCCGCGCATTGTGGAAGCGTTTTCCGCTGCCATTGACGGCGCCGTGTTCCACGGAAGCGGCAAGCCCAGCACCTGGCCGGACGGACTTGTTCCCTCCGCCATTGCGGCAGGCAAGTATGTGGAGACCACCGGAAACCTGTATCAGGACATCAACGGCGAGCAGGGCGTTATCGCGAAGGTGGAGGAATCCGGCATTTCGGTCAACACCTATGTGGGTGCCCTGCAGCTGCGTGCCAAACTGCGCGGTGCGGTGGATACGGCCGGACAGCCCATTTTCCGCATGGCCTATACCAGCGGTGCGGCAGGTGCCATGGTGTATGAGCTGAACGGCACCCCGGTCGCTTTCCCGGAGAACGGTTCCCTGGATGGCAACCGTGCTCTGCTGCTGGCCGGAAACTTCAACTACATGCGGTATGCCATCCGCCAGGATGTGACCTATAAGATCCTGGATCAGGCCACCATTACGGACAACGAGGGACGGGTCATCCTGAACCTGGCACAGCAGGACTGCGTGGCCCTGCGTGCCGTGATGCGTCTTGGATGGGCCATGCCGCGGCCGGTCAACATGATCTCAGGCCGGGACTATTTCCCGTTTGCGGTCCTGACCCCGGGCACCTGATCCATGCCTGAGCGTGAAATAACTGAAATGCAGCGGGAGGAGATGCGCGCCCGGATGCTGGGCGCCATCTTTCCCAATACCCCGCGAACCCTGGCAGAACAGGCTGCCTTTGAACAAGCGGTGAATTTTCAGATCCTGCATGAAATGGATCAGGAAACCGACCTGCCAAAAGGCGCAAAATCGTTTCGTATCGGGCATTATTCCGTGGAGATGGCGGACAGTGGTGCAGGAGATCTGCTCACACCCCGCCGGCTCTGCGGAGCCGCCTATGGAGTCCTTTTGTACGCAGGACTTCTTTACAAGGGAGTGGAGCGCAGTTGATGGAATCGCTTCTGGTGCATCTGGCGACAATTATTCCATACCTTCGGCAGGGCAGCGGCGGGCCAGTGTACGGTGAACCGGAAACCCGGAAGTGCCGGATGGAACCGGGCACAGGACATAAGGTGGTGTACAAGAAACCCGGCGGGGTCATTCAGGAAACAGTGGCCAATATGCTCATGTTCTGCCTGGGTGAACCGATACCGATTTATTCCAGAGTTGTGTGGGAAGGGCAGGAAATGCTGGTCGTGCGCTGTCAGCAGATGATGGGTCCCGGCCTGCATCATCTGGAGGTGGACCTTGAGTAGCAGCGGAATTCGCGGCCGGATCCGGTGGAATCTGGCTAAAAGTGCTGTCCGGAGCGGCAGTGCCGCCGGGAACCGCCGGGCACTGGAAATCCTTCTGGATCATTCCCGGAAACTGGTCCCAAAGGACACGGGAAAACTGATCCATTCCGGCCGGGTGGAGATGAACGGGGAGCAGGGACGTGTGGTGTACGAGACGGAATATGCCATTATCCAGCATGAACGGACCGACTTTGCGCATCCCCGGGGCGGACAGGCCAAGTATCTGGAGGATCCGGCCAATGATTCCATGGTACAGCGGGAAATGGTGAATGCGCTGGGGGAACAGATCCGTCAGGCACTGGGAAACTGACCGAAGCTGAACGAGGATAGGTGAGGACAGGCATGAATCTGATTGAGCGACTGTGTGATCATCTGGAATTCCTTGGCCTGGGCACCTGCAATACAGATGAAACCGCCGGTGACCTGTTCTGGGGGATCCTGCCGGATTCCCCGGACCGGGCACTGGCGGTCATGTCTGTAGATTCCTCTTATGCAGGCTCCACGAATGGGGCCAGAATTCAGATCTTTACCCGCGGCGCTCCGGGGCAGGTCCGGATTCCGTATGAGTGGTCCGTGGCGGTGGCAGAGGAACTGGAAGGGTTTTCCGGTTTCCTCAGCGGAGATGGACCCAGGGTTACCATTGAGGCGATATCTGTCGCAGAGGGGGCCGGTACGGATACCAGCGGCAGGCATCTCTATGTCAGCAATTACAGGGTCAGATACTGTGGATAATGTGGAAACCTGTGGATAATAAGCAAGGATTGGACCGGATGCGTCAGCATCGGGTTGCCTGGAAAGAGCACTGAACAAAAGCAGTGCCGAAAGATCTGGATGATCTAATAAAGGAGGAAAGATGGCAAGAGGACGGAAAAACGGCTGTCCGGTGTCGGTGGCGGACTGGCTCATCTACATCATGGACAAGTCACAGTTGGAGGAGACATGGGTCCGAATCTACGGTCTTACCTCCATGACCCGGACAATCTCCGGCGAAACGGAGGACAGTTCGGCGGATACGGATGTCTGGTCTGAGCCGTATATCACCAAGCGTTCCGGGACGATTGATCTGGAGGGCGACAAGAAAGTGGTAGAGGCGACGGGTGAAATCGACCGCGGCCAGGAACTGCTGGATGACTACGCAGAGCAGGCTGGGTGCGGGGCGGATGCAACGATCAAGATCATCGACCCGTACGGACGCGGATACATCATTGACACCATTGTCACCTCGGCAGAGGAATCGGCAGACAGTGCGGAGCAGACCCGTTCCTGGTCTCTTGAGCAGGTGGGCGAGGCAGAAGTCATTCCCTAT
>JAGAHV010000216.1:0-2978 GCA_017626895.1 Clostridia bacterium | reverse complement strand
CGAGCCGCTAACAGGTCAAAATAGCCTCAAGACCCCTCCAAGAGCCTTCAACCCAATCTTTTGACCCTGGCATCATAATATAACGTTGGTAAGTATACCTGCCAGTGGAGCTATAAATGAACCTGATCCCAGTCTGGCAAGATCAATGCTTGCCGGGATAAAATTGAACAAAGCAGCCATGAGGACCATAAATAAATTCCGTAAGTATAGAAAATATAAAACTCTCTGAGTAATCCAGTAGGAGAGTGAAAGTATAAATGAATCCGTAAGTACCAGCAAAAGATAACAATGCCTGACGGTTGGATGGAGCGCCGTATGCTATGAAAGTGGCACGTACGGTGTGGACCAGGGGAAGGGGCGGAGACAACTTCAAACCCCTAACCTATTGGTAATATGACCAACATTGAGACCTGCAAAGGAGTTTGATATGAGAAATCTGGAGGAATGTGCACACGTTTTTGAAGGATTGCTGAAGGAATGTCCTGTCGATCATTACGCTTTTTCACTCTCTGAGAGCGAATCTCAGGAGTTAAATCTGGAAAACGGAGATTTCACGCTTCTGCGGACCGTACAAGGAAACGGGATTTCCCTGAAACTGATTTCACAGGGCCGCATCGGCACTTCCAGCGGTACCGATCTCAGCGATGAAGGGCTTCAGCGGATGATCGCGGATGCCCGGACATCACTGGAATCCGCCACACCGGATCCCATGTGGGATATCGCACCGGACCAGGGGAAGGATTCTTTTTCCAAGGGCTGTGATCATCTGGATCTTGACCGGCTGTTCAGCCGGACAACCGAACTGAAACAGAACATTGAACAGGAATTTCCGCTGATCCGTCTGATGCTGCTGATCGCCTCACAGGTATCCGCACGCAAGCTGTACCGGAACAGCAATGGGACCGCGTTTGACAGTCAATACAAAGTCTATTCCGTCTCTCTTGAGTTTTCCGCCGGAGAAGGGGATAAGACAACCGGCATTGACAGTGTCGGCTTTCTGACCGATGATCTTTCCATCCCGTTTATTGAACAGGCCGCTGTCCGGCAGCATCTCGCGGACACCTCCAGGCGCATCGGCGCAACTGCCTTTGACGGGAAATTTACCGGTACGGTCATTTTTACTCCGGAATGTCTTGGCCAGTTCATTTCCATGCTGTTGGGGAATTATGTCTCCGACGGCGTCATCCTGGATGGCACCTCCCTGTGGCTTGACAAGATCGGCGAGCGCGTCGCCAGTCCGGTTCTGACTGTCTCCAACCGTTCCTCGGATCCCCGTATCGTGCTGGGTGAATCCTGGACCGGCGATGGTTTCCGGACAGAGGACATTGTCATCATCGACCATGGAATTCTGAAAACACACCTGCTGAGTCTGTATGTTTCCCGGAAAACCGGCAGGCCCGTAACCCGGAATACCGACAATGCCCTGATCATTGAGCCGGGAGAGGCCTCCATTGAATCCATCATCAAAGGGACGGAAAAGGGAATACTCGTCGGTGATTTCTCAGGCGGCAGCCCGGGAACAAACGGAGATTTTTCCGGCGTGGCCAAGAATGCTTTCCTGATCGAAAACGGCCGTATCAGCCGTGCGGTCAATGAAACCATGATCAGCGGAAATCTGGGAGCGATCTTCACGAACATCCGTGCCATCTCCCGTGAAACCGTTGAGGATGGGGCAACCGTCCTGCCCTATATGGCCGTAGACGGGATCGTCGTATCCGGCAAGTAATCATCCGGAATCATCCGAACAAATGACAGGGGAGATGTCAAATGAAAAAACTGCTCTCATCCAATCGCAGCATCACCGAGATCGCAACCGTTCTGCTGCTGCTGGCCTTCGGCATTGCCATTCTGGTAAAACCCGCTGCGATTGTTTTCCTTTCCGTTGCCGTCGTGCTCGGTCTTATGGCCCTGCTGGGGATTGTCTGGCTGATCCGTTACCTCAGAATGCCCGCGCTGGAAGCGGCCCAGACCTCCTATCTGGCCGGCTCTCTGGCAATTTTCACCGTGGGCATTGTCTTCTTTTTTAACCGTAACCTGTTCGAGGCGGTTCTCCCGCGTCTGTGGGGAATGGTGGAAATCATCGGCGCTTTTCTGCTTGTTCAGATGGCTGTCGATTTTCTCCGTCTGCGCATTGACCGCTGGTGGATAATGCTGATCGGCGCCGGAATCTCCCTGATTCTGGGCCTTCTCGCGGTCATTATCCCGGATTTTCTTGCACCGCATCTGGCTGTTTTTATCGGCATCTCCCTGATTGCAGAGAGCCTGATTCACCTGACCTCCATCATTCTGCTGGCTCTGGCAGAAAAGAAGAAGGAAGGAACCTCTGCAGCCGGGCAAAGCGCCAAACAAGCCCCTGCCGCAGGAAGGAACGATATGCCTCTTTCAGAAGCTGCCGGTCCGGGAAAGGACGATGGGCCCTTTTCAAAAGCAACCGATCCGGGAAAGGACGATGAGCCCTTTTCAAAAGCAGCCGGTCCGGGAAAGGACGATGAATCCCTTTCAGAAGCAGCCGCTTCGGGGAAGAGCGATGAATCCTTTTCAGAATCAGCCGATCCGGGGAAGAGCGATGAATCCCTTTCGGGTTCTCTCCATTTCCCGCCTGATGCGGACCTTTCCCAGGGGGCAGACCACTGACCTGTTCCATCAAAGAATCGCCGTCCACCGGACGGCGATTCTTTATGCACCGGGCTGGGCGCGGTTTCTCTGCGCAAACCTCCATTCATCCCCGAAAACCGTACTGCTCCGCTGAGCTCTGGACAATCGCATTCATCGCCCGGAGCTTCTCATGCATGTCACGGGCAAGCGCAATCTGACAGCGGGCACGAATGAGGTTGTGCTTCTCGGATTTGACCTTGAAATAGCGGTCACCTACCAGATAATCATCCAGGAAGCGGGTGGCCAGCTCACAGGTTATGGAAAAGCAGGAAAGTGCCAGGGTATCCGTTTCACTTCTGGTCAGGGTAGGGGCGGTTCTGCTT
>JAGAHV010000215.1:0-18209 GCA_017626895.1 Clostridia bacterium | reverse complement strand
CGTCCGTTCCGACCAGCGCACGGATCCGGACACCCTCGAGGAGATCATCTATCTCCTGATGCGCGGAGAATACTACAAATAGTCCCTGTTTTCGTCCTTTTTCCCTGCTGCGCCCCTTCCCTTCCCGATAAAAATTCTGTTTCATTCCGTGATTAATCCATTCAGTTTATTGATTTGTTTGCTTTTATCGGCTATAATGTACCCCGTAATCTTTAGATTCATACTTCTCTGATTGGAAAAAGGAGCAAAGATAATGACAATTAATAAAAGTGAAAATGGTTCTGCAATGACCATCAGCCTGGAAGGCCGTCTGGATACGACCACCTCTCCTGCCCTCGAAAAGGAGCTCAATGAGGTTCTCCCCAAGATCAATGAGCTTGTCTTCGATTTCAGCAAGCTTGAGTACATTTCATCTGCCGGACTGCGCGTCCTGCTCACCGCCCACAAGGCAATGTCCCGCAAAGGCGGAATGAAGGTCACCAACGTCAATGAGATCGTTCAGGAAGTTTTCGACGTCACCGGTTTCTCTGATATCCTGACCATCGAGTGAGGCCTTAATGAAAACAGATGTAGTTGTTGTATCAACCAACGGCGCCGGAATGGAAGAGGCACTGAGTCAGGCGGAGAAGATCGGGGAGTATAAGCATCTTTCCCCGAAATCCACCCTCCATCTTCGTCTTCTTGCCGAGGAACTGATGGGTTTAATGCGCTCGATTACCGGTGAAAAATCCGGACAGTTCTGGGTTGAGGATGAGGATGGAACGTATATGCTCCACCTTCTGGTTGATACCCGTATGAATACGGTGAAGCGTGAAAAACTTCTCAACACTTCGACCAGCGGCAAGAATGCCTATGCAAAAGGCATTATGGGCCGTCTCCGTGACTTCTTTGATCGGAATGCCGATCAGGACGTTGTCGCATTCACCAATCCGATCATGATGTCAGGCGTTTACGACAATGCCCAGGATATTCTCCACGATGTGGAGTGGTCCATGGTCAAGTATCGCGATGACATCTATTCCACCAAGGATGAAAACGCTGAGCATGCCGCCGCATGGGATGAACTGGAAAAATCCGTTATCACGCATGTTGCGGATGAAATCAAGGTTTTCATTCATAATCAGCAGGCTGAAATGGTGGTCTATAAAAAGTTGGCATAAACCTCATGTTTTGCATGGCCGGCGGCCATGCTTTTTTTGTGCTTCCGGGCATTTTGCGCAGCCGCTTTTTCTGTTCAGATCGCAGGCTTTTTTCCTGCCCGTGATCTGAACATTTTTTCTTATTCCGTCTTGTATCCTGCACCTGCTTCCTGTATGATAATCAGCGAATTCTTTTTCCCCGCAAACATCCGCATAGCAAATTAAACGGAGGAACTCTATGAACCTTTTTGAGACGGTCGATATGCGTGTCGGCAACCCCGTAAAGCAAATCGTCCGATTTACCATCCCCATGCTGCTGGGCAATATCGCACAGCAGCTGTACAATACCGTGGACAGCATTATCGTCGGCCGTTTTGTCGGCGACAACGCCCTGGCGGCCGTCGGCAGTGCCGGACCTATTCTGAACCTGATGCTGGTCCTGTTTATGGGCATCTCCGTCGGTGCCAGCATCATGGTGTCCCAGTACTTCGGTGCCATGCAGCGGGAGGACCTTTCAAGGACCATCGGCTGCTGCATCACCCTGACCGGCATCGCCTCCCTCATCATCATGATTGTCGGACCATTCCTGTCAGGTCCCCTGCTCCGTCTCCTCAATACCCCCGAGAGCATCATCAGCTGGTGTCAGTCTTATCTGACCATCATCTTCCTCGGCATCGCGGGCGGCGGCTATTACAACATTCTGAGCGGTGTTCTCCGGGGTCTCGGTGACTCCGCCTCCGCGCTTTATTATCTGCTCGTCGCCACCGGCGTGAACATCGTCCTTGACTATGTATTCGTCGCCAAGTTCGGCATGGGTATCGCCGGTGTGGCCTGGGCAACCATTATCGCCCAGTTTATCTCCGCCATTCTCTCCCTGTTCAAGCTGACCCGCATGACCAAGATCTTCGACATGAAAGCGGAATACCTGAATCCCAAAGGGCGCTATACCCGGTCCCTGATCCGCCTCGGCGTCCCCTCCGGTGTTACGCAGGCCATCTTTTCCATGTCCATGATTGTCGTCCAGTCCCTGACCAACAGCTTCGGTGAACTGTTTATCGCGGCCAACGTCATCGTCATGCGCATCGACGGCTTCGTCATGCTGCCGGCCTTCTCCTTTGGTTCTGCCATGACCACCTTTGCCGGCCAGAACATCGGCGCAGGCAAAATGGACCGGGTCATTACGGGTGCCCGGAACGGAACCCTCACGGCCATGGGCGTGTCCGCCGTCATCACCGTCCTGATCCTCCTCTTTGGCCGCTCCCTGATGGGCGTCTTTACACAGACCACCAAGCTGATCGACCTCAGCTACCGGATGATGCAGATTCTTTCCGTCGGATACATCGTCATGGAGGTGACCCAGTGTCTCTCCGGCATCATGCGCGGGGCCGGGGATACCGTAACCCCCATGTGGATCTCCATCATCACCTCCATTGCCCTGCGCATTCCGCTTGCCTACGGCCTTGTGGCATTGTCCAAAACCCCGGAACTGCCGCAGGGCGACTGCGCCATGATGTATATTTCCATGCTGATTTCCTGGACCATCGGCGCCACGATTACCTTTATCATGTATCGCCGCGGCAAATGGAAAAAGTCAGCCATCCTGACCGCACCCAAGTCGAACTGAATTCAAAAAAGCCGTCCAGTGGACGGCTTTTTGATTTTGACCTCATCCCTTTTCCCGGTCTGAGGAAATGAGCATGATGCAGGCAGATACCAGTGCCAGGGCAATGACGATCCGGGCAGGTGAAACCGGACTGTTTCCGCCCGTCAGAATCATGGTAATCAGGACACCGAAAATCGGCTGGAGAACCATGTACGCGGCCACGCGGGAGACCGGATTGCAGCTGAGCAGCACCGCCCAGATGGAATAGGCAACCGCTGAGAGCAGCGCCAGGTACAGGAGCGTCGGAAACGCCAATGGGCTGACCGGCCTCAGGCGTCCGCCGGCCAGATAGCCGCCAACCGCCATGACCAGACCGCCCGTCATGAACTGCCAGCCGCTGAGGGTCATCGGGTCATCCTCCCGGCCAAAGCGCTTGATCAGGCTGGAGCTGGTCGCCGCAGCCACCATGGACAGGAACAGCGCTCCTTCGCCTCCCACGCTGAACTTTGCGGAAAGACCGCTGCCTGTCAGCGAGACGACCAGGATGCCGGCAATTCCCAGCAGGCCACCCACCATCTTCCGCACCGTCATCTTTTCCGTCCGGAAGACAAAGCAGGCCACCAGGATCGCCACGAAGGAATTCAGGCCCTGAATGATTGAAGACTTGACCGCCTCCGTGCGGGCAACGCCGATGTAAAACAGGAAATACTGGAGCATGGTCTGCGTCAGAGCAAGCAGCAGTACCCGATGCGCTCCGCCTTTTTTCGGCACCGCCAGATGCCCCAGCATGATGCTTCGAATAATGATGGTAATGATTCCCGCAAGCGTAAAACGCAGACCGGCAAACAGGATCTGTGTTGCCGTATCCCCGCTGGCCACCGCAAAACTGCGGTACCCGAGATTGATAAAGGGAATGGCACTTCCCCACAGGATGTTACACAGTGATGCCAGCAGGAATACGCCTGGTCCCGACTGCAGAAAGGACTGCTTTTTCTTTTCCATTCGATTTAACCACTTTCCGTTTATTCGTTTTCTCTCAGAAAATCATTCACACGCCGGACAAAATCGGTTCCTTCGTCAAAAACCGAGTGTCCCAGGTCCTCATACATGTACAGATGCGCTCCAATACGCCCGGCCAGCTCAACGGATGCCTCCCCTGTCACAATGCGGTCCTGCCGCCCGCCGATGACCAGTGTCGGGCAGCGGAGCGAAGGAAGGGCATCCGCCGTGTCACAGGTCAGGCAGGCCCGGGCCAGACGGATAAACTGTTCCGGATCTCTCAGGGGTTCCATGCGTGCGGTAAGCGGAAAGGCTTTTGCATACCTTGCCGCAAAGGCCGGAGAATAGACATTGACCAGCATATCCCGGGCGACACTTTCGTAATCGCCCTCAGCAGCTGCATCGGCCCATTTCCGCGCAGCTTCCGTGATCGCTGCATTTGAGCGGCTGAGGGTGACGGCCAGAACCAGCTTTCTCACCTGTTCCGGATGATTAATGGCCAGATACTGAGCAATCATCCCGCCCAGGGAGATGCCAAGCACATCCGCCCGGGCGATGCCCAGTTTCCGCATGGCCTCCACCGCATCCTCCGCCAGTTGAGACACGGTCACCTGTTTCGGCAGATGCTGCCGGGCATCCAGAAATACGACCCGACGGTCCTGTCCGATGAGCTGATATTTACGTGCCAGAACCGCGCCGACGCCCCGAACCGGACGATAGCTCAGCGCCGGAAGCACCACCAGTGTCCGTTCACCGGCCCCAAAGGCCACATATTCCATCTCCGAGCCGGACACGGATACGCTGCCCTTTTCCCATTTTTCCGCCATCTATTTCCAGCCTCCGATGACCCCATCCAATGCACAAACGCCCCCGGGCTTAGCCCGAACCGCCGCCCCCTGGACAGGTTTCTCCTGTAAATAATCTCTGAGACAACAGTTGAGGATTATACCCAATTCAGGGAGAAAAAGAAAGAGGAGAATGGTGTTTCATAAAATCTTCGTGTCCGAAAAGAAAAGCAACATTGAATATTTCGCAAAATGGTCAAAATATGCTATAATTCGTGTAGAAGGTTAGTCAGAATAGATGAAACCAGTGAGTCTGATGCAAGTGGTCAGTCTTTATCCGTGCACTGACATGTTTCGGTTATGAACTGACTGTGATGCCTGGAAAGAAGTTGCCCTGTCGCGCCGGGGCAGTCAGTCAAAATCCGGGACATTGCGTAGCGGCTCAGGCGACAGACCCGCCCTGAGCCCCAGAAAGGAGCAGAGAACATGGATACCCCTCTTATTATTACGATCGGTCGTGAATATGGCAGCGGAGGCCATGAAATCGGATCCCTTGTTGCCAGCAAACTGGGAATCGACTTTTATGACAAACAACTGATTACCCTGGCAGCAGAAAAAAGCGGCCTTTCACACGATTACATCGAACAGAATGAACAGCGTTCCAAGAGCAGTTTCATTCAGAACCTGGCCGCTTCCACCGCCTATGCCAACGGCTTTTTCTCCACCCATTACCTGCCGCTCTCAGAGGCCATTTTCATTTCGCAGGCGCAGGTCATCCGGGACGTTGCTGCCAAAGGACCTGCCGTCATCGTCGGCCGCTGTTCTGACTACATTCTCGCCGGACGGCCCAACACCATTAACGTGTTCATCCATGCGCCCATCGAAACGAGAGTTGCCCGGATTATGAAGCTGAAAAACGTGGATGAAGCGACGGCCATGAAACTGATTTCCACCTCGGACAAGGAACGCGGAAACCACTATTTCCGTTACACGGACCGTAAATGGGGAAAAGCGCAGAACTATGACATCTCCATCAATTCCGCTCTCCTCGGTATTGACCGGACGGTTGAAATGCTTCTCAGTCTGGCCCAGATTGAGGAACTCCACATCAAAAACGACTGACATTGGCGGTCATCCTCACGGATGACCGTTTTTTCATCTCCCGCCGCCGGGAAACTCTGTTTGCTTTTCCCGTCGGTTTTGGCTATAATCGGCGTATCTGAAGAGTTAACCGATTCAAATAAGCACAGGCCAAGAAAGGAACATTCCCGTGACCAGAGAAACGTACCGCCGCATCACCGAACAGACCCGCCGCCTCGTCAGCCAATTGCCCGGCGGAGCGGCCATCCTTCGCCTTCCCACCCTGATCATGGCCTGCGTTTACGCAGGGGCCAGCGTTTCCGTGCTCATGACACGGCAGCTGCGGAGCTGGCCCTTTTTCCTCGTTCCCGCGATCTGTTTCCTGACCGTCACTGGTTTGCGCATCCTCATCAACCGTCAGCGCCCGTATGACCGCTTCCATCTGCCCCCGGTCGGGCGGCACGTTCCCGATAAAGGAAAAAGCATGCCCAGCCGGCACGCTGCCTCCGCCGTTGCCATCCTGATGGCCGTTTTATCCCTCCATCCGCCGCTCCCGCTGGCCCTTCTCCTGATTCTGCTGACTGCGCTCATCTGCTTCCTGCGCGTTGCTGCCGGGCAGCATTATCCCTCGGACGTCCTGGCCGGCGCAGCCCTCAGCGTCCTCCTGAGTCTCCTTCTTTTTCCCCTCTGCAATTCCCTGTCATTTCCCACCTGACCGCAGCCAAAAAAGAAAGCCGGCCGGAGAAAGTCAAAACACTTTCTCCGGCCGACTTTGTCCTGCCATTGGGCGACTATCTGCCGAATCAGGGCCCGCATGGGCAACTAAAAAGGAATCAGACTGCCGGTGCCGGGGCGGATTCCGCCTTCACGGTCACGCTCTGGTCCTGCAGCTCTTTCTCGGCGATCAGGTCCTCAATGTCTTCCTTGGTCCTCATCAGGTCCTCGATGGACATCGTTTCGAAGCTTCTGCCCGGCGTCTTTACCTGAATGCCGTGGCGGCGAAGGAAGTTATCCACCTTTTCCTCATTGCTCTTATAGGCGCAGAATGCCACAATGCTTACCCCTGCACCGATGAGAATTCCCTTAACCAAATCATTATTCTGAATACTCTGAAACATCTTTTTTTCCTCCCATCATTCAATCCTGTGATCTGTCTTCTCAGACAGATTGTTTCGTTTTCAGATTCTCTGGTGTGTCATGGCTGCCAGACCGGACTGAAACAGTTTCTGTGCATATCCTCTCCCGGATGAGATGGCGATTGGCGTCAGTGTAACCCGGTCGCCATGACGTGAGATCATCCATGCCGTTTCCCTGGGATCTTTCGGAATCAGATGCCGGCCAAACGTCAGTCCCCAGGCAATGGCGCTCGCCTGGAGCGTCTTGCCGTTTGACAGTGAATTGAGCAGGTAGACGATGCTCATTACCTCGGGATCGAAGCTGCCCCTCTGATTGACCTCCTCCCAGCCGTGCTCAACCACTGCAGCCAGGGTCGTAATCACGGCCAGCCACCGGGTCACCGAGGCACCCGGCAGAGCCAGGGCTGTTCGGAACGCGTCCGTCCCGATGGCCAGCAGGGCCATGATGCCGGAGGATGACAGGATAAACCCTTCCTCCTCCTCATGGCGTACATGAATGAGTGCCGCCTCAACCTGTGCTGCATAGTAACCGCACACCTGCCGAAGCAGTTCAAATTCCGTCAGACATGTATTGTCATACAACAGCAGCATGGAACAGATTTTCGGATTCCACTCCATCCGGATGATGCCTTTCTCCTTTTTCAGCACCTCCGGATTCGGAAACGGTTTTTCAAAGGAAAGACGAATCCGCCCTGCCATGGAATGCCGCACCGTCACATGCACGGCGCCCAGGTTATCATGCATTCTTTTTCCCCCTCAGCTGTCATCCCCTGAAAGCAGTAACCGCAGCGAATTTCCGACCACCAGAATGGTGGACATGTTGTGCATGGCCGCACTCGCCAGCACGGAAATGTTGCTGGCTGCGCCCAGAATCAGGCCCACCGTGTTGATCCCGATGACCATGGCGAAATTCTGGTGAACGATCTTCATCGTCTTCCTGGCCAGCTTCCGCAAAACCGGAACCGTCATGGGATCATCCCGAGAAATGACCACATCACTGGTTTCCATGGCGATATCCGTCGACTTGGATCCCAGTGAAATGCCGACATCGGCATAGGCCAGTGCCGGCGCATCATTAATGCCGTCCCCGACCATAATCACGGTCTCCCCGCGGGTCTGCAGTTTCAGGACCGCCTCGGCCTTATGCTCCGGCAGGAGCCCCGCGCGATAGCCGTCCGCACCAACCTGTTGCGCCACCAGCCGTGCCTGTGCCTCCGTATCCCCGGTCAGCAGTTCAATGTCGCCTACCCCTTCATACCGAAGCGCATTGATTGCCCGGCGCACGTTCTCTCTGGGCCGGTCCATGGCCCCCAGAAGGCCGATGATCCGCGTTCCGTATCCGACAAAGTTGGGAATGGAACCATCCGGTGCCGGAATCGGCAGTGCCGCGCTCAAGTGATTTTCCTGCATGTACAGATAGCTGCCCACAAAGACATCCACGCCGTCGACCGTGGTCCGGGTTCCCCGGGCAACCACCGTCACCGTTTCCCCGTGAACCGGCACGGAAATCCGTCTGTGCCGTCCATAGTTCAGGATACTGTGGGCCAGCGGATGCCGGCTGGTTTCCTCTGCCGCCATCGCCAGGCCAATGACCTGTTCCTCCGTAAATTCGGGGTCCAGCACGTGAATCGAGGTGATCTCCGGTCTGCCCTCCGTAATGGTTCCCGTTTTATCCAGGAGCACTGTAGAGGCAGAGGACATCTGCTCAATAAAGGCGCCGCCCTTGATCAGCATTCCCTGCCGGACGCCGTTGTGAATGGCGGCTGAGAAGGCCGTGGCCGTCGACAGCTTAATCCCGCAGGAATAGTCAATGACCAGCATTTTCAGTGCTTTCTCGGGATTGTGCGTCACCAGGTATACGGCAGCGAAGAGCAGGAAGTTCAGCGGAACCAGATAGTTGGAGAACCGGTCCGCATAGCGCTGAATCGGTGCCCGTTTCAGTGCGGATTCCTCCACCATTCCGACAATCCGGCTGACCACCGTATCATCGCCGACTTTCATCACCTGAACATGGATAACGCCGCTCTTGACCACCGTTCCGGCATACACCTCATCCCCCGGCACCTTCTGTGCAGGGACAAACTCACCGGTAATGGCACTCTGGTCCACTACCGCGTCGCCGCTCAGGATCTTCCCGTCCACGGCGATTTTCTCGCCCGTATGAATGACTACCCGTTCACCCTTTTTAAGCGTTTCCGCCGGCACCCGTTCCAGCCGTCCGTCATTCAGTTCGTGCCACACATGACTGTCCTCGACGGAAAGCATGGACACAATGGAATCCCGTGTCTTCTCAATCGTATAGCTCGTCATGAGTTCTGCCAGATCCGACAGAGCCAGTATCGTCAGGGCTGAATTTCCGGATCCCAGCAGGAGACTTGCCACAATGGAGGTCACCGTCAGGAAATCCGCATTCGGCCGCAGGTCCCGCGCAAGCCCTTTGAGCGCACTTTTCGCCAGAGGCAGGGATAGGACCGCCGAGGCCAGTGCCTGCGGTGTCGTAAACCGGCCCATGCCGGTGACTGTTCCGGGCTTCAGGACCGTATTTCCAAGCAGTGCAGCGGCACCGGAGAAGACCAGGCGGCGGGCCAGCCTGCCCGTCGTCATGCTCAGTTCTCCCCCGTCCTCTTCCACCGCATGACTCTGCCGTGAGGCATCCATGGAATAGCGTGCCAGCACCATATCGACGGCTTCCCGGATTTTATCCAGATCCACCCGCTCGCCGGCATAGAAAATCAGGATTCCCTCTGTGGGAATCGTCACCTGTGCGCTCCGGACACCGGGAATGCCGGCCAGTTCCCGGGCCAGCTCCAGACGCTGCGGGAACAGGTGCTTAAGGCCACTGGCACGAAAACGCACCCGTCCCGGCAAACTGGAAACCGTAACGCTTTTCATCCAGACACCGCTGTTTTTCCCTTTCAGCCGGGAGGTTAAAAAAGCCATTCAACTCACCCTTTCAAATCTGTGGCAGCTGCGCCATCAGGCGGGCTTTTATCGTTTCCACGATCTGTTTTTCATTCATCAGGTAAAGGGAACGATCATCCACACCGCGAATTCCCTCATCCGTCAGAACACGAATCCACTCAAAAATCTGCCGTTTCCCGGTCACTTTCGGATCATAGCGGATCAGGAGCGTCCCGGTCACCGGATTGTATTCCGCTCCCTGCACCCCGGACAGCAGTTGCATGGCCGGTCCGATGTAATGCAGATATGGTTTCACCGCTTCCGGCAGTTTCTTATACAGGGGAAACCGCAGCCGAAGATGCCCGGGAATATCCGCTGCGACAGTTGGTTTCAGGACTCTTCTGAGCAGCGCTTCCTCTATTCGGTTCATTCTTTTCCTCTTTTTGCCACATTGGCGGCCCACCACAGAAGCGTTGCCGCTCCCGGCAGAAGGAAACCGCCTTTTATTCCTTTTGAGATGCCCAGTGCCAGCAATGATCCGGATGCCGCCATCCGGGTGTCAACCCAACCGCCTGTTGCATCCAGCAGCGTCCGGTCCAGTCCCCTGACGAACATCTGCAGCTTCTCCTGCAGTTTCGGCAGTTCTTTCCGGTCAATCTGTGCATCCAGATTCATCAGGCGGATAATGGCCCCCTCAATCACGGCCGGCTCCACCTGTCCGGCATCATACCGGACCAGAAGGGTCGAAAGTGTCGGATTGACACTGATCGACTGAATGGCCTCAATGCTGTTCATTTTCTCAAGCATATCCTCAGTCTGTTCCCTGTTTCGGGCCAGCTCAGGAATATACAGCCGCATTCTGCCAGGAATGGAAGCACGCACCTCACATACGTTCCGAAATGACGGCAGTCCCGTGCTGCTGCGGTTAATGCCTGCAGCAACACTCAGGATGGTTCCTGCTGCTGCCGCTGTGATCCATACCTTGTTCATCATTGAAAGGAAAACCGGTCTGTAAAAGCCCGTGTTTTCTTTCCTCCTTTCCTCAGTCCACCGCCTGACACACTGCCCTGCCGCCGTTCAAGGCAGCGGCCGGACCGTGCACAGCGTATGGATGATTTCCTCACCTGTTCCCGGATTCAGGACCTCCGGCCGGAACAGGAATCACACGCTTTCCCCGATCGAAGCCGGATGATACATCGGCTTCATCTGCTTCCTTAAAAGAGAATTATATCCCAATATTGACTGTCTTTACAATCCATAAAAATCCTGATGTGACAAAAGGTCAACATTAGACAAATGCATGGGCAGGACCTTTTCCCGACAGAAAAAGACTGAGTGAAACATGTTCACTCAGTTAACTGTCCCGGCGTGAGGCATGCCAGGCCGGCTCCCTAAACGCCTTCCAGATCAATCCATTTATTCAGGGTAATAATCAGGTACAGCATCGCGTGAAACGTCGCATCCGAATCACAGTTGATCAGGGAACGGATTTTCCGCAGTCTGTAACGTACGGTATTGGTATGCTGATACAGCTTTTCCGCCGTCTCAGTGACATCAAGATCGCTTTCAATGAAAATTCGGGCGGTCTCTGCCAGAGACGCATGATTTTCCCGGTCATAACTTAGCAGCCGCGCATAATCCTCCATACAGCGATGAACGACAAAGCGGTTATGCAGCAATGGGAACAGATACGCATCAATCCCCAGTTCATCCGCATGAACCGGCTGATTTTCCCGGTGCCCCGAGGCCTTTGAGGCAACCATCGCCTCAACCAGCGCATTTCCGATTTCAAACTGATTATCCTTGAGGGCGCTGATCCCGATACTGCACTGCTGGCGCAGCCCCTCCGCCAATTTCAGAGAACCGCAGAGCGCATTTAACGCGTCTTTTCCGGTCAGCGACCCGTTCCCCCGAATCTGGTGGAGGATCACCATCGTCTGATCCGCTTCCATGAACAGGTATTCTTTCTCCAGTTCATGATTCCGCTCGATGCTGCTCAGAACCAATGCTTCATACACACTCATGGGTCCATCCGGATGAATACAGAAACATTCGAAACTGCCGAGCGAGCCGAGGTTCATGTTTTTCAGCCTTTCACGAACCTGTGTCTTGGTCAGTTCCCCTTTCATCAGGGTGGCAATATCCTTCTCATATCCTCTGAACCGGCTGTTTCCCCGGATCAGGTCCGTCACCTGAAGGAGCACATCCTCAATATAGGTCCTGTCAAACAGAAAGACCGGCGTTCCGAAGTTGTCTGCCAGGGAAAGCACTTCTTGAGGCAATTCGGAAAAGTAGGCCGTTTTAATCAAAATTCCCGCCACTTTCTGATTGAGCAACGCCAGGAGGGACTCACTGACGAGACCCGGTTCGCCGCGGGCATACGCCAGGGTGGTCAGTACCAGATCCCCCTCGTAAAAATCCGGAAGCAGCACATGAGAGGAATCATATTCATACAGGACCACGGATGATACGGAGCGTTCCATTCCGCTCTCACCGGCAATCAGCCGAAGATTCTCAATGTTTTTCAGACGGAGGAGTTCCTTGATGTAGATCATTGACAGTCCTCCCTTACGGGTATCTGTTTCGGTCTGCACCATTGCCGGAAGGAACCGGAGCCTCAGAGGGTTCAGGCTGTCATTTACAGGACGTACAGCAGAATCGCCAGGATATGACAGATGGAACCTGCCACGACAAAGAGATGGAAGACCGAATGCATATAGGTTTTTTTCTTTCCAATATTATACAGTGCTGCTCCGATGGTGTAAAGAATCCCGCCGGCCAAAATGAGAAGAAACCCGGTTTTCCCGATGGTCCGGATCAGTACGGGAAGGCGGGTAATAATGGTCCAGCCCATCCCCAGATACAGCGCCATGGACAGATGTCGGAAACTTCTCAGATCAATGCTGTTCAGCACGATCGCCACAGCCGCCAGTCCCCAGACAATCCCGAAAAGGACCCACGCCGTGACCGGCTCCTCCCGGGCAATCCCGCACAGGAGCACCGGCGTATAGCTGCCCGCAATCAGAATATACACCGAGCAGTGATCCAGAATCTGCATCACCCGCTTGCCGCGCCCGTCACGCAGTCCGTGATAGACGCTGGACATGGTATACAGGAGAATCATGGAAAGTCCGAACACAATCGAGCTGCCAATCCCCACTCCGCTGTGATGAATCGCGGAACGAATAATACACAGAACAAGTGCCGCAACGGCAATTCCGCCGCCCACAATATGGGTGATCATGTTGATCATCTCTTCTTTTCTTGAATAGGACGGCATCTGACGCTCCATCAGCTTTGTCCGTGTCATACTGAACCACCTCACACTTTATCTAGTATTCAATACCATATGCAATGATATCAATTATTACATCGAAAGTCAAGTCCCACCCCGGAAACGGCAGCCGGTATTCCCCATCAGGACGGACAATATGAAACGGAGCGGAGTGACAGAGGATACCCGGTTTTCACTGCCCGCTGCGTTCCCCTGCATCATCCGGACATTGACTGCGGCCCG
Organism: Clostridia bacterium; assembly: GCA_017626895.1. Classification (GTDB taxonomy): domain Bacteria; phylum Bacillota; class Clostridia; order Christensenellales; family Aristaeellaceae; genus Ventricola. Next base: position 5,049 of record JAGAHV010000215.1, on the reverse strand, counting down.
AAGTATTGCAGCTCTTTCAAGAAGGCTGAAAATTGCTCTGCTGCGTGTCAATCGATTGATCATGTAACTGTCACTGAGAAATGTTCATGATGGGTTAATACAAAAAGGCTCCAACCTGTCCTCGGTCTCTCAGACACCGATGAAGGAAGGAGCCCCCCCCACACAATGCCAAAGGATAGCAGAGAAAGAGTTATCTGTCAATTTGAAAATGACAGCGACCATATTGTCTATAATCCACAAATCAAGTGCGGATGAACAACGGAAGATTTTCCGGCAAAACAAAAGGAAGAAGGCTTTTGACCTTCTTCCTTTAATCGGATTACTTGATTTCGACGGTACCGCCGGCCTCGGTGATCTTCTTCTTGATTTCCTCGGCCTCGTCCTTGTTGACGCCTTCCTTGAGGGTCTTCGGAGCGCCTTCGACCATGTCCTTGGCTTCCTTGAGTCCCAGTCCGGAAACAACCTCACGAACTGCCTTGATAACGGCAACCTTCTTCGCAGCATCAAAGCCGGTCAGAACAACATCAAACTCGGTCTTCTCCTCAGCAGCAGGAGCGGCAGCACCAGCAACACCGGCAGCAGCAACAGGAGCAGCGGCAGAAACGCCAAACTTCTCTTCGAGAGCCTTCACAAGCTCAGAAGCCTGAATCAGAGTCAAGCCTTCAATCGCGGATACGATCTCATTAATTTCCATTTTATGTTCCTCCATAAAAAGTCTTTGTCACAGTCAGTCTGCTTACTGCTCTCCGGCGGCGGACTTTTTGTCGACGATCGCCTGAATGACATAAGCAAGTGCGGTCGCCTGAGAATTCAGGCAGCCCATAATCTTGGCAATGAGCTGCTCACGCGGCAGAATATCGGCCAGTGCCTTAATCTGCTCAACGGTCTGCACCTCACCATCCATAACGCCTGTCTTAATGGTGAGCGGAGAAGTCTTTTTGTCCTTCTCAGCGGCGGTAATAAACTCCTTGATGATCTTCGGGCCGGAAACCGGATCCTTCTCACTGAACACATACGCGTTCGGACCTTCAAGCAGCTTGGAATCCATCTCGATTCCCTTGTTAGCTAGTGCGCGGCGGACCAGGGTGTTCTTGAAAACACAGTACTCAACGCCTGCTGCACGACACTTGGCGCGAAGAGCGGTAACCGCCTCCACTGTCAGACCGGAATATTCGACGACGACAATAGACTCTGCTTTGTCAATCTTCTCCTCAATCTCGGCCACAAGTGTCTTTTTCGCTTCAAGATTAGAAGACATTGTCATTTCCTCCTTCCTCGATTGGTCCGAAAGAAAAGCCCCTGCGCAGGGCGCAAGGGCAATAACAATCAATTGCTCACTCGCACCTCGGCTGGCAGGAAAAATCCTTTATGATGCCATGCATCGCCGGCTGTCTTTGGCACTGACTTTTCAATCGGCAGACAGTATATCATCACTTGACCGGTGTGTCAAGAAATGATGAAAATTTCCCGGTATATCAGAACTTAAGAGCGTTCAGCTTGATTCCTGGGCCCATGGTCGCGGAAAGAACTGCGCTGCGGATATAGATACCCTTGGCTGCAGCCGGCTTCGCGCGGACGATCGCCGTCATCAGGGCATTCAGGTTCTCGGTCAGCTGCTCGGCCGTAAAGGACTTCTTTCCGATCGGGCAGTGAATGATGGCCTGCTTGTCGAGACGATACTCAACTTTACCGGCTTTGATGTCAGCAATGGCCTTGGCCACATCCATGGTAACCGTTCCGCTCTTCGGGTTCGGCATGAGTCCTTTCGGGCCCAGAACTTTACCGAGACGGCCGACGACGCCCATCATGTTCGGGGTAGCAACGACCACATCGAAATCGAACCAGTTCTCGCCCTGGATCTTTGCAACCAGTTCCTCAGCGCCGACATAATCCGCACCGGCAGCCTCAGCAACCTTTGCCTGATCGCCCTTGGCGAATACCAGCACGCGGACCTTCTTGCCGGTTCCGTGCGGGAGAACGACGGCACCGCGGACCTGCTGGTCAGCCTGCCGGGGATCAACGCCCAGACGGACGGAGATCTCGAGGGTCTCATCAAACTTGGACTTGGCGGTCTGAAGAGCGAGCTTTACAGCCTCTTCGGGATCATAGAGCTTGCCGCTCTCAATCAGCTTGGCACTCTCAATATACTTTTTACCGTGTTTCATTTTTATCCTCCTTGTGGTACAAACGGTTTAAACCCTCCCACAACATTCTATCCCTCTCGGGAATGGTGAAAGGCAACAGATTACTGATTAGTCCTCTGCAACGGTAACACCCATGGAACGGGCAGTACCCTTGACCATGCTCATAGCAGCTTCAATGCTGCCGGCATTGAGGTCAGGCATCTTCTTCTCAGCGATCTCACGAACCTGAGCCTGCGTCAGCTTGCCAACCTTGTTCCTGTTGGGAACACCGCTGGCGGTCTCAATGTTCAGCGCCTTCTTAATCAAAACCGGAACCGGCGGCGTCTTGGTGATGAACGTAAAGGTACGATCGGAATAGACCGTGATGACCACAGGGATGATCATGCCGATATCGTTCTTGGTACGCTCATTGAATTCCTTGCAGAATCCAGGAATGTTGACGCCATGCTGACCAAGTGCAGGACCAATTGGCGGAGCCGGATTGGCTTTTCCGGCAGGAACCTGCAGTTTAATCATGCCAGTAACTTTCTTTGCCATGACTTTTTCCTCCTAAAATAAGTGGTGATGCGGAACAAACTGTTCCTCCCACGTCCGGACAGGCCGGACTGTCTGCAAAACCGGATGACTCCGGATTTTGTCTTTCTTAAAGATGGAATTATAGCTTTTCCACCTGCGATACGTCAACCTCAATAATATTGACACGGTTGAGTATCTCAACGGCAACCTTTACCTTCTTCTGTTCAGGGATAACCTCTTCTACGATACCGGATGCATTGCCAAGGCCGCCCTCATTGATGCGTACCTTGTCACCTTTTTCAAGGTCAGAGCGAACGGTACCATGTGTATGTGTCATCCGGACAAATTCCTCATCCGTCAGCGGAATCGGTTCACTCCCCGGTCCGACAAATCCGGTTACGCCCCGGGTATTCCGTACGACGTACCACGTTTCCGTCGTCTTCACCATCTTTACCAGTACATAGCCCGGAAAGATCTTGTGCTGCACCACATGTTCCTTGCCGTTTTTGATCTCCGTGGATTCCTCTACCGGAACCATCACATCCTGAATCAAATCGGTCAGTCCCTTGTTTGCAGCGGTCTTCTGAAGATCGGTTGCCACTTTGTTCTCATACCCGGAATAGGTATGGACTACATACCATAATGCCTGTTCTTCTGCCATGCATTCTCCTCCCGACTCTCTTTACAGCCTGATCAGCTGTCTTACGAGGAATGAGGAAGCTGTATCCAGCAAACCAACAATCAAAGCAAGGGCCACAACGAATACAATAACGACGAGTGAATAATTCATCAAATCTTCACGGGTAGGCCAGGAAACCTTTTTAAGCTCGGCAACCATGTTTCTGAATTTCGCGGAAATATTTCCGGGCAGATTCTTGATCCATGTGAAAGCGCGGCTAAAAAAACCAGGTTTCTCGGTCTTCACCACTTTTTTCTCAGACATTTTCTCTCACATCCTTATTCGTACTCTAGATGGAATTAACGGGTTTCCTTATGAACCGTATGCTTTTTGCAGAAACGGCAGTATTTCCGCATCTCAATACGATCAGGATTATTCCGTTTATTCTTCATCGTGTTGTAGTTCCTCTGCTTGCACTCGGTACAGGCCAGCACGACTTTCACACGTACTCCTGCTTGCGCCATACAAGACACCTCCTTCTAAATCAGACATCCCCTTCATTAGGGGTGCCAAAACATGCTTGCACATTGTACATCAGGCCCGGAGTGCTGTCAACACATTTTTTCAAAAATTTGAAATATTTTATTCAGCTTCCCAAATTCTCTTATATTCCCCAATTTTCTCATTTTCATGCTTGATTATTCCGTTATTTCGTCATTGTTTTGTTCCGGCTTTCCCGGCAGTTTAGCATTCTTCGAGGGGTTACGTGTTCTGCCACAAAAAAAGAAGCTCCGAAGAGCTTCTTTTTTCGAATTTACGTCCGGGTATTACTCAATGATCTTGGTAACAACGCCGGAACCGACCGTACGGCCGCCCTCACGGATAGCGAAGCGGAGCTTCTCATCCATGGCGATCGGGGTGATCAGCGTGCACTCCATGTCCACGTTGTCGCCCGGCATAACCATCTCAACGCCATCCGGCAGCTTGATGCTTCCGGTAACGTCGGTGGTGCGGAAGTAGAACTGCGGACGATAGCCGTTGAAGAACGGGGTATGACGGCCGCCCTCTTCCTTCGTCAGGACGTACACCTGGCCAATGTAGTGGGTGTGCGGATGAATGCTGCCGGGCTTTGCAAGCACCTGGCCGCGCTCGATCTCGTTGCGCTGGATACCACGGAGCAGAACACCGATGTTGTCACCGGCCTCAGCCTGATCCAGCAGCTTGCGGAACATTTCAACGCCGGTAACGACAGTGCTGCGGGGCTTCTCCTGCAGGCCGACGATTTCGACGGTATCGGAGAGCTTGACAACGCCGCTCTCAACACGACCGGTAGCAACAGTGCCGCGGCCGGTGATGGAGAAGACGTCCTCAACAGGCATCAGGAACGGCTTGTCGGTCTCGCGCTGCGGTTCCGGAATGTAGCTGTCAATAGCATCCATCAGGTCAAAGATGCACTTGCACTCAGGTGCATTCTTCGGATCGGTGCCGCCGTTCTGGACATACTCCAGAGCCTTCAGGGCAGAACCGCGGATGATCGGAATCTCATCGCCCGGGAATCCATAGCTGCTCAGCAGTTCACGGATCTCCATCTCGACCAGCTCCAGGAGCTCCTCATCATCCATCATATCGGTCTTGTTCATGAACACAACGATGTAATGAACGCCGACCTGACGGGCGAGCAGGATGTGCTCACGGGTCTGGGGCATCGGGCCATCCGTTGCGGAAACGACCAGGATAGCACCATCCATCTGAGCAGCACCGGTGATCATG
>JAGAHV010000023.1:0-4095 GCA_017626895.1 Clostridia bacterium | reverse complement strand
TGGTCTTGCCGGACTCCGGCTTGTTATTCGTCTTCCCCATAGGCATCATCCTCCTCATCGTCCATCTCTTCTTCGGCATCCCAGCTATAGCGTTCAACGTCAATGGAGAGATCCATATTCCACATGGTCTGACGGTAAAGCTCCGGCCAGACAAAGTCGGAAACCTTGCCGATATTCTCCTTGAGGATGAATGCCGCCTGTCCCGCGTCACTTTGACTTTCCACCCTACCGCAAGTTTGCGGCGAATTGATTTCTGAATTTCTGATTTCTGTATCTTTGAGCGTGCTGTTTTCTGCGGCACGTTTTTTTCTTGCGTTGTCACAGCGCTTCCACTATAGTTCTAAATGTAAACAACAAAAGAGGAAGAACCCACGTCTCGGCAAAGATCCGGTCCTTCCTCCATGCACCACCATGCTTAACACAGGGTCAAACCCTACTCAAGAAATAGCATGGTTCTAATGGCATTACCATGATACGAAAGAACCTGATTAATTGCAAGCTTATCCGGGAAAAAAGATCCGGAAAATCTATTTTTGATGACTACATGAAGCATCTTCAGCCAGGTGCAGAGGCTTGCCCTTACTGCGGGGAGCAGGGTGATCTTCATGTCCACGCTTATTATGACCGCACCCTGATCGAGTTTGTCGATGGTCATCCGCTGAAGGTAAGCTTGTGTGTCTGCCGCCTGGCCTGCAGCCATTGCAGCCCGCAGTCTACTCATGCCATTCTGCCAGATCCCATCATTCCCTACTGCCGACACAGCCTGTTCTTTATCCTACGAGTTCTCGCAGAGCATGCACTCCGTTTACGTTCCGTCGAACGAATCTGTGAGATATTTGAAATATCTATTCGTACTTTCTACCGCTGGCAAAAGCTGTTCAATGAGCATCGTGCCGAATGGCAGGGGCTTCTTTCTGCTATGGAAACCAGCCTTAGGACGGCCATCCTGGAGTTCTTCCGGAAAGAGCCTTTTAGCATCTTTGCCGCCGGTTTCTTCCGGCAGACCGGCTTTTCTCTCCTTCAGTCACATGCTAATCCGGCACGGTCGAAGCGGAAGCCATCCAAACAGCCATTTGTTTTTCCCTGACCACGTAACACGTTCATGGTGCTCTCTTCCGGTTTCCATTATGATGGCGGCAAGGAGGTAAAAGCTACTATGAATACCACGAAAGCAGCCAACAATGCGGCAGAAATCGCCCAGTTTAAGTTTGGACTCATCGCCCCGGTCATCCAGGGCCTGTTTCCTGACCCATCGCGAACTGCCTTTTACAAACGCATTGCCGAAAAACCCATCGAATTTCCTGACGGAACCGTCCGTGAACTGAGTTACAAAACTCTGGAAAAATGGGTCTCGGCCTATCAGCGGGACGGCATTGATGCCCTCATGCCTACAGAACGTTCCGACAAAGGTACAACACGGGTACTCCCGGATACGGCAATCGAGGAAATCTATCGTTTGAAAAAAGAGTTCCCCAGGCTCAACGCTACTCAGATCCATGAGCAGCTCGTCCGGAACGGCTTTATTACACATGCTGTCAGTGTTTGTGCTGTCCAGCGGTTCATTAAACGCAATGACCTCAAAGGTGCCCGAAACCCCAACATGCGGGACCGTAAAGCCTTTGAAGAAGATTCCTTCGGAAAGATGTGGCAGGCCGACACCTGCTACTTCCCCTATGTCACAGAAGACGGCCGTTCCCGCCGGGTTTACGCAGTCTGTATTATTGATGACCATTCCCGCCTGATCGTCGGTGCCGGACTCTTCTACAGCGATTCCGCCGCCAACTTCCAAGCCGTATTCAAGTCTTCCATTGCTGCTTATGGTGTACCCGCAAAACTTTATACGGACAATGGCGCACCGTATGTAAATGAGCAGCTTGCATTGATCTGCGGTTCTGTCGGAACCGTGCTCCTTCACACCAAAGTACGCGACGGTGCATCAAAAGCAAAAATCGAACGTTTCTGGAGGACGACCAAAGAACGCTGGCTCTATGGTCTGGACATGGATACTGTCCATTCCCTGAAGGACTTCAACACACTCTTCCGGGAGTATATCCGTTCCTATAATACGACCTTCCATTCCGGCATCGAATCCACACCTTTTGACCGGTATAAGGCTTCCAAAGACCAGATCCGCCCGCCGAAGTCGCGGGAATGGCTGGATGAATGTTTCCTTAACCGGGTCACCCGCAAGGTACGGAAAGATTCCACCGTTTCTATCGATAAGGTGTCCTATGACGCACCGATGCAGTTCATTGGCATGACGGTCGATATACGCTTCCGCCCCGGCGAGATGGATTCCGCTTTCATCATCACGGAAGACGGACAGTTCCCGATCCGCCTGACCAATAAGAACGAAAACTGCCACACAAAACGCAATAACGTGCCTGTAATCGACTACGCAAAGTTAGGAGCCAGCCATGTTTAACAGTCAGTATGCCCTCGCCTACAACCCATTTGATAAACAGCAGCTCCCGGAAAAGGACTGTTTTCGTTCAAAAGACTTCCGGGAAATGACTTCCCGCCTGGATTACCTGAAGGATACCAGGGGCATCGGACTCTTTACTGCCAGTCCTGGGATGGGTAAAACTTACGCTCTCCGGTGTTTCGCAAAGGGGTTGAATCCCAATCTCTACCATATGGAATACATCTGTCTGTCCACGGTCAGTGTGGCGGAGTTCTATAAACAGCTTTGTTACATCCTGGGTGTAAGCAATAAAGGCGGCAAGCCCGGTATGTTCAAAGCCATACAGGAGCAGGTCTGGTATCTCTATCACGAAAAGCGCCAGCCCCTGTTCCTGGCCGTGGACGAGGCCCAGTATCTCTCCACAGGCATCCTGAACGACATCAAGATGCTCATGAATTATGGATACGACTCTGTAAACTGTTTCACCCTGGTGCTCTGCGGAGAATCACATCTGAACGGAACCCTTCGGAGGCCCATTCATGAAGCGCTGCGTCAGCGGATCACGGTTCACTATAACTATCAGGGGCTGTCCGATGAAGAATCTGTCGATTACGTCACTCATAAACTCGAATGTGCCGGCGCAGCGAGAAGCATTATTGACGACGCAGCCCTGAGGGCTGTAGCCGGTCATGCGCATGGCAATCCGCGTCTCATTGACAACATCATGAGCGATGCAATCACCATCGGATCACAGGCTGATAAGAAGACCATCGATACAGAGGTCATTCTGGCGGCAGTAAACAACCAGAATCTCGGATAAATCATATGCGCTTTGCCGGTATGGAGGATAGTGCTACGCTGGGGAGCGACATGAGCGCCATATCGGATTTGCGGGAGGCAGTACCATGTAAGGTGCTGCCTTTTTACTGCCTCCGAGGAAACAAAAGCGATAAACCCCAGGGTTCGGGGCAGCGCCCCGATTCTTTCCCGGATATTTTAATCCAGATAGGATCGTGCCGTTATACCGCTATCAGTATGCTTTCACCGATCTGACTGCACAGTCGGGGCGGCGTGTTTACCGATTTTAACCCGCTGTTTTCGCCTCCCTCAATTCGCCGTTTGACATGCCGCCTCGCGGAACTTTTCATCTGCCAGAGCCGTGCAGACGGCCTTCAGCCTTTCCATCGTTTCCTCACGGTCCTTCGTGCCGAACAGATAGACAAGCAGTGCGTCATTAAAAGAGAGTTTCATAGGATTGTTGTTCTTCATGGTTTGATTGTCCTTTCTTTGATTGATTGAGGGGGCCGTCTACGAAACTGTCTACGAACCCCTAAACACTTTTTTTGTACCCGGCGACCCCTTTTTCGTCGCGAATACTTTTTTACCCCTCGTTGACGTTTTTCGTTGACATCAAAGCAACTGTTCAAGGAATATAAGGCTTTCCGGCCTGTCGGGATTGCTATTTCCGGTCAACGAACCGTCAACGAACTGTGTCAACGGAGTGTCATTTATCAAAGGGAGTCGTCTCGCCGATGGTCATCTGATGAAAACCATCATTAGTTAACACCCCTTCGTTGGCATCCTGAACCCTTTCCCATCCCTTCTGCGTACCGTAATCCGTTCCGGTAAAACGGCGGGGACTGTCGAAGTATCGCCATCCGGCGAGTGTGCCGTCCCTGATGAGCTGGTTC
>JAGAHV010000214.1:0-3638 GCA_017626895.1 Clostridia bacterium | reverse complement strand
TCCAGTCTTGCCTTTACATGTTCAAAGGCTGCACTCTGGTCAAGACCAGCCTGCACAAACAAGGCAAAAGCCTGCTGCGCGATCTGCTCCGGCGTCAGTTCCTCTGCCAGGATCGATGCAACCGGTGCGGGTAAATTCTGTTTATTTTCCTCAACAGCCTGTTTTAAAGCTTTCAGATCAGCGTCTACGAGCGCGGAAAAACCTGCCGGATCCGCGACGATCTGCTCAATTTTTGCCTGAACGCGTTCCAATGAGATCTTTTGATCCAGTCCGCTTAAAACATAGAGGGCGTATGCCTGCTGAACGGCCTGTTCCGGAGTGATGCCTCCTGTTGCGGGTGCAATGTTTCCTGCAGCTGCACTGTCTGAACTATTTTCCGCTGGGGCAGCCGCCTCATCAGATGCTGTTGTTTCCTTAGCAGCCTCTTTCGCCTCCGGTGCAGGAGCAATCAGTGACGCCGCCGCTGGCTCAGCAGGTGCTGCCATCGCAGTCACCGGGACAGCAGCCGTAACCATAAGCATTGCAGCCATCAAAACAGAAATGAACTTTTTCGTTAACCGTTCCTCCTCTTCCTTATTATTTCTCCCGAAAATGCCGCATGATCCGCAACATTCCCGGATACTATAATTATAATCTCATTTTCGTTAAAAGATGACAACCATTAATTAATTAGACCGCGTCAAGTTCTCCTCGGTCAAATGATTATGTTTTATCCTTAGTGGTATCGTGCGATATGCCGATCAGTGCTGACAGGATGGGAAGATAGATAGCTCTTTATTATTCTTAAAGAGTTGCACTTATATTGTCAACATCCATTCAGTCTTTATCAGTGCTTGAATCAGCAGATAACGTTCCACCCTGTACCTGCCTTCCGGCGGCAATACGGCTCGGGCCCCGGCGCCCATGGGTCCCGCCCTCGCCTGCCGCTTGCGTACCTTATCAGTAAGTCGAATAACACTGGGGCTCCTCTTCCCGTTCTGTTACAGCCCCATGATCCATGCCCTCAGAGGCAGTAATGGTTTGCGAACCAGAACTTCTTCTTTATGTCCCGGCTCAGGCTTCCCTGCCATCGTTCCAGATACCGCCGGTCAGGATCTGTGACGGTCGTTCCTTTGAGCACTTTCTTCAACGATATCTTGTCCGGTATCTGGTCTGTCTCTGCTCCGGCTGCCTTCTTCAGTTGTGCCTGTTCCCGGGTAAACTGGACCAGCTTTCGCATGTCTCCGCCGTTTTTATAGTACGCCCTCAGCCGGCACATCTGGTCCGCCCCTTTATGGCTCCAGGCCATAGGCAGTGTACTCATCCTCCGCGAGAGTATGTGATATACATGGGCCTCCGTACTGCTCCCGACGCAGTGGCTTTCTTCTACCATCTTTGCCCGCAGCCTCGTCCTTGCCCCTGCCCAGTTGTTCTGTATGTATTGCGCCGCCTCTGCCACATTTTTTGTCTGGCTTTCCGTTTCGCAGTACCCTTTCAGTTCTTCCGCAAGCTTTTTGAATCCTTCCTGGTCATCATCACTGATCTTTTCTCTTATCCGACTCCCTGCTTCCCCTGCGCTGTCCAGCATCTGGCTCGTCATCCTATGGATCGCTTTGGTCAGATGGAATCCATCCAGTGCCGTTTCCAGCTTCTTTCCAAACCTCCACTTTCCGGCTTCGATCCAGCTGCCCCCATCCGCGTTCAGGTAGATCTTCCGCAACTTTTCTATCTCATAATGCTCTTCGATATAGGTATATACCTCGTCCCAGAGTTTATTGTTCCCTTCCGTCCCTTCATACAGCCCGCAGAAGTTGTACGGGTTTACCAGACGGTACCGCACGGATTCCTGCTTCCTGGTCTTTATCGTCTCCCTTTCGACGCCTTCATATACATAGACCATCTTGCCCAGCATCGTGTTGATCTTCCTGCCAAGGCTGTCTTTCGGAAGGTCGCCTTTCTCCATGATGAACTGCTGTGCGATATGGTCTTCGTCTGCGTCGATGTACAGGTAATCGACTTCTTTCTTCTTCTCCGGTTTTTCCGGGCTGGGGAATTCCAGGCTGTGTATCAGGTTTTTCACGGTCTGCTTACTCAGCAGCTGCTCGTTTACTTCCGAAAGGCACCCCGATTCCCGGTAGGAGTGTTCCACACACCGTTCCAGTACCTTTACCTGGGCTTCTTCTGTGACACGTTCATCCTTTAAAAGCCCCAGTACCTTCTCCAGAAGGCATATGCTCTGATTCGTCTCCTTGTCCGTGTACCAGCGGGCACGGAAGCGGATATCTCCCCGTGATGTCGTCAATATCCTGTCATCAAAGCCTTCTGACTTATAATGCTTTTTCCGCAGCCGGTCTTCAAAGATCGCCTGGTCAACACTTCTGATATAATCCGCCAGGATATTCAGTGCCAGCGTATCCATTTCCTTGAACACGCCGGTGATCACACTGTACATATCCTGCGGGTCTTCATATCCTTTATTAAAGATTTCTGTGATATTTTCGATCCCAAGTGACAAAAACTGTTGTATACTGTTTTCCATAAAGACATCCTTTTTTAGTGTTTTGTTTGTTTTTGACGATTCATACAATAACACTAAGGATGTCTTTTTCAAGTCTATCTATCTCAAAACCGAGAACTATTTTACCCTAACTTTTATATCTCTCTGCCGCGCTTGAATTTTGAGGCTCCTGTGATTCCGAGCACAAGCAGGGCAGCGCACGCCGCAAACCAGATCCAGGTCTCCGCATCATAATCTGCGACCGTGTTTTCTGCAGCAGCCTGCTCCTCTGCCTGTGCGGCACACGGTCCCATTCCTCCGTGTCCCATTCCCTCAGGTTGTTCCGGCATCTCTCCGGCTTCCATCCCCTCGGGCGGCTCCGGCATCTCTCCAGCCTTCATTCCTTCAGGCGGTTCCGGCATTTCTCCGTTTTCCATTCCTTCGGGCGGCTCCGGCATTTCTCCAGCTTCCATTCCTTCGGGCGGTTCCGGCATTTCTCCAGCTTCCATTCCTTCGGGCGGTTCCGGCATCTGTCCGGCTTCCATTCCCTCGGGCGGGTCTGGCATTTCTCCAGCTTCCATTCCCTCAGGTGGCTCCGGCATTTGCATTTCATTGCTCGATTCATCGCTTCCGGCATCACCGTCAGTGCTGTTATTTTTCATTCCTGCCATGCCGCCCATTCCGTTCATGCCGCCATGGCCGCCAAAGCCTCCGCGTTTCTGCATCCCGCCCCAGTTCATCGTGCCGCCGAACATGGTGCTCTGCGCATCTCCGTAGGACGCGGATGTTTCTTCCAACGTGATCTCTTCGACATTATCTCCGATCACGATCAAATAGGTCTCGCCCAGCTCAAGGAGAGGGCTGCTGACGTTGACAGATGAAAAGCTGTTCGGGACATCATAGGTGAGCAGCACGCTGCCGTCCGTATCCTCGACTGCAAAAGTAGTTCCGGCTTCCGCAGTTTCGCTGAAATTATAGAGGATCGCGCACTGCGTTGACCCGCTGTCGAATGCTTCCGCCATGGAATAGCTGCCGCAGGCGATCACCTCGCCGCCGGTTATGACACATACACCGCCGTTCTCGCTGGCGTAGTCGATGGCATTGTTGGATCCGTCAGCATTCAGGCTGACCCTGATCGTTCCGCCGCTGATATAAATATCTC
>JAGAHV010000213.1:0-20277 GCA_017626895.1 Clostridia bacterium | reverse complement strand
GATAGATGCTGGATACTCAACAGATATCAATATGGACAGCTTTTATGACAATGATCACAAGTGTATCATTGACTATATTACCAGACCGAAGATAAGTGCCACCTATGTTAAACGGGCATTGCTGGATGTTCTACCTACATTAGAATCGAAAGAAAACTTCGTCAGCTATGAGAATAGGTTCTTTTATCTGAAGGAAGTTGAAGTAAAGGTAGGTGCCAACGATGATCAACCTGCATATTTGTATGTTGGATTGGATTTGAATTGTATGTCGGATTCTCTTCACAAGCTTTTGAAGCGTGCAACCAGGGATAATCTCGCGATCTCTAAGGTATTTGACGCCTTAGAAAACCAGGGAGTATTTGTTTTATTGTCAAGTACGCAAATGAAGATAGAAGATGTTTTGCCCGAGTATTACGTTCGTCAAGGCATTGAACAGCTGAACGATATCTCAAAGAACTACACGAAGCTGTTACCAGTCCGATGTCATAATGAGAAGACCTATGCAGGGCATGTCTTCCTTTCCATGATTGGAACCGCAATTGTCCGTTTCATGCAGATTCAGTTGAATGAAAATGAAGTATATCTTGGCTCACGATTTACGGCTCTAAGAGGTCAGAAGGTCATTCAATACGAAACCAAATTTGTACCAGATGACCCGATTAAGGCTGCCAATGATTTGTATACCACTTTTAAAGTGGAAGTTCCGGTCTCGTTACTGATAGTTGGCGGGAAACTTCATTATAATGCTCCTGAAATGATAAAGAACTATTTCAAGGTGCCCAAGAAAAGAATTGTAAAGAAATGTGTACTTGAACCCGACCCGAGCAAGGAGTCTAGAAATGAAGCTCAGCCCGAAAAGAAAGATGATGAGAACAAAGAACCTGAAAAAAATACGGAAAACAACGAGCAGATTTGATAGGTCTTGATTAATTGGCTTCTGCTTAAAAATATAAAGCCAGAAGCCAATTTTTCCGATGACTCATCCACTGAAGTTTGTGAACTTATACATCCATAAAACTTCCTGTTTTTTCGCTTAGAAACTTCTACACTGAAGTAGAGTTAAAGGGCCATTTATTAACCAGAGGAATGTCAATGTTGACTTTCATGGCTGACAGGGGACCCGGCCAGCTTTTGGGCAGATTAAGCGTAATGTTCTTATTGAAAACCGAGGCGACGCCCGGCAGATTCATGGGTTCATCCACAACTGCCTTGATGGGTTTCAGCTGGAGGGAAATGGTCTTGGTCCTGTCCCCGGATTTTAGGTCGATAAACACTTTGGCATCGCCGGGAATGGTTTTGGCAAACTGCTTTTTGAGGGAGGTGCGGGTTTCAGTCCCGCTTTTTCCCTGAATATTGGAGGCAAGCATGTTCTTCCTGCCATCCTTGGTGTAATAAAGATCAAAGGTATACGCGGATTTTCCGTAGGTTGTCAGGGTAACTTCATCCGTAGTCTGGGCCATATCCGATACAATCAGGTCATACCGGTTATTCATCATATCACAGCCGTTGTAACTGGCCTCAATGACATAGGGGGTGCCGTCGTCCTTTTCCAGACGAACATTGAACGTTGCGCCTTTTTTGATCTCCACCTGGCGGAGCTGAACCGTACGGTATCCGTTCTTTTTAATTCCAATGTCAAGAATGACATTTCCATCTGAATCCGGTGAATAATCGCGGACAAGACCGATCGCAGCACCGCTTGCGTTGGTGGTCAGGTTTTTGTCTTTTTTCCCTCTGCTTTTTCCTTTTTTATCCACGTCCCGCAGCGTCACACTGGCACCGGAGACGTTGGTTCCGTTTTCTTTGGCGCGGACAATGAACGAGCGGTCATCCACCACGGTAATTTCCATTTTCTTCCGGGTGTCCGCCAGCGCGCTGGTAATGGGGGAAAGACGGTCAATGATGCGGTTTCCCCTGGAGGGAGCGGTCTCTTTTTCCATGGCCAGCAGCACAGGACTGCCTGTGTTCCGTGTGCTGTCTGCATGCATGGCGGTGGCATACTGATCCGCGTACGACTTGAATTCAGGCGTCTCCCCGCAGAGCATAAGATCCCATGCATTACATTGATGCTCCCAGAGGTCAAGATTCTTCCTGACTTCACTGAAAGCCGTCTTGAGTTCCTCATAGTAATCAAGGAGGCTGTATTCGTAGGAAATCCGATCCTCTTCCTCTGTATCCGGATCTTTGATCATCACGTTCAGATAGGAAATCTGGTGGCTGTTTTCCTCAAGCACATCCAGATAGTAGTAAACATCATCCCGCAGATCCAGGGCATCCTTATAGGCGTCTTGAAAACTGCTGCCGGAAAGATTCAGTTTCCCTTCATTGCTGAGCATGTCATAATCCTGAAACGTATCAAGAACACCGTCAAAAAGATCATAGGTGAATTCTTTCAGGACCTCCGCCAGCTGAGCAGCCGTGGTGCAGCTTTCCTCAGACATGCCTTCATGCCACGCGGGCGCTCCCTCCTCAAGACCCGCCAGGGCAAGCGCCGCACTGAGCTGCTGAGAGGAGATTCCGTTATCCTGATCATTCGCAAACGCCTCCTTTTCTGCAAGCGCCTGCCAGGGAAGTGCCTGAATGAAAAGCAGGAAACTCAGGACGAAGGATAATACTTTTTTCATGTGTGTGGACAGAACCTGCCGGAGGATCTGCGTTCCTTTCTGAATAATGGATACGGCTGTGTCAGGATCTGATCTTGTGAACTACTACGGGCATATTATTTTCCATCCTATTTCTAAAGGAATTATAGGTTTGATTTCCGGATCATACAAGGTCAAGATCTGAGTTGTAATCGGAATGAAACCTCCCAGGGAATGTGCTTTCCTTTTTTTCGCCCGGCCCGTCTGGAAACAGCACAATGAAAAAAGCCAGCCCATCAGGGCTGGCTGATTTGTTCCGGAATGGGATATATCCGGATACAGCGGGGTTTTCAGGCAGGTTTACAGCGGCTTGGTCTGGCACCAGTCACGGAACCAGCGGCCATGGGGGCTCAAGTCGTTATCCGTAAAGTCATCCAGCTTGGGACACATGGCATTGATCAGGCTGCTGGATTCCTTCTTGTTGGAGAGGTTCCAGCAAATAAAGCTGAGGCCGTGCTGCTCGATGAGGGAGCGCCAGGTATTGCCCTCCACGACGTCAATGCTGCCGTTCCCCGAGGCATCACAGATGCCGAACTCAGAGATGAAAACCGGAATGCCGTTGGAAATGGCGTTCAGCAGACGGGAACGCATATCCTGACCGTGGGTTGCGGCATAAAAGTGCATGGTGTACATGATATTTCTGGCCAGAATGGGTGAGGTCTGGGGAACGTTAATGTCCTGACACCAGTTCGGGGTCCCCACCAGAATCACGGAATAAGGGGCGTTCTTCTGGATGATGGGGATAATCTGGCTGGCATAGGTATGAACACGGTCCCAGTTGCAGTTTCCGTTGGGCTCATTGCAGATCTCATAGAGGATGTTGCCATAGCTGCCGTACCGCGAGGAAACTTCCTGAAAGAAAGCTTTGGCTCCTTCCAGGTACACCATGGGATCATGTTCCTCAAGGACATGCCAGTCAACAATCACGTAAAGGCCCAGAGAGGAGGCGATATCAATCCCTTTGGTCAGAAGATGCAGGAGGGATTCCTTGTCGCCGTCCGTCTGGTAGCCCATTGAACCTGCCGTATACAGCGCCAGCCGGATGCAGTTCACATGCCAGGCATCCCGCAGATACTGGAAGGTTTCCTTTGTGACATACTGCGGATACCAGGCCAGACCGTGGGTGGAAACGCCGTGCAGTTGGAAAGGAATGCGGTTTCCGTCCATCAGCTTTGCGCCGGAAACATACAGCGGGCCATGAAGGGTATAGGGTGTATAGGAATAGCTCATTTTTGTGCCTCCATATTCTGAAGCGATCTCATGGATAACGATCAGGAAGACGGGAAACCCGTTCCTGTTCTCCGGGTTTCCTGAGGCCCGGATACACACATGGTTGATGTTTCAGATTACAATTGCATAATCTGACTTTATTGTATTACAGAACCGCTTTGGAGACAAGACCTCAATCCGCCCTAAGGGCGGCTGGAAAAAACAGGGAAGGCCCGTCAATGGGATGAAACAGGCCGCGCGGAACAATGGATCATGGGCGGGAAATACGCAGCAGACCGGAAATGATGTCAAATGTACAGGCATGAACCGTGTGGACAATCCTGAAAGACTGTGTCATATGGTCAGATATCTGGCTGAATGTGGTCACATGACCACATTATCGGTTGTTGTAAGTGCCTAAAAGTATCAATATAATTAGACCAGATTTGAAAAAACGACAAAGCAGCATTGAGATTAGCTGAAAAAGATTTACGCCAGAATTTTGGAGATTTTGCACATGATCAGCCGAAAGGATATTGCCGAACGGGCCGGCGTGTCTGTTTCTGTCGTATCAAGAGCGCTGAATAACAGCGGATATGTGGATAAAGAGAAGAAAGACAGAATCCTTGCACTGGCCCACGAGATGGGATACAACCGTGAACCGGCAGGAATGCGGGAAAAGGGAAATGCCTCGCGTCTGCTGCTGTTTTATTTGAGAGATATCCGGAATCCGTTTTACACCGAGGTATTTGAGGGAATCAGTGAGGTGGCGGAGGCAAAAAACTACGGCGCCGTCTTGTTTCAGTCAAGGGACTATGAGCGGATTCCGCGTCTTCCGGTGGACGGGGTGATCTTTTCCAACGAGGCACTGGCAGTTGACTATCTCAAGACCGTGGGAAAACAGTACTATCTGCCTGCGGTCAGCTGTTCCTACGGATATAATTACCTGCTCCCCAGAAGCATTACGCAGATTGACTGTGATCTGCTTGAGGCAACGGTGATGCTCATTGAGTATCTGCAGAAAAGAGGTCACCGGAAAATCGCCATGGTCTCCTCGGAGGATCTGACACAGTTCAGCGTGCGGATTATTGCCTGGCGCTCGGCCATGCTGCCGATTCTGGGCAGCCGGGTTCAGGATTACTTTTTTGCGGTGGATGATGATTCCGGACGAAAAGATGTGGAGGATCCCTTTGAGTTTTCCTGTGACTTTTACGAGCGGGGGAGTATCGGGGCCCGGCGGTTCTTTGAGTCCGGCTGTGATGCCACGGCGGTCATCTGTTTCAATGAGAGCGTGGCACTGGGGTTCTGCCAGACTGCGGCGGCAATGAACAAACGCATTCCTGAGGATCTTTCCGTCGTCACCTTTGATCATACCTATTTTTCCAAGTACTTTTCCGTTCCGCTGACCATGGTCAGTCTGAATCCGCATCTGCAGGGACGTGAGTGTGCGCTGCATCTCATCGGCCTCATCAACGGGGAGGCAGGGGAGCGCGTTCATCATGTGCCGGTGGAAATTGTTGAAGGGGCGTCGGTCAGAACGATCACGGCCCGATGATGATGTGATTTTCTCGAATGAGAGATCAAAATATTTAAGGAGGTACCTGAAATGAAACGTATCGTGACTCTGGTGCTTGTGACCCTGATGGCACTGCTTTCCCTGAGTGCATTTGCCGAGGGAACGGTGAACAAGGACATCTCCGGCTATATCGAAGTCGGCGGCTGGCCCTCCGGCGATGACGCCTTCAAGGCAGCCATGGCCGGATTCAACGAGATGTATCCCAACATCGAAGTGGAGCTCGTTTTCACCGACACCACCGCCCATCATCAGGCCCTGCAGACCTCTCTGGCCGCCGGCTCCGGCGCACCGGATGTGGCAATGGTCGAGGGTGCTTACATCGCTCAGTACAAGAACTCCCTTGCGCTGACTGACCTCAACACCCTGGGTGCACAGGAATACAAGGATGACTTTGGCCCCTTCAAGTGGAATCAGGCCATCAGCGACGATGGAAAACGCATGGTTGCCATTCCGTGGGACCTTGGCCCGACGCTCTACTACTATCGTTCCGACGTGTTTGAAGAGGTTGGCCTCCCGACCGATCCGGACGAGGTGACCAAGCTCATGAGCACCTGGGAAGGCGTTCTCGAGGTTGCTGAGAAGGTTTCCATCCCCGGCAAGCGCTGGTTCCTGCCTTCTGCCGCCTATCCGTATCAGTGGCTGTTCATCAACCGCGACTACTTTGATGAGAAGCTCAATCTGGTTCTGGAGCGCGAGGGCGACATCGACTGCCTGAATGCCTGCCTTGAGATCCGCAAGAACGGCTGGGACATGAATGTGGACATGTGGTCAAGCGAAGCATATGCCGCTTATGAAGCCGGCACCTGCGTCAGCGTGGCCGCAGGTTCCTGGTTCTCCGGCTTCCTGAAGACCGATATCGATCCGGATGGTGCCGGACACTGGCGCGCCACCGTTCTGCCGGCCGGAATGCCCGCAACCAACTGGGGCGGCTCTTTCCTGGTCATCCCTGAGCAGAGCAAGGAAAAGGAAGCTGCCTGGGCGTTCCTGACCTATATGCTGTGCACCGCCAAGGGACAGAACGACATGTTTGCTGCCGTTGACTACTTCCCGGCCTATGAGCCCGCCTGGACGCAGGCGCCCGAGCTCTACACCGACGGTGATCCGTATTTCGGCGGACAGGCCCCCAATGCGCTGGCTGCCAAGATCGCCTCTGAGGTGCCCGCTGTATACAACACGATTATGGATACCACCGCTGAGGGGTACATCTACAGCGCGTTCAACGCAGGCGCTGAGGCCGGCGAGACCGCTGAGCAGATCCGCGAACGCCTCGGCAAGGACATCGAGGTTGCCTGTGCCGAGCTCAAGCTCCAGCAGATTCAGAATCTGAAAGACGCAGGCGTCTGGCAGGAGTAACCTCCATTCCTGATCCTGCGTTTGACCTGAAAGAAGGAGGCCGGTCCTGTGCCGGTCTCCTTCTTGCCAATCATCGCCTGTTCTGCGGGTATTTATCAGTCTTATGGAGGTGAAACAGGTGGATAAAACCGCCGGTTCTGTCCGGACCCCTAAGAAAAAAGGCCTTGGCCGGATTCTCTATGAGAATCGTGTGGCCTATGCCTATATCGCGCCGTTTTATATTCTGTTTTTGGTGTTCAATCTCTTTCCCATGGTTTTCGGCTTCGCTCTCAGCTTTTTCCGCTGGGACGGCCTCAGTGACATGCACTTTATCGGCGTTCAGAACTATGGAAACCTGTTGAAGGATCCGCTGTTCTGGAAAGCCCTCCAGAATACGCTGTTTATCGGGATTATCGCGCATATTCCCATTTTGCTCGGCGGTCTGGTTCTGGCGTACATTCTCAATACCAGACTGGTCCGCGGCGAAAACATTTTCAAGACGATCTACTTCATGCCGATGGTAACCAGCGCCGTGGCGGTCACGGTTATCTTTTCGAGCATGTTCGGCTATAACTACGGCGTCATCAACTACTTCCTCAGCCTCTTCGGCGAGCCGCCCATTAACTGGCTGGGCGGGGATGGCTCCCTCATCAAGGTAGCGGTCATCGTCATGTTCTCGTGGAAATGGATTGGCTGGAACATGGTCATCTACCTGGCCGGGATGCAGGGCATCAGCAACGACATCTATGAGGCCGCCTCCATTGACGGGGCAACCCATGTGGATGTGGTGTTCAAAATCCTCATTCCGCTGCTCAAGCCCATCATTCTGTTCACGCTGATTCAGTCGACCATCGGCATGTTCAACCTGTTTACGGAGCCTTTCGTGCTCACCGGAAACAGCTGGACCGGCGGCACCAACAACGGTGCGCTGACCCTGATGATCTATCTGCTCAACAAGGCGCCGCAGGGCGGCAACCTCTACGGTTATGCCTCGGCTGTTGCCTATGTCATCACCCTGATGATCATCCTCATCTCCACCTGCCTCAACAAGGTCACGGAAGAGAAGGATCCGGGTGCCGGGAAAGGAGGGCGCATCAGATGAAAACCCTGCTTCTGCTCATTGCCGGTTTTTTCCTGATCCTGTTCATTCTCTCAAAGCTCGGAGAGGGCGGGAAGAAGGCGGCCCTGTATCTGGTCCTGATCACCGTCGCGTTCATCATGCTTTTCCCGTTCTACGAAATGTTTGTCATGTCAACGCTCAAGACCAATGAAATCTATTCGTTCCCGCCGCGCCTCTGGTTTGGCAGCAACCTCATGAAGAATTTCGAGAACATGAACAAATCCGTGAATCTTCTGAGGGCCTTCCAGAACAGCTGCACGGTCACCATCAGCTATGTGGTGCTGGCACTGCTGTTCTGCTCCATGGGCGGCTATGCCTTCTCCATCTATGATTTCCCCGGGAAAAAGGCCCTGTTCCGCATCCTGCTGGCCACCATGATGGTTCCGGCAACGGCAGGCATGATTCCCTGGTACATCATGATGAGCAAGATCGGCTGGATCTCGGACCGTACGCCGGCCGGCTTCCTGGCTCTGATCATTCCGGGCTGTGCCAACGCCTTCGGCGTCTTCTGGATGCGGCAGTACTGCCAGAACAACGTGCCCAAGTCCCTGATGGAAGCGGCCCGGATTGACGGGTGCAGCGAATGGACCATCTTTTTCCGAATCATCGCGCCCATTCTCCTTCCGGCCTATGCCTCTCTTGGCATCATGAACTTTGTCAATCAGTGGAACGAATTCACGCAGGCCCTCCTCGTTCTCAAGCGCCAGAAATTCTACACGCTGCCGCTTCTGCTCAAGACCATGGTCGGTGACCGCGGAACGGATTACGGCGCGCTGATGCTGGCCAGTACGTGCGCGGTGCTGCCGCTGCTCATCTTCTTCCTCTGTGCATCCAAGTATTTCATGAGCGGCCTGACGGCGGGCGCCATCAAGGAATAAACAATCCCTGTCAAAGCTGCTGCGCATATGTCATGGACCAAACGCATTTCCTGTGTTAAACTGTCCATGACCAAACCCCGACAGATGATCTTTACTTGACTAGGAGGACAACATGTCAAAACTTCTGGACGGCGAAAAACTGGTTCTTGGAACCTGTTACTATCCCGAGCACTGGCCGGAGGATATGTGGGAAAATGACCTCAGGCGGATGCTGGAAAATGGCATTGAGGTGATCCGGATTGCGGAATTTGCCTGGAGCAAGACGGAGCCGGTGGAAGGACACTTTACCTTTGACTTTTTTGACCGGTTCCTGGATCTGTGTGACTGGCATGGAATGAAAGTCATTTTCGGCACACCCACGGCCACGCCGCCGGCATGGCTGACGGAGAAATACCCGGAGGTGCTCAATGCGAACATTGAGGGGATTCCGTACCGGCATGGCGCCAGACGGCATTATAACTACAATTCACTGGTCTATCAGACGCTGAGCGCCCGGATTGTCCGGGTACTGGCGGAACATTATGCCAAACGGGAATGCATTATCGGCTGGCAGATTGACAACGAGCTCAACTGCGAGCGGGAGTGGTTCTATTCCGAGGCGGATTCGGCGGCATTCCGGATCTATCTGAGAGACCGGTATGAGACCCTGGACAAGCTGAATGAGGCATGGGGGACCGTCTTCTGGAATCAGACCTATACGGCATGGGATGAGATCCATGTGCCCAGGAAGACGATCAGCAATTCCACCAATCCCCATGAGGTGCTTGACTATATCCGCTTTATTTCGGCCAGCGCCAGGCAGTTCTGCAAGATGCAGAGTGACATTCTGAAACAGTACATCAAGCCCGGTGATTTCATCACCACCAACGGCATGTTCGCCAATCTTGACAATCATCAGATGACGGCGGAGAGCCTGGATTTCTATACGTATGATTCGTATCCGAACTTTGCCTACTGCCTGGATGCCTATCGGGATGATCCGCGGGATCTCAAAGACCGCCGCTGGAGCCGGAACCTGACCGAGGTGCGGTCCATCTCAAAGCGCTTTGGCATCATGGAGCAGCAGTCCGGCGCCAATGGCTGGAATACCCGGATGGAGGCGCCGACCCCGCGGCCCGGCCAGATGACGCTGTGGACCATGCAGTCCATTGCACACGGCGCGGACTTTGTCAGCTACTTCCGCTGGCGCACCAGCACCATCGGGACGGAAATCTACTGGCACGGCATTCTGGATTATTCCGGACGTGAGAACCGCCGGATTGCGGAACTGCGCCAGATTCATGCCGCACTTGAAAAGATGCAGGAACTGGCCGGCTCCCGTTATGAGGCTAAAGTCGGTCTGGTCAAGGATTATGACAACGTGTTCGATGCCCGTGTGGACAAGTGGCATGAGCGCATTGACTGGGCCAGTGAAACGGCGATTTTCAACGCCTGCCAGAGGACACATACGCCGCTTGACTATGTGTATCTGGATCACACGACGCCGGAGGAGATGGCCGGGTATTCGGTGCTCTTCTATCCGCATCCTGCCCTGATGAACGCAGAGCGCGCCGAACTGCTGCGCCGGTACGTACAGCAGGGCGGAACCCTGGTCCTTGGCTGCCGCAGTGCCTACAAGGACATGAACGGCCGCTGTGTCATGGACAATCTGCCCGGCCTTCTGTCCGACCTGACCCAGGCGGATGTAACGGAATATTCCTTCATTGCGCCGGATGCCGGCAAGGTCCTGATTGACTGGAACGGGACCGAACTTGAGGCCAGCATTTTCACGGATCTGGTGGACGCGGTTGGCAGCGGCAGGGTGGAAGGCAACTATGCTTCCGACTATTATGCCGGAAGCGGTGCGCTTGTCTCCAACCAGGTGGGCGATGGAACCGTTTACTACTACGGCACGGCATTTTCCGAGCAGGCGGCGAATGTTTTCCTTGAGAAGTTCGGCGTCGCGGAGCCCTGCCTGGAGGAACTCATTGTACCGGAAAGCTGTGAGCTGGCTGTTCGCACCAATGGCTGGGACCGCTATCTGTTCATCCTCAATTACCTGAACAAACCGGCCACCGTGCAGCTTCGCCGGACAATGGTCAACCTCAGCACCGGCGAGGAGATCTGCGGCAGAGTCGAGATTCCCGGATACGGCACGCTGGTCCTCAAAATCTGATTTTCCTTTCCGGCCGAAACGGGAATTCTTTCCCGCGGCTATTTCATCACCTGCACAAAAACAAGGTCATCGACGACGGGTCGATGACCTTGTTTTGCTGTTCACCGTTTTTTATGCGGTTTATTTTCCCCAGACGAACCAGATGAAGAGATAACCGACAAATACGGCTGTCAGGGTAAAGGGGACGCCGATTCGCATGAAATCTTTAAAGGAGGTCTCATGCCCATGCTTTTTCAGAATACCAACCGCCGCAATATTGGCACTGGCGCCAATGGGCGTCAGGTTTCCGCCCAGGGTAGCACCGGTCAGAAGGCCGAAGTAGAGGACATAGGGCTCAATGCCCAGGATCGTGGTGACGGTCTGCAGAACAGGCAGCATGGTGGCCACATAGGGAATGTTGTCGACAAAGGCAGAGATGAGAACAGAGCCCCAGACCACAATGGTGTACAGCAGGAACAGATTCTTTCCGCCTGCCGAGACGATAAAGCCGGCAAAATCATCGATAATTCCGACGGCTGTGACGCCGGCGATGACCAGGAACAGGGAGAGCAGGAGAAGCAGCGTCTCCACGTCAACGGACTCAATGGCATGCTGGGCTTCTTTTGTCGAACGGGACTGGACAACGGTAATGACAATGGTCAGCACGGCAATGCAGATACAGATCAGACCGTTGGTGATATCCGGCTTTTCCGGAATGAACGAGGCCAGAATCAGCAGGACAACCACCATGACCAGCATGACCGTGGGGATGTAGTTGGTGACCTTTGTCCGCTCGCGGATCGTTCCCTTAAGGGGAGCCTGTTCATTCCGGAACAGGAACATGATGATGGGAATGGTGGCCAGTGCACCGAGCTCGACGGCAAAAAAGATGCCCGGCTTTCCGTTCATAAAGAAAAAGGAAGTAAAGTCCATTCCGGCATAGGCGCCCAGCATGATGGAAGTCGTATCACCGACCAGCGTGGCCGCTCCCTGCAGATTGGAGGAGACGGCAATACACAGAATCATGGGGACGGGGGAGATGCCAAGAGAGGTACAGATCGCCAGGCCGACCGGTGCGATCATCAGGACCGTTGCCACATTGTCGATAAAAGCGGAAACAAGGCCGGCGAAAAGCGACATATAAATCGTGACCCACATGACGTTCTTTGAGTGGTCAAGAAGAAACTCGGCGATAAGGTTGGGCATTTTGGAGGCAATGAAGTAGTCAACGATAATCATCGTGCCAAGGAGCATCATGAGGACGTTCCAGTTAATGGCTGCCGGAATTGCGGCAAAGGGCAGAATGCCGGTTGCGATAAACAGTACCGCGGTCACAGCTGCCGCATGCACACGGTATTTTGGCTTGATGATCATCACCGCATACATACAGATAAACATAATCAGAGCAATCAGTTTTAAATTCAAGAATAAACCCTCCCTGAAAACAGAAATGGTATACAGTTTATCACAAACTGTCCGGCTCTATATCTTAGTCGAATTCAGCAGGAATGGCAAGAACAAATTGTGCATGGTTCATTTCTGAGCAAAACTTTAGCGGTCCTGACCGTTCCCCCAAAGTGCGCAGCAGGCCACAATGACCGCCTGCACAACAGACTTGATTTTCAGCTTCGTCTGTTGTACTCTTTAGGTGATTTTCAGCCTGTTCTGCACCGGGCAGAACAGGAATATCCAAATACATACAGAAAGGGATACACAGGATGAGTCTTGAGAAAATTGCGCTGGCCGGCGGCTGTTTCTGGGGAACGGAACGGTATTTTCAGCTGCTGCGCGGTGTCAGGGAAACCACTGTCGGATATGCAAACGGACCAACGGATCATGCACCTTCCTATGAGGAGGTCAAGCATGGCCTCGGCCATGCGGAAACGGTCATGATCACCTTTGATCCGGATGAAATCACGCTCTCCGAACTGCTGGAGCAGTACTATACCATTATCGATCCGTTTTCCGTCAACCGGCAGGGACATGATGAGGGAATCCAGTACAGAACCGGAATCTACTACCTCACGGATGAACAGCGGGAAACGGTGGAAATGAGCATGAACCGGCTGGAGGCACGCCTGGGGCGAAAAACCGCCATTGAGGTCATGAAACTGGCCTGTTTCTACCCGGCGGAGGAATACCATCAGGATTACCTGATCAAGAATCCGAACGGCTACTGTCATTTGAGCGCCAGTCACTTTGAGGAGGCAAAAGCATTTGGCCGCAGCAAATAAAGCCGCCGGGAAAACGGGCATATTCCGGCTTTTTCTGTCCATCCTGCTGCTCCTGATTCTGCCTGCCGCATCCCTTTCGGAAACTGTCCCATGGCTTGAGGCACTTGAGCAGGCGGAGGGATTCGAACAGCAGGACGGGGGAAACTGGGTGTATCAGCAAATGGCCGCATATCCCTTTACGGACGGCAAAGCCTTCTTCGGTCTGGAAGGGGCAACACACACGGTCAGCGGTGAGGTCCTGATCTGTGCCTTTGCGGGCCTGTCCGATATCCGGAATCAGCCGCTGGCGAGTGTAACCCGGTTCGATGTTCTCATCGGGGATCAGGTCTGGTCCTGGCATCAGCCGGTCGTCGGGAAAAGTGCCTCGCTTGTCTATCTCGGAAAATCGGAAAGGGATTTTCTTGATGCACTGGCAAAGGCGGAGCAGGTGAATGTACAGCTTCATTTTCTGGCCCGGAAAATGCTCGTCTCCTTTCAGGAATCGGAAACGGAAAAACTCAGGAAGGCCGCCTCGCTTCTGGCACAGGCACTTGAGGCCGTTGACACGGGCAGTGATTCCATCACCGGCCGCTATGAGCAGGAACATCCGGTCAGGCGGCAGGGGGTTCCGGAATCGCCGGCCCCGGCAGGTCAATAGGAACACCCAAAAACAAAGAGGATCCGTATCCAGCAGATACGGATCCTCCTGTTTTGAAAGCGGACAGATTCAGTCAGGGGCAGATGTCTTTTCCGGTGTGTCCCGGCGCGGGGGCCGTTCTTTGCCAAAAAAGGTCATAAATTCACATTCAAGACGGCCGTTATAGAACCGGCGCTTCTTATCCGCCCGGCGCCCGAGACAGCGCTCAAACTGCGGATGGGAGGAAATGGCACTCAGCGACCAGCCCGGGTTTGCGGCCATGAGTCGGCCCAGTTCACGGTAAAGGGTTTCGCAGGCTTTCCGGTCCGAGAGCCGTTCCCCATAGGGGGGATTGGACAGACAAACGCCGTACCTATCCTGCGGATGAAAGTCGCGCATATCGGCCACCCGGACCTGGATACGCCCGCCAAGACCTGCCTGAACGATATGCCGTTTGGCCAGGGTGATTGCCTCCGGATCGATATCGGATCCCGAGATTCCCTCGATCAGGGACGGATCAAATTCCGCCTGGGCGGCCTCACGGAGACGGGGAAAGCCGGGGGCAAGATAGGGGAACTGCTCCATGGCAAAGGTGCGGGTGAGTCCGGGGGCACGATGACTCATTTTGAACGCAGCCTCAATCAGGAGAGTGCCGGTGCCGCAGAAAGGATCGGCCAGAGGGAGAGTGCCGTGCCAGGGCGAAAGGTCGACCAGGGCCGCGGCCAGTGTTTCCCGAAGGGGCGCCTCGCCGTTCCAGGTGCGGTAGCCGCGCCGGTTCAGGGCTTGACCGGAGGTGTCGATGGTCAGCCGCGCCTGATTGGCATGCAGCGTAACGCTGATGGGAATGGTGACGCCGGACTCTTCAAACCAGCTGATGTGGTATTTTTCCTGCAGACGCCGGACGATGGCCTTTTTGGTGATCGCCTGACAGTCCGACACGCTCATCAGCTGGCTGCGTGCACAGTTGCCGCTGACAGGAAAACGGCAGTCCCGGGTCAGGTACTGCTCCCAGGGCAGGGCGGCAACTCCCTCAAAGAGTTCCTCGAAGGTGTGTGCCTCAAAGGTACCGACTACCAGCAGAACGCGGTCTGCGGTGCGAAGATACAGGTTGGCACGCATGGCATCCTCAAAACTCCCCTCAAACATAGCGCCTCCGTTGACGGCAGAGGCGGGAAGTCCCATTCGTTTCAGTTCGCCTGCAACCAGTCCATCAAGACCGAATGCGGCAGTGGCCATAAACAGCATGTTGTTCCTCCAATACGATCTGACTTGAGTGGGATTATAGCACAGAAGTGCCTGAAATAGGCGGCCGCAGACAATTTTACGGGAAAATATTGAAAAAGACTGGTCAAAAAGAGAAAAAATTGATATACTGATACCGCTAAAAAGTGATTAGCGAAGACTTCAGCTAAAAGGAGTGGATTTCCCATGGCTCTTGTTACATCTACAGAAATGTTTAAGAAGGCTTATGAAGGCCACTATGCAATCGGTGCATTCAACGTGAATAACATGGAGATCATCCAGGGCATCACCGAGGCCGCCACAATGGAGAAGGCCCCTGTTATCCTGCAGGTTTCCAAGGGCGCACGTGCTTATGCAAAGCATATCTATCTGGTCAAACTGGTTGAGGCTGCTCTCCAGGATGCCGAGGACAACGGCGTGGATCTCCCGATCGTTCTGCATCTGGATCATGGCCCGGATTTTGAGACCTGCAAGGCCTGCATCGACGGCGGCTTCACCTCTGTCATGATCGATGGTTCCTCCCTGCCTTTCGAGGAGAACATCAAGGTAACCCGTCAGGTCGTCGAGTATGCTCATGACCACGGTGTGGTCGTTGAGGGCGAACTCGGAACCCTTTCCGGTGTTGAGGACGATGTCAAGGTCGCCGAGGGCGATGCCATGTATACCGATCCCAACCAGGTCGAAGAGTTTGTCAAGTCCACCGGCGTTGATTCTCTGGCCATCGCCATCGGAACCAGCCACGGTGCGTACAAGTTCAAGGGAACCCCGAAGCTCCGCTTTGATATTCTTGAGGAAGTCGGCAACCGTCTCCCCGGATTCCCGATCGTTCTCCATGGCGCCAGCTCCGTTATGCCGGAGTATGTGGCCATGATCAACAAGTACGGCGGAAATATGCCGGGTGCTCAGGGCGTGCCGGAGGATCTGCTGCGCAAGGCCGCTTCCATGGCGGTGTGCAAGATCAACGTTGACTCCGACCTGCGTCTGGCCATGACCGGCATCATCCGGAAACAGTTCGCCGAGCATCCGGATCAGTTCGACCCGAGACAGTATCTGAAACCGGCACGTATTGCTCTTCGCGATATGGTGCGTCATAAGATTGTGAACGTAATGGGCTGCAATGGAAAAGCTTAATTTTCGGACATCTTTGAAAAAAATGAGTACCTGCCGCGAAGGCGGCAGGTACTTTTTGTTGAGTGCTCACGAAATTTGAGCCATGGACCGGAGGATCCATCGTTTTTCAGCGCTGGGACAGAACCCATCCCGGCATAGGCAGCGGGTTTGATTCAGAGGGATGAAAAACAGAACAGGTGACAGGAAGGTATGAGTAAAGAGAGAAACATTGCATTGCTGACAGATACAACCTGCGATCTGTCAGACGAGGTTCTGCGGGAAAACGGCATTGATCTGATCTGTTTCAAGATCGCGCTGGACGGAGAGGGCTATGTGGAACGCCAGGACTTTACTCCGCAGCAGTTCTGCGCCATGCTCCGCAATGCAAAAGATCTGCCCAAAACCTCCCAGATTACGGAGTATGAATTTCTGGATCGTTTTGAGGCATATGCCGAGGCGGGAAAAGAAGGCGTTATTTATGTGTCCATTAACGCCACCGGATCGGGCACCAATGCCGCCGCCCACCGGGCGGCCGAGACATTCCGCCGACAGCATCCGGAATCAGGGATGACCATTCGTATTGTGGACAGCCGGATGTATTCGGCCGCCCAGGGCCAGCCGATTGTTGAGGCGGCCGCTCTGCTTGATGGCGGCGCCACCATGGATGAGGCGATCGCGTACCTTGAGGACCGCTATGGAAGAATGGAAATTCTGCTGGTGGCCTATACCCTCAAATGGATTCGCAAATCCGGCAGAATCAGTGCGGCGGCGGCCATTACCGGCGATCTGTTGGGCATTCATCCGATTTTTTCCCTGAATGACGGGGTCAGCCGTGTCCTCAAAAAAGTTCGCGGTGAGCATGCAGCCATGGTGGGGATTGTCAAGCTGATGCAGAGCCGGATTGTCCCGGGAAAGCCATATTACATCATGGCCTCCGAGGACAAATATTTCGATGAATACAAAAAAACCTGCGAGGCGATCATGGGTTATCCGCCTGCAGGCATGGGAATTCTCGGTGCCGCCGTCCTTTCCAATACGGGACCGGATGCGGTGGGACTGGTCTTTGAAGGGGAAAACAGAGGCCCGCGGGAGACAACCTGAACGGACGGGTTCAGTCGGCCAGGGTGAGGGTGACGGGGCAGTGGTCACTGCCAAGAATCGAATCCTCAATCTCTGCTGACTGAATGCGGCCGGCCAGACGGTTGGAAACAAGGAAATAATCGATGCGCCACCCGGCGTTCTTTTCGCGTGCTTTAAACATATAGGACCACCAGCTGTAACGGCCGGTTTCATCCGGGTGCAGATAACGGAAAGTATCGGTGAATCCGCTGTCAAGCAGACGGGTCATGGCCTCGCGTTCCTGCGGGGTGAATCCGGCATTGCCGGTGTTGGTCTTTGGATTTTTAAGGTCAATCTCTCTGTGTGCGACATTCATGTCGCCGCAGACGATGATTGGCTTTTTTTGATCCAGCCCCTGACAGTACTGAAGGAAATCCGCTTCCCACTGGAGGCGGTAAGTGAGCCGGGTCAATTCTCTCTGACTGTTGGGCGTATAGACCGTACACAGGTAATAGTCCGGATACTCAAGGGTAATCAGGCGCCCTTCATGATCGTGCTCGTCTTTGCCCATTCCATAGGCGACGGAAAGCGGCTCATGCCGGGTCAGAATGGCGGTTCCGGAATAGCCTTTCTTCTCCGCGGAATACCAGTACTGATGATACCGGTCATCTTTGATCTCTGCCTGACCTGGCTGCATCTTGGTTTCCTGAAGACAGAAAAAATCCGCATCACTGGCGGTAAAGTAGTCCATAAAGCCCTTGCCCAGACAGGCACGCAGACCATTGACGTTCCAGGAGACAAATTTCATGTGAGGTTCCTCCGCTTGTTCATGTACAGTCCATTGACTGCCGCTCATTTGCCTGACCATGGTCAGGTGAACCGTATTTTAGCATAAGCTGACGGGCTTGACAATCTTCCGGAAGAGGGGCGTTTTTGACCGCCACAGGAAACACGTCGAAACAAAAAGGTACCATTTTGGAACATTCAAATCACGCGGAAAGTATGGAAAAGACCTGGAAAAAAATGATAAACTATAAAAAATACTCTGTGCGTAGCTACCTGCTGCCGATTTATGCCTGACCCGGGTTGAATCGGCGGTTTGTCGCGGACAGACGCAGATGGCTGCATGTTCTGAGTTGGTTTGACGGGATAAGGCCCTGATTCCTTTTGTACAGAAACAGGAAAGAAGTTGCAGAACGATTCGGAGGGTGATGAACTATGCAGGAAATCAGGAATCAGAGATGGAAACCGCTATTCCTTCTCTTCTTTGTCATTGTGGGTCTCTTTCTTCTCCCGATTGCCGGTCAGGCCTCTGACACGGACAAAAAGACCGTCCGGGTCGGCTGGTATGACTCCTCCTTCTGTTACTTTGATCGTTTTGGCAGACGCTGCGGAATTGACTATGAATACCAGCAGAAGATTTCCGCGTATACCGGCTGGAACTTTGAGTATGTGGAGGGGAGCTGGCCGGCGCTGTTCCAGATGCTGAAAGACGGGGAAATTGATCTGCTCAGCGATGTTTCCTACAGCCCGGAACGGGTTGACCAGATGCTTTTCCCGGATCTGCCCATGGGCTCTGAATCCTACTACATTTATATCGATGCGGAGAACCGGGCCGTTACGGCTGAAAATCCGGCATCCCTGAACGGAAAGCGGATCGGCGTCAACAAAGGAAGCGTGCAGGAAGGGTTCCTCCGGGAATGGATGAACCGGAACCGGGTTTCCATTGACATTATTCCCATGCTGGACGAGGAGAATGAGGCCCTCGAGAAGGTGATCCGCGGGGAACTGGATGGCTTTGCTTCCATCTATACGTTCAGTTCCGAACAGAAAGTCATTCCGCTGTGCCGGATTGGCTCCTCGGATTTTTACTACGCGGTGAACCGGAACCGGCCGGATCTCCTGGCGGAACTGAACGTCGCCCTGTCCGGCATTCAGGATGAGGATCCGTTATTTCTCGATAAACTCAATGCAGAGCGGCTGTACAGCGTGCGCACGCACACTTATCTGACGCCTGAACAGGAGGACTGGGTCCGGGATCACGGCAGCATCCGGGTAGGTTACCGGGAGGATTATCTGCCGTTCTGTCAGACAAACTGGGAAACAGGGGAACTGACAGGGGCACTCAAGGATTACCTGGCCTTTGCGGAAACCCGGCTGGAAAGCACCAACATTCACTTTGAGACATTTCCTTTCGAATCGACGGAAAAAGCAATTGAAGCACTGAAGGCCGGCGAGATTGACTGCGTTTTTCCGGTTTACCTGAGTTCCTATGACGCCGATCAGATGGGGCTTCGCCTGACCAATCCGGTCATGAATACCGAAATGAACGCGGTCATGCCTGTTTCGGACCTGCAGCGGATTTCCAAAGACAACCACCTGGTCATCGCAGCAGGGAAAGGGGACCTGAACCTTGACACGTTTATCATGGACCGGTTCCCGGAATCATCGGTACTGAAATACAACTCACGGGAAGAGATTCTCTCGGCCGTCAAGTCAGGGAAAGCAGACTGCGCCATCCTCAGCAATTACCGGCTCTCCATCTCCGAGGAACTGTTCAACCGCTATAAGCTCTTTAATGTTCCCATCGGGGAATCCATCCCGCTTTCCTTTGCCGTTAACCGGGCTGACCGGGAATGTTACTTTATCCTCAACAAGACCGCCGTCATGAGCAATGCGGATGAAATGGATGCGGCTCTTGCGTCGTATGTCCAGTCCGACCGGCGTGTGACACTGGCCCGGTTTCTCAGGGATAACTGGCTGGCGGTCATTATTCTCATCTCCGTCATCTTCTTCATCGTGATCTTCCTGCTGGTGCAGAAGCTGAAAGCGGAAAAAATCAGCAACGAACGCCAGCGGATGATGGAGGAGGCGCTGAGGCGGGAACTGCAGCAGAAAGAGCAGCTTCACGCGGCCATGAATATGGTCTATACCGATCCGCTCACCGGCGTCAAGAGCAAGCATGCCTATAACGAGGCAGAGGAGCGGATGGACCGGCGGATTGAAGAGAAAAAGGTCTCAAAGTTCGGCGTGGTGGTCTTTGACCTGAATGATCTGAAGCAGATCAATGACAAGCAGGGACATAAGGCCGGGGATGAGTACATTAAGACGGCCTGCCGGCTGAT
>JAGAHV010000212.1:0-4067 GCA_017626895.1 Clostridia bacterium | reverse complement strand
CATCTGTGCTGTCTCCTTCTGGTTTATAGTTCATTATAGCACAGTTTCTGAAAATTGATTACAACGAGCACTTATTCCCAAACAACAATTGTATTATCGCGATACCCGTGCGTTCAATGGTACGGTTCTACCCTTTTCGAAAAAATGAGGAAATCGAGCACCGGCGCACCGAGCACCGGGAATACCTGGAACGCCGGACCCGGATCAATGCACAGAAAGTGACCCGGCGGGATTATGAGGAGACCCGGGCGGGGATAGATGAACTGGAAAAGCAGCTGGCCGCCCTGCAGGCAGACATTCACCGGACGATGGATGAACTGGCCGCTGCCCGGGAAGCGCTCCGGGCGCTGATAAAGGAACTGGCGGAACTGGAGCGCCGCATGGAGAGAAAGGAGCGGCAGAGCCGGGAACTGGAAGGGCTTACGCAGGCGTATGAACGCTATCTCCTGGCCATGCAGGCACTGCATGCGTGTGAGGAAAAGGTGCTGGCCCTGGACCGGAAAAAGAAAAAACTGCAGGTGGAACTGCAGAAAAATGAGGAAGAGGGCCGGATCCTTGAGACGCGGCAGAACGAGCTCCGGTTTCAGGCCGGCGAGATTCAGCGGGAACTGTCAGCCTATGAGTGGTACGAACAGACGGATGCACCGGCGCAGTTTAACCCGGCCCTTGAGGGGGATGTTCCGGCGCTGATTGCCCGGTACAGGGCTATTACGGAGACCGTGTCAAGGGAAGAGCAGGAACTGGAGGAGGCCCGCAAGAAAGCCAATGAGCGGCTCGAGAAGGCAGAGAAGGAACTGAACCGCCGGGCGCAGAAATACGGTTTTCAGCCCGCGGACTGGCAGGGGGTGCAGTACAGCCCGGCGCAGCAGGATCAGGCGGAGGCCGAGATGAAGGCCTTTGCCGGGAAGATTCAGGAGCTTTCGGCCGATGTGCATGCCCTTGAGATCCGGCACGGGAAAAAAGAGGAAGCACTGCGCCAGATCCTTGAGTGGATGATGCGGGACTGCGGGACAAAGGAACCGCTCATGAGGGATGAGGTGCCGGTCATTGATTACGCCGAGCGGAAAAACCTGCTGGTTCATCAGCGGAAGGAACATGAGGCGGCGGCCAATGATCTGGCCGGCCGAATCCGGCTTTACAGTGCGAACCTGACAACGCTCTCTGAGTTCCAGGAGATTCCGGTGACAGAGCCGGTCCGGTTTGAGGAGGATTTCTCCGGGTTTACGGAGGAGGCGCTGCGCAGCTTTACCGGCAGTCTGCAGCGGGCTTACCGGGAGGCGGCGGAAAATGCACGGGACAGAAGACGGCGGACCGAGAAGGTGCTCCAGCAGGTGATCCGCATTGAGGAATTTCAGGAGGAGTATTATCAGAAACCGCTTGAGACGATTCTGGCGCTGACGGAGGATGCCGGTCAGGTGCTGCGGCAGCTGGAAATGGTGCTGCAGTCGTATCGGGACCTGATGGCCAAGCTGATGGTGGACATTGCGGTCGTGGAAAAGGAACGGACGCATGTGATTGCGGCACTGAAGGAATACACCCATGAAATTCATGTGCAGATGGGCCGGATTGACCGCAATTCGACGGTGCAGGTCCGCGGGAAGCCGCTGAAAATGCTCAAGATCACGCTGCCGGACTGGGAGGAAAATGTCCGGGTGTTTGAGCCCCGAATCGCGGATATGGTGGATGAGCTGACGAAAAAGGGCATTGCTCTCCTTGAAAAGGGGGAGGCCATCCATGACTTTGTCGGAGAACGGATGACGACAAAGGAACTGTATGACACGGTCATCGGCATCGGGAATGTGCGGATTCAGCTGTACAAAATTGAGGCGCAGCGGGAACTGCAGATTACCTGGAGTGAGGTGGCGAAAAACTCCGGCGGCGAGGGATTCCTCTCGGCCTTTGTCATCCTCTCCAGTCTCCTCTACTATATGCGCTGGGAGGAAACCGATATCTTTGCTGACCGGAACGAGGGAAAGGTCCTGGTGATGGACAATCCATTTGCCCAGACCAACGCGGCGCATCTGCTGATCCCGCTGATGGAGGTGGCAAAGAAGAACAATACCCAGCTGATCTGTTTTACCGGACTGAGCGGGGAATCGATCTACAGCCGGTTTGACAACATCTATGTGCTGAACCTGATCCGGTCCTCGCTGAGCAATACCCAGTATCTGCGCGGCAAGCATGTGGCAGGCAGTGAGCCGGAGATGGTCAGTACGGCCAGAATCGAGGTCAGCAGCGATTCCGGCCAGCTGCGGATGCTGTTCTGATGACCGGTTCGCTGAGCCGGACAAGACGAAACCGTTGACGTCATTTTTCCAGGGGAGATAGAAAGACAGGGATGATTATGAGAAAAGATGAAAACAGACGATATGTGAAAGCGGGAATTACTGCGGTGGCCGTTCTTAGCGTGACGATTCTGCTGGCCTTTGCACTCCTGCGAATCGATGGGATCATGGGCATCGTGAACGGAGCACTGCGGATTTTGCAGCCGTTTGTGTTCGGGGCGGTCATCGCCTATATTCTCACGCCGCTGTGCGGGAAAATCGAGAATCTGCTGCTGAAAGTGCTGGGCGAGAAGCACCGGCGGCTGTGCTCGGGTCTGTCGATCTTCCTGTCCATCGTGCTGTTTATCACGGTGGTGGTGCTGCTCATTCTCATCGTCATTCCGCGCGTCTTTAACAGCATTATGGGCATTGTCAATTCCCTTCCGGGACAGCTGAGGGAACTCAACCGGAAGATCGAGGAACTGGTGTCCATTGATCCGGAACTGCAGA
Source organism: Clostridia bacterium (assembly GCA_017626895.1). GTDB lineage: Bacteria > Bacillota > Clostridia > Christensenellales > Aristaeellaceae > Ventricola. The sequence continues at coordinate 1,293 of JAGAHV010000212.1, read as the reverse complement.
GGGCCTGGGCGGTGGCGACCAGCGAGATCATCCGCCGGATCCAGGCTTTCCGGGATACGGGGCTGATGCCTCTTGCCCAGCGGCTGCTTTCCGGAACGGCCACGTATGTGACGATTCTCTTTCGTCTTCTGAGCAATCTGCTGCTGGCCATCGTCATTACCGTGTATCTGCTGGCGACCCGGCGGCGCATTGCGGCCCAGGCCCAGCTGGTTGTGCGCAGCGTCTTTTCAACCAAATGGGCGGACCGGATTGAACGGGAGGTCCGCTTTGCGGATGAGATGTTCAACGGCTTCTTTATGGGAAAGCTGCTGGACAGCGCGATCATCGGCATTCTCTGCTTCCTGGGCTGCGTCGCGATGGGATTCAGCTCCGCTCCGCTGATTGCCGTGGTGGTGGGAATCACCAACATCATCCCGTTTTTCGGCCCGTTTATCGGTGCCGTTCCGTGTCTGCTGATCCTGTTCCTCGAAAAACCGATCTACAGCCTGATGTTCCTTGTTTTTATCATCATTCTGCAGCAGCTGGACGGGAACGTCATCGGCCCGAAAATTCTCGGCAATACCACCGGTCTCTCCGGCCTCTGGGTCACCTTTGCCATTATTCTCTTTGGCGGCATATGGGGGATTACCGGCATGATCATCGGCGTTCCGCTGTTTGCTGTCATCTATGATGTGGCCCGCAAGCTCTGTCATAAGGGACTTCGTTTCCGGGGCAGAGAGGACCTGATTCAGGCGTACATGGCCAGATTCCATCCGCAGCCGGCAAAAGAAATGAAAGAAAACCATGACCCGGGAAACGGCCCGGAGAAAATTTCCAGCGGTAACTGAGGCACAGCTGGCCGTGCTTCATTCTGATAAACCTTTTATACCTAGCTCCTGACCTCCTTCATCATCTCCGACAGCTTGTGGAGATTGGCGGTACACACAGCTTCCAGGAACGGAACCCGCCCGGCTCGCCAGTCATCGTACCTGGCTTTATCCAGCACACCGATGTCCATAAGCACATCGACTGGGGCAGCATAACCCCGGCTCTGAATCTGCCGGTACATCGCGTCATGAACCTTTGATGGCATGTCTTTCATGTAAGCTGTTCTCCTGTAGGTATGGCTGTAAAAGAGCAAAACCTTCTGTGCCGACACCCCATTGTTGGAATAGAGTAAGACGTATTGCACTTAATCAATTATCCATCTTCCACCCTTATCCGGACCTTCCCGATGGAGTCTCCCACTGCTCTTTAGGCTATCTAGAACTGTTCTGACCTGTGATTGACTAATCTTTAAGCGTTTTGCTATCT
>JAGAHV010000211.1:0-6409 GCA_017626895.1 Clostridia bacterium | reverse complement strand
GTATGCCTGCACTTTTAATGAACTGATCTGTGATATCATTCCATTAAAGGAATCGATTAAATGTTCAATTTCCTTACAGCTTGGTTCATTACTGATTTTTGTATCCAGGTGTCCTTTTTCCACGAGATCGATTCCATTTTCCACCCTGTTCATAGGATCTAGAATTGCTTTGTTCAGCTGCCTCAACATATATGGAACCAATATTGCTACCTGTAAAAGCAGCAAAATAAGGCTGGCTATCTGCATGATATGAAAAACACCGCTGATCTTATACCGATTCTGAACCTGGTAAATATCAAAATCAGCAATGCTTGAAGAAACGTTCGTGGTTAGATATTGCGTATTGTTTTTGGTATTATTTTCTGAGTCTTCTGCACTAATGGTGGGTGACTAATTCACTCATCACGTATATTTACAATTGAAAAACCACTGGGTTTCCAGTACTGTAATTGTTTGCGACAAAATAACAGTTTGGAGGAAACACCAGTGGCTTCATCCCTTAGTATACTGAAAACTTGCCTTGATCTCAATAGTTCCTGCATGCATGTTAAATCTGTTGAATCATGTATTGTTCACTTTCAACGCTACAAGGAGCCTGTTGAGAAGATCGCGATAAAGGTTCACGCCAGACCCATTAAACGCGTTGCTAAACGATGCCCTATCTGTAAAAAGAGGTGCCCCGGTTACGATACAAAGCGTGATGTTCCTTCCATGTGGAGAGCACCGAATCTGAACGGAGTTCCAGTTTTCATCTGCTACACGCCACGACGAATCGAGTGCCCGGAGCATGGCGTGAAAACGGAATACATCCCCTGGGCTGATGGGGAAAGCAGATTTACTCCCGCCTTTAATAATGAAGTAGCATGGATGGTCTGCCAGATGTCAAAGTCTGCTGTTGCCATGTTCGAAGAGATCAACTGGCGTACCGTTGGCAACTGTATCGAGGCAGCACACAGGCGGCTTGAACCGGATATCACCATACGACTCCGTGGCCTGAAAAGGATCTGCGTGGATGAAACATCCTATAGCAAAGGTCATCTGTATATCACTGTAGTTTATGACATGGATAGGAATCGCGTCGTCTGGGTCCATGAAGGCAACAGTGCTGAAGTCTTCAGTTTGTTCTGCCAGGAACTCTCAGAGCAGGAGCGCAGGGAAATAGAAATCGTTGCCGGTGATGGGGCCAGATGGATAGACAGCTGTGTCAAGGAGTATTTCCCTAATGCTATCCGGTGTATTGATTCTTTCCATGTCGTCGAATGGGCGAACACGGCTCTTGATGACGTACGCAGAGCAACTTCAAACCATGCAAAACACGAATTCGAGCTGCAGCAGGAAGCGTTCCGCAAAGCAGAAAATGAAGCTTCCAAAGCACTGCAGGATGCGGAAGTTGAACTCGCTTCCATGCCCAATATAGGACGACCCAGCAAGCGAAAGCTGGAGTTATTGTCATTGATAGAGGAACTCCGCAGTATGCTGGATGAAGCCTACCAGCAGCCGAAGAAGAAAGGCCGTCCTCGTAAGGAAAGATTCTCTGACGAACATCAGCAGTTTCTGGATCAGCTGCGTAACAAATACAGGGAGATCAAAAGCACAAGATACGCATTGGGACACAGTCCTGAAAACTGTACCAAGAACCAGGTTGCAAAGATCCGGCTCATCGAGAATTCGTACCCAGAGTTATACAGGGCGTATCAATTGAAAGAAGGCCTTCGAATTATCCTGCACATGACGGATCCAAAGCAGGCTGCTATTGAACTCGATCAGTGGATCAATGATGCCGCCGAATCAGCGATCACTCCGATGGTAGAACTCTCAGAGAAGATCACCAGGCATAGGAGCAACATCCTGAATTCAATACAATGCCAGGTCAGCAGTGCTAAAAGCGAAGCTGTGAACTCAACTATTAAAGTGTTGATCAAACTGGCACATGGCTTCAAAAACTTGTCGAACATGTTTGCGCTGATATATCTCAAATGTTCGGACATCGTCATTCCACTGTTCAATCGTTGTCAGATGACACCCGAGCAAGCGTCAACATTCAGAAAAGCCGTAAATGACCGACGCAGACAAAGACAGGAACTACGTAAGGCTGAACGTATGTCGATATGGTCTTGAAGCATGATTTCAGTCAGAAAGTATCCGCCTGTTCTTAGATTCGAAGCCCGAGGTCAAAACCAGCCGCCGCAGGGAACCCTTGAGGGGTTCTCTGGCGGATGCTACAATGTGCGGCACCGACGATCCAAGCGATGTATCTGTTCTTGAGTTCATCGCCGTCGGTCATAAATGCCGCCGCAGCCGACGGAGGTTCACGCAAGGGCGGCGAACGGAGTTGTAAATAAAAGCATGGGTGAAATATAGCGCTTATTCACCCACCAAAGCTACAAAAGCGCCCGAATTCATCGGGGTTCTGGGTCTCATGCGGACTGATGTGGTATATGTTGAACATCGGCTCGGCAGGCTCGTAGCCATTTGCCTCCATCCAGGCAATCACCGCGGTATAAACATCCGTAATCTGGGTGTAACTGCCCTGGTAAGTACAACTGGCAACCGTAACCTCCGGAAGCGTGCGGAACTTCACATGCTCTGTATCCGGATAGCTTCCCTTGACGGTCTTCCAGGCCATCATTTCAACATTTTCTTCCTTGTACTCTCCGTCAAGATAAGTTACCGCGCAAAGGCAGGGATCATCCTCCACGAGATTCATCCGGCAGGTTTCCTCTGCCAGCTTGCCCCAGATCATACCCTCGTCTTCATAGCGGGGAATGGTCATTCGGATGGTCGCGGCATAGCGCTCAGGGATGGTTTTGAGGGTTACGTTATAACTCATGTCTTCTTCCTTTCTCAGCCTTTTTCTGGCTGCGTCCAGAAGCGTCAGCTTATATGCTGTATCCTTTGATAAGGCCTCCAGTTCTTCCTGCCTGGCAGCGAAAAACTTCTCCAGTTTTTCACGGTCATCATAAACTTCAAGGATCCTGATGATATCAGCAAGGGAAAAGCCCATATCCTTCAAAGCAGCGATGCGCCCTGCTGTAGGGAGCTGATCCTCTCTGTAATACCGGTAATCCGTGAAGCGGTCGATTTCAGCCGGTTTCAAAAGGCCGATCTCATCATAGTGACGGAGCATTCTGACGCTGACTCTGGACAGTTTTGAAAATTCTCCGATTTTCAGCATGGCGGTACCTCCTTCAGCTGAATGTTTGAGCTCAGGACCATCGTAATGCCTGCCATAGTGTGAGAGTCAAGCCTTTTCAGACAATTAATTCCCATAACATACCTGTTTATTTACTGACAGTTTTTTGCGCATTCACGTCACTGTGAACTCCGTCCATTCGATGTGATTGTACTTCATCACATCGTCGGCCCTCTTCATGCCGCATTTCTCGTAAAACGGCACAGCGCTTTTGTTGGCGATCAGATAGACCGCGATGTCCTTTTCACCGCCGGCCAGCTGATGGGCGGCTTTTATCAGGCGTTTGCCGATGCCCCGGCGGGTATAATCCCTGTCCACCCCCAGATCGGTGACGTAGAGCCAATAGGCGTAATCCGTCAATCCGAACAGCACGCCCACCAGCAGGCCCTGTTCATTCCGCGCGGTCAGGCTGATGGAAACTGTATTCACCAGGCGGGCGATCCGCTCCTCAAAGCGTTCCCTGGGGTACTGGGAGCCAAGGTCGGTACGCTTGAGAAAACCGATGTATTCCTCCGCTGTGACCTGCTCTTCCCGGATCGTAATTTCGGGCATATGTTCTTTCAAATACGCTTCAAACTCCGGCGTCCGGCTCCAGTAGCGGATGCCCCAGGTGTTAAAGCTCCACTCGTCCATATATTCGTTGCATTCATAATCCACGTACCAGATCAGCCCGTCCCGTACCACGAAATTGGTGGGGAACCAGTCGACGTTCAGCCCGGCGGCCTTCGCCTTGTCCGCCATGTCCCGCACCTGGGCAAGATAAGGCTCGGCAGACGCTCCGTCCCTGACCAGGTCAAAAACGGTGGGGCCTTCGATGTATTCCTTCACAATGCGCTCCGCGTCCGTATCGATGGCCAGCATCCGCGGGATGCGGATGCCCGCCGCCCGCAGGCGTTCATAATCCCTCTGCTCCGCCTCAATCTTATTGCCGAAGGCGTAGTAATCACAGGGTTCGTGGTGGATCTGCTTGATCACCGCCGGCTGCCCCTCAGATTCAGCAAGGTAAGAATACCCGCCCTTCCCGTGACCGAGCAGCCGGAGGATACGATAGGATTTCCCGCAGACAATCAGCTGTTCCTCTATTCTTTTCTCCTGCATCATTCCTGCCCTCCGGGAATTCTGATGAAAGCAATATTTCCTTTTGCCTGATATCCCGAAACGGAAATATGATAGTTTCCTTTTTCCAGAATTTCCAGAACAAATTCGGCGTTCTGCTGCCCGTTTCCCCGGTAGATCGGCTCTTTCCCGTTCATGCCCACGGTCACATCCACAGTTCCTTCTGTATGCGACAGAGAAACCTGCAGACGGTCGCCCTCTGTCAGGTTCAGACCAGCCGATTCCTCCCGATTCAGGATGCTGTATTCCATCCGGAACCCGGATGCGTCAGAGACCCTGGATCCGTCAAAAACACTGCCTGTTCTGCATCCGGTCAGCAGGAAAAGCATTGCGGCAAGCATACAAACACATGCCGCTTGTTTCAGTTTGGACTGCCGTTCTGTATTTCCTTGCATCAGTGTCCGCGCCTCTTTTCCTTCTTCTTCAGCTGCTTCATTTCAAAACGACGCTGCGCTTCCGCGTCCCTCTGCTCCCGGCTGATCTGTCGGTGTTCCGTCTTCAGTTCTTCCCGCTGCAACTGGAGCGCCTGCTGGGACTTCGTGCAGATCCCTCTGCGCTCCGTTTGCTTTCTGACGTTCCTGAGCCGCCGCTTGGGATTATCCGCCGTTTGCTTCGTTTCCGTTTAGACAGCGGGACTGAAAACCATTCTGTCATAATTCTGCAGGATGAATTCCCACACATCATAATCCTTTGGCTCCGCACCGAAGGTCACTTTGCAGACAGACAGTTTTCCATCGTCGATACGCTCAAAAACACCTACCCAGAAAGGATCTTCAAAGAATACCGTCAGGTTTATTCTCATGCATCTTTACCGACCCATATCGTTTTCCAGTATCGCATAGATCAGTGTATCCTTCCAGACAGGCACACCGTTTTCGTTCCTGCGGAACCAGATATTTTGCCTGAAATGTGCCTCCCGCCGCAAGCCCACCTTCTCCAGCAGCTTCCACGACGGGACATTCCGCGGATCGCATTCCGCGAATACCCTGTGCGCGCCTTCCCGGAATACCTGCGCAATCACTGCGGAGAGCGCTTCGGTGGCATAGCCTTTCTTCTGATAGCGCTTGTTGACGATATAGCCGATTTCCTTTGCTCCGAAATCCCGGTTTCCGCAGTAAGTATTGCCGATCACCTTTCCGGATTCCTTCAGCTCAATGGCGTAAAACTTCTCTGACCTAAGGCGGTATTTCAGGTGTTCTCTGCCGTTTTCCCAGGTAATCCCCGGATAGCCTTCAAATTCATCGTCCGCAAGCTGGGACAAGAATTCAAACAGATCATCGTAATCCGATTCTCTGAATGGTCTCAGCAGCAGTCGTTTGGTTTGTATCTCATGCATATCCATTACGCTTCTCATGAATGATCCATGGCAGCCGCTGCGGTCCTGTACAGGCAATACAGCCCTGCGCTCAGCAGCACAGAACCAACGATATCCGTTAGCCAGTGCACCCCGGCCACCAGTCTGCCGATCACCATGAACGCGGAAAACAGGATGACAAACGCCGCTGTGATACGCCGGATCGTTTGGCTCTTTGCCCGCCGGTTTATCTGGAACAGCAGCGTGGGCATGACGCTGAGCACCAGCAGGGTGGTGGAGGATGGATAGGACGCCTCCATGGCTCCGTCGATCAGGATGGGGCGGTAATTGATGGGGATCATCTCAAAAATCAGATACCCTAAAATAACCAGAATGTAATACCCGCCCAGCAGCAGGATATCCCTGTCCACTTTAGTAATGCCTTTCCTGCGAATCCACTGCATAAGGCCCAGCATGCCGAAACCGATGCACACCGCAATGGGCACCAGCCCCAACCAGTCCGTGATCGTATAGATGCCCATATGCACGCCTGTCAGGCGGTGGAACCAGGTGTTGACAGCGGCAAAACCTACGCTTGTTCCATTCACACCAACGGGCTGCACATCAACCGTTTGAATCAGAAATGTCCAAAGAACAAAACTCAGAAGCAAAACGCCACTTGCGATAAACCCTTTCCGTTTTCTGCGATTCATATTGTCCTCCGTGGATCAGTCGAACAGTTGCCCCGGCAGTTTCAGTTTTTCCTTGGGCGGGAATTGCCGGTCGAAGGCTTCCACGTCCTGATC
>JAGAHV010000210.1:0-13251 GCA_017626895.1 Clostridia bacterium | reverse complement strand
TCGGGGGGAGGCGGCTTTTTTACGTCAGTCTGACGCACCGTGCCCGGATCAATTCATTCAGTGTCTGCTTCAAATCCAGCGGCAGCAGAGACTCATCGCACAACTTCTGCCACAAAGGAACGAAGCTCAGCATCTTCCTGATCATCGTCTCTGCGGCTTTCCTGGGAATGCCGGCAGCTTCTGCGAAGAGGAGGAAATCACTGCGCCGCAGATGGATCTTCTTGCCGTTCATGGTCAGGGCGAATTCCTCTTTGTCCTCCGGCATAAGGACATTAACCGGCAGCAGATCATAGGCCGGGGACAGCACATAGACGCCGCTCTCCGGACTGGTCTCGATGAGGGAGAAATTCTTCAGGTGCATATCGGAATTGCCCGTCAGGAAACAGAAGACCAGCCGCAGGAACAGTTCGGACAAATCCAGGCCGGGGCGCGAGGAATACCGCCGGATCACCTTCACACATCGCTCATAGGAGCCACGGTATTTATCCTGCGTCAGCCGCAGATCCAGCTGACAGAAATCCTCCATGGCAAGCATTTGCACGGCTGTGTCGTCCTGATTGCGCGTCCGGTCTACCCTGCGGGTGAGATAGGCATAACCGTCTGTCAGACGGACAAGGGCTTGAGGCACGACAGACAGACCTGCTGCAGCTGCCATCTGCATCACCAGGTGCTCAGCCTCCGGCAGCGCGCGGAACTCCGGCACCTGCGGCTTGAGGATATAGCCCGTTGGATAGTCCACCATAGTCAGTCTGGGCGTGTGTTCCATGGAGAGATGGAGGGACAGCTTCTTCTGTACACCCGGCACCGTATGCCCCTTCTGCACAGCCTTCTCCGCCAGCAGGATGAGTGCCTCATCCGACAGTTCGATTTCCGGCAGCGTTTTCGTACCGAAAAAGCGGCGGATGCAGGCCGGATGCCACCCTGAGGTGGGGAACGGCTCCTTCAGCGGTTTTCCGCAGCACAGACAGTTCATGCCCCCACCTCCCGGATACTGACGCTGCCGATGCAGTCATGGCAGGCCACCATGAGCAGGCCAAAGCGATCTTTCTGGTCGATCTTCCAGTTCCGACTGACTACACCCAGCAGCCAGCCCTCTGGGATCAGCCCGTCGAAGAAAGGAAACAGCGTGCTGGAAGTGTAAGATTCCTCCCGCAGAGGGAGAGTCAGCGAGACGACATTGGGTTTTTCTGAGACAAGATAAGCCGGATCATAGGTGAAGCGATAGCCCTCATCCGTCTCCTGAATCAGCCCTGCGAAACGATCCCGGACATATACGCCGGCCTGACGAAGCACGTTCACGGCTACTCCTCCTCTTTCCGTTCGATCCGCCCCGGTACGGCCTCCATGCCGAACATGGCCAGGGCCTGGTTGACTTTGTCCAGGCGTACGGTTTCCTTCCCCTGCTCCAGATCGTGCACGAAGCGCAGACCGAGACCGGAGCGGATGGCGAATTCCTCCTGGGTCAGGCCCGCAGCCTTCCGGTTTTCCCGGACAAAGGAAGCAATCTTATCAGTTCTCATCAAATCACCCTCCTGTTTGCATTTTATTCCCGATCGGGTGCAATGTCAATGGTTTTCCAACAGAAAATTCCCGATCGGGTGCAATACGAATGTGTTTCCAATAGAAAATTCCCGATCGGGTCTATTCCCTGTCTTGCCAATTTCATCAGATGGACGTTGGTCAGGCAAGAGCAGAATCAGTCTGACACTTCCATGAATGGAGCTTGCCTATAATAGGTTGAATTCAACCTATTATTTTGCTATGATATGGCCGAGGAGATGATCAGATGAATATCGATACCGGCGCCATTGTCACAGCCACAGAGGCCAATCAGAATTTTTCCAGAGTTTCGAAACTGGCTGAGAAGAAAGGACATATTGTCGTATTCAAGAACAACAGGCCAAAGTTTCTGCTTATTGATCTGGATAAGGAACCGCAGATCGAAATGACGGAAGATGAGAAGATCGACTTCGTTGCAGCGCGGATTCTACGTGAACACAGGGCTGCTTTTGAGGAGCTTGCAAAATGAATCAATTTTCCAAAGAAAAAGTAAAGCATCTGCATCAGCTGCTTGCGGAAGCTACCGGCGGAAGCGTCGGCATACGGGACGAAGGGCTGCTGGATTCTGCACTAGAAAGTGCGTTTGCAGGCTTCGGAAGTCAGGAATTCTATCCATCAAAAGAAGAAAAAGGAGCCCGGCTGGGGTATGCGCTGATTTCCAATCATGCGTTTGTCGATGGAAACAAGCGAATCGGTGTATACATCATGCTGATTTTTCTCGAAATGAACGGCATCCGTATTCAGTGCACGGACGAGGAACTGGTTCATGTCGGACTCTCTGCTGCAGATGGCAGCATGAAATATGAAGAACTGCTTCAGTGGGTCAGAAACCACGAATGATGTGGATTTCTTTTAAACCGCAAAACCTGTAACAATTGCCACAGCTGTGTACCGGGGCTGCACCGAATGACCTGGCTGCTTTTTCTGTGAAGCCGTGTTTTCGTCCCCTGGCCATGACAGCGTACCTGCGGCATTTAATATAGAACGTTTGTAAAGGAGCTTACAGCAATATGAGTCAAACTCAACCATCCGATGTCTGGAACTGGAGGCAATATTTCACCAATCAAACGCTTCTGAAAAATGGTGAGCATGATGCTCGTACCGGAATTGTGACCGATTTCAAGACGCTTCCGGACATGTCCGGAGCATCCTGTAAAACAGTCCGGGGGTTTAACGTTGAGGTACGCAATGTTCCACGCACCCCTGAAGAGCTGGAAAATTATCCCGACTGGAACCGGCTTGAGCGGGTTTCCAATACAAAACGTAAACTCTCTTGGAAAAACTACTATTCCTGTGATTGTTCTAGTGGGATGGTTGGAACTCCCTGCCGACATGTGGCCAGCCTGTTGTTTTACTGGGAATCGGTTCATGGACTTTTCGTTATGAAAGAAACTCCTGAGGAAAGAGAAGCCCGGCTCAGGCGAAAAAAAGAAAAGGAAGAACTCGAACAAAAGAAGAAAACGCTTCTCCCTGCATACGATATCTTTGAAAAAATGACCTCCCCGCTGCCTGCCGGCTCTTTTTATCGTACAAGAGCCGCGTTTCACGATGCGCAAATGTCCATCAGTCAGTATGATGCAGAACAGGCAGAGCAGCTGGAAAAAGAAGCAATCAACATTGAAATGCATATCCACGAAGGATACTTAAGTGACGGATCCCAGGGAATGAAAGTCGATGGGAAAGTTGGTTCGAATTCCCTGAAGCTAACCCTCTCTCATCAGAAAATCCATGAGTTTGCATGCTCATGCGGCGAAACTACGCTTGGATACAATTATTATTACTCATCTGCAAAGGCGAGGATCTGTGCGCACGGACTCCTTTTCTGGAAGCGTCTCCATCAGTACATCAGCGTCCATAATCCGGGAGATCAGACTGACAAAAACGGTGCCAATCTGCTGTCCATTCTGAGTGGTGAGGTACTCGATAACCAGGAGGCTTCCACAGAAAATGATGCAGCTGTGAAAAAAGCAGATGTTGAACTTGTTCCCCGCATCGTTGAAGACGACGGTGAACTGAAACTCTGCTTCGATATCGCACAGGAAGGCGGCCGCCGCTATTTAATCAAAAGCTTTGAAGCTCTGACCAGTTCCGTTGAAAACGAACAGGAAATGGTTATGGGCAAGACCTGCACAATACGCTTTTCTGAAGAGACCTTCACAAAAACATCGGATCCCTGGTTCCAGCTCATCTCCACCCGGGTTGCCACCGTCAGAAACATGAACAACATGATACACAGAGGTTATCATTACTATCCCAACCTCTCTGCCGGTTCATCCCTTCCCATGACCGGTGCAACACTGGATCAGCTGTTTGACCTTCTTCAGGGACAAACGATTCTCTACCAATGGGGCAGCCGTAATGATACCTGTGAACTCTCCGTCGAAGAAATCCAGCCGGAAGCAAAGATCTCTCTGACCCCAAAGAAAGAAGGACAGAAGCTGACCGGAATCATTATCGCGGGAAATATTCCCCTTATGCTTTCCGGTGCCAAATACCAGTATATTCTTAAGTCAGAGGTATTTGGTCGGGTCAGCGGTGAAGGTCTCGGCTACCTGAAACCATTTATAAAGCTTGCCGGCAACAAAGCTAAATTCGAATGTATCATCGGAGAAAAGAAGTTCCCGGAATTCGCCTTCCGCATTCTTCCTGCGCTCAGAGAATCCAAACAGATCATTCTGGATGATCATTTGGGCGATCTCCTTAACGATCTCCTTCCGCCTGAGCCCGAATTTACCTTTTACATCGACCTTGAGGAAAAAATCACCTGTAAAACCATTGTCCAGTACGGGGAGAACAGCGTTATCCTCGGCTTTACTCCCGTCATCTCCTCCAAGTTCGGGCGTGATCCGGACCAGGAAAAACGTGTGTTGACGACTGTTCAAAAATACTTCCATACGCCGTCTCCGGCGACTCAGCAGTTTGAAGAGCCGGCAGATGATGATCATCTGATGCAGATTATGACAGATGGCGTTGCCGCTCTTTCCCGTTTCGGCGTGGTTAAAGGCAGCGACTCCTTCAGAAAAGTCTCCATTCGCCCCACTCCGAAGACCGGTCTGTCCATACGACTGGAGAACGATCTGCTGGATCTTTCCATAAAGACAAACGACCTGACTTCAGAAGAGCTGCTTGAACTGCTGAGCAGCTACCGTCAGAAGAAAAAGTGGCATCGTCTGCGCAGCGGCGATTTTGTCGATCTGCGCAATCCGGAATCCCTGTCTGAGATGGATCAGGCCCTTAAAGCAATGAATCTGACCATGGAGGATCTGCTGAAAGGGAACGTACATTTACCCAAGTACAGGGCCATGTACGTCGACAAGCTGCTTGAGGGACATGATGAAATTGCCTCTTCCCGGAACCGGCAGTTTAAGTCACTGGTCCGCTCCTTCCAGACCATCCGGGATTCGGATTTTGAAGCCCCTGAAAGTCTGAGCGACCAGCTGCGTCCTTATCAGCTCTATGGTTTCCGCTGGCTCTCCACGCTGTCTCAGTTTGGCTTTGGCGGCATTCTGGCGGATGAAATGGGCCTGGGAAAAACCCTTCAGATGCTGACCTGGATGCTCTCCCAGCGCAAATCAGGGGATAACCGGCCCTTCCTCGTCATCTGTCCTGCCTCTCTGGTCTATAACTGGGGCGAGGAATGCCGAAAGTTTACACCGGAACTGTCCTCCGTCCCCATTGACGGCACGCTGAGTGTGCGCAAGAAAATTCTTCAGGGCGCTGCCGAGGGCATGGCAGATCTGTACATCACCTCATACGACTTGCTCCGGCGGGACATTGAGCTGTATCATAATCTTCACTTTTCCGCAGTCGTTCTGGATGAGGCACAGGTGATTAAAAACCAGCGGGCAAATGTATCCAAAGCAGTGCGTGTCCTGAATGCCGCTCACCGCTTTGCACTGACCGGCACCCCGATCGAAAATCGTCTTGCAGAGCTGTGGAGCATCTTTGATTTTCTCATGCCCGGATTCCTCTACACGTCCTCCGAATTTTCCACCCGGTATGAAATTCCGATTATGAAACAGAAGGATCCTGAGGTAACGCAGCAGCTGGCCAGAATGACAGAACCTTTCGTTCTCCGCCGGAAAAAAACAGATGTTCTCAAGGACCTGCCGGAAAAACTGGAGGAGATTCAGACTGCCGACATGAAGGATGATCAGCGGAAACTCTATGATGCGCAGGTTGTCCATATGCGTGAACTGTTGTCTGCCTCCACAGAGAACAATGAGGATAAGATGCGGATTCTGGCAGAAATTACCCGGCTGCGTCAGATCTGCTGTGACCCGTCACTGATTTTTGAGAATTATCATGGTTCCAGTGCCAAACGCGAGGCATGTCTGGATCTGATCCAGAGTGCGATGGACGGCGGACACCGGATGCTGGTTTTCTCCCAGTTTACCTCGATGCTGGATCTGCTGGCAGCCGATCTCAAAAAAGCAGACATCCCGTTCTATACAATTACCGGATCCACGCCAAAGCAGGAGCGCCTTAAACTGGTAAACGATTTCAACAGCAATGACATCCCTGTCTTCCTGATTTCTCTCAAAGCCGGCGGCACAGGACTGAACCTGACCGGAGCAGATGTCGTCATTCATTATGATCCGTGGTGGAACCTGGCCGTTCAGAACCAGGCAACCGACCGTGCTCATCGTATCGGACAGACAAAACAGGTAACCGTCATGAAGCTGATTGCTGCCGATTCCATTGAAGAGAAAATCGTGGAACTGCAGGAAGCCAAACGGGAACTGGCCGATGCCATTATTTCCGGTCAGAGCAGTTCTTCTCTGATGAGTCTCTCCAGAGAAGAATTGCTGGCACTCATCGAATGACTCCCTTTCAAATCACTCAAAGGACGCCGCACCTGCGGCGTCCTTTGGCTTGCCCAATTCTCATCCGTTCATCCCTTCCCGCCGGTTCCGGTCGATCTCAATCCATTCATTCAGTGTCATCGGCTGATAATCGCTGAACATGCAAAAGCAGTTGATCATCTGGCACGGAATCGGCTCCGGTTCCAGCCGGTACCTGGTCATCACAGAGGTCGCCCTTGTTTCCATGATACACTTGATACCCATCTTCACACGAAACTCAAACGTCAATACTAACCGTTTTTCATTCACTGACCGCACTATTGGATTCTTACTCAACTGTTCGATATCTTCCTTTGTGTACCGCTTCATGTTCCTTCCGGCACATAAAAAATTAGTACCTGCGTGGATCACGGGTACTGTCAAAGTGCCGTCCTCCATCCGGGTACCATTTTAGGATTGGAGGGCACAATGACCTTCATATTGGTTAAAGAGCCATCACTGTATTTTCGCTCGGCTTGTAATCAAGACATCTCTGCGCATAGGTCGGTGTCATGTTGTGATGTCTGACAAGAAGATCCTCTTATTGTCTCTTCTGATGTACCAACCTCCCGTAACACACTAATTTCATCCATCACAATTTCTGTTTTCCGTTCTGCATCATTCACATACTTGGGGTTATACATCTCCAACATAACTTTCTCCACCTCCGTTCTATGACTTGTACGGTACTGAACCAAAAATCCTTTTTCTATGCATTCATCAATCGTTGCAGCAATCCACTTTTCAGGATTCGGATCATCCTTTAAAGCTGCTCTTTGCTTGTCATAAACCCTGCAGTATCCCATATACTCTGCAATGATCCCGCCTTTATAATCGCCATGAATAATCTTTGCAGTGAAATCCGGCTTTCCCTCAACTCCGCCAAAGAACACTTCTCTGAGCGAAATTGTTTCCTGTTTGATTTTATCCTTGCCGGGATAAATGATATATTCTGGTCAGAATATGTAAAACTGTCGCTGCGCGACAGGGCCTCACCTATCCCCGGTCAGAAACGGTACGAATGATCTTTATCACAGTTTCCCTTCGGCTTTTGCTTTTTCCACCAGTGCAGAAAAATCCTGGTAATGCCAGTCAGGCGTCGGCTTTTCGCAGTCGATGTCATGAAAAAAGCAGCTGGGAATTTCCTTCTGTTTCAGGTTCTTCAGAATACAGAGATTGCATCCCTGATCATGATTGACCGGATGACACAGGCATTTGTAATCTGTGCAGGTACAGTATTCTTTTGCGTTTCTCATTTCATCCTCTCCTCCGGCATTTCCCCGTCCCTTTATGGATGCTTTCAAACAGGATCATTCTTTCCTTCCAAACTCCCGTGCCGCATCAACTCTGCCCTTAATGTGGAGCATGTGGGCATAGAAGTACTCGTCAGACACCCGGATGTTCTTCGCTTTCAGCATCTTTTTCAAAGCGAGAACGGTTCTCCTTGACCAGTTGGAGGTGGTGAACAGAACCACTTTTCCAACCTTTGAGGATTCCAGCTTTTCAGCATACGCTTTCAGTTCAGGAGCCATGATATTCGCATAAGGGGCTCCGCCCAGATAGAGAACATCGTCCCTCTGCGTTAGTTCCGGTTCATCTGTAACAGACACGGCCTTCACCCCTGCGCCCTCTGCAATCGCCTCTGTGATGGTTTTTGTGTTCCCCAGCCTGGAGTAATAGCGTACAGCTTTGGTCATTATCCTCTCTCCTCCAACAGCTCATCAATCGCCCCCCGGGAAAGTTTCTATGCAAGGCGGCAGAAACGCCTGTATATATGCCCGTCCCGCTCAACCGTCTCATTCCACATGTCCGCCGGACGGGTCCACAAACACCCCTCTCCATAGAGAGCACGGTACACAACCATCGGTTCTTCCGTCTCACTGTGTCGGGCGATGCCGATCACTTCATACTCATTGCCCTTAAAATGCCGGTAGCGGCCCGGCCTGATCGTTTTTACTGCTTCTTCGTATGTCATGATTTTTTCTCCATTATGGGTCTCAATGCTGGTCATTTCGCCGGGCCGCTTCCTGCCCGTATTTTCCCATCTGTCGCTGTGCGACAGAAACACGCTGCACATTATAACGAAATCAGGAGAAAATGTCCAATTGTCCATCCGGAAAGCAATGGCAGCTTGCCGGTGATCCGCCCGACACCCTGGAAAAGATCTGCGGGGTCCGTTTGCCGGAAGGTGTCCGAACTGTACGCCGCAAAGCCTTCAGAACCGGCCGGCACTGCATGCACTGCCGTCAGGCGACGTACCAGTTCCCGGCAGGAACCACCCGGTTCAGGCAGGCCGTTTCATCTGATGACGGAAACTAATGCCTGATAGGCAGAACCTATTGCATGCCATCAGGTTTTCATATTGGACAATAGTCTACTTAATCGATAGAATATGCACATAAATCGAAAGGAGGTTTCGGCAATGCGCTGTCGATGCGGATCCTACGCCGTCCTGCTGAGCCGGAATCGAATGTGAAATGCAAACAGATTCGGGATATAGCATGGACAGAAAAACCCTTTACCTGGCCGGAGGCTGTTTCTGGGGCTGCCAGAAATATTTTGACCTGATTCCCGGCGTCATCGAGACGGAAGTCGGCTATGCAAACGGCCCTACCGCGAACCCAACGTATCAGGAAGTGAAGCATCACGCGGGCCACGCCGAAACTGTCCGGGTCGTCTTTTCACCGGCCGTTCTGCCCCTTCAAAGCCTGCTGGACGCCTATTTCAAGATCATCGACCCAACTTCCGTCAACCGGCAGGGAGAGGACGAAGGCATCCAGTACCGTACAGGAATTTATTCCACGGATGAACGTGATCTCCCTGTTATTGCAGAGGCTCTTTCCGTTCTTCAGACGAGGTACGACAAGCCGCTGGCGGTGGAGTGTTTGCCTCTGGCGAATTTTTACAGCGCCGAGGAATATCATCAGAAGTACCTTGAAAAGAATCCGAACGGCTACTGTCACATTCATTTTGACTGATTGCGCTGACCGGACAATGATCCGGCGACAGTTTTCAAATTTGAGCACCGAAAAAACAGCGGTGCCATAGACCTTAAAAGGAGGATTCATCATGATTCGCAAGCTGATTGCTGTTCTGTTAACCGCCCTGCTGGTTCTGCTCTGCACCTTCGCCCTGGCCGATGAGATTCCCGGCCCTGACGGAGATGATCGTCACATCGCCATCGGCGCCACCGCCGTCCCGCATGAGGAAATCATTGAGGGCGTTGTCCGGGCCAAACTGGAAGCGGCAGGCTGGGAAGTGGAGGTCGTTCCCTTCACCGATTATGTATTGCCGAACACGGCCCTGGAAGACGGGGAAATCGACGCCAACTATTTCCAGACCCTGCGCTATCTCGTAGAACAGAATGAAACCCGCGGACTGCACCTGGTGGAAGTCCTGGGCATCCATCTGGAGCCCATGGGCCTGTACGGTGCCGCCTATACCAGCATCAATGACATCCCGGAAGGCGCTTCCATCGCCGTTCCCAATGACGGTTCCAACGAATCACGCGCCCTGAAGCTGCTGGCAGACAATGGTCTCATCACCCTGAGTGAAACAGATGATCTCTACGATCTGAATCACGTGGCTGAAAATCCCAAAAAGATCGAGCTGGTGGAACTGGCGGCTGAGCAGATCACACACAGCCTGGAAGATGTGAATGCCGCGGTCATCAACGGCAATTATGCGCTTGAAGCCGGCCTGAACCCCGCCAAAGATGCCCTCATTATCGAGGCCGCTGACAGTGATGAAAGCTATAAGTACATCAACTATCTGGTCGTCAAGGCAGGCAATGAGGAAACGGCCAAAACCAAAGCCCTGATCGCTGCCTTTGCCAATCAGGACGTGGCAGACTTCATCAATAAGACTTATCCCGGCTCCGTCATTCCTTCTGCGGATCTGGTCAAGTAAGACAGGTACAGATAATCCATGGGCAGGAGACTCCTTCTCCTGCCCTTTCTTGAGGACAGAGCCTGCGGCTCATTGGAGAGAGTGCGCGATATGATTGAAATCAGAAACCTCTATAAACGCTTTGGAAACCTGCAGGTGCTTGAGGACATCAGCCTGACCATCCGCGATGGGGAAATCTACGGCATCATCGGTCAAAGCGGCGCGGGAAAATCCACCCTGCTGCGATGTATCAATGGCCTTGAGAATTATCAGTCCGGCTCCATTGCCGTAGACGGCCGCGAGGTAGGAAAAATGAACACGGCCGAACTCCGTTCCCTTCAGAAGCAGATGGGCATGATTTTTCAGAATTTCAATCTGCTTTCCCGCCTGAACGTCTATGACAACGTGGCGCTTCCCATGCACTTTGCCGGTCTCAATCCGCACAGGCCGGAAAACCGGGATCGGATTCATGAGCTGATTGCCCTGGTAGGGTTGTCTGACAAGCTCAGGTTCAGACCGAAAGAATTGTCCGGCGGTCAAAAACAGCGTGTCGCCATCGCCCGCGCCCTGGTGCTCAACCCCAAAATACTGCTGTGCGACGAGGCGACCAGCGCGCTGGATCCCCATATCACGCAGGAGATTCTCAGCCTGTTGACCGAAATCCGCCGCACACTGGGCATCACCATCGTGGTGGTTACCCACCAGATGGAGGTCGTCAAACAAATCTGCGAGCGTGTATCCTTCCTGAAAGACAGCCGGCTCATTCAGGAAGGAAAGCCGGAAGAGCTGTTCGTCATGCCCAATGATGACGTCCGGTCCTTTCTCGGCCGAACCGCTGATCCCCTGCCCTCATCCGGCTGCAACATCCGGGTGTTTTTTATGGAGAACGCAGAAAAAGTCACACTCATCACGTCCATGGCACGGGCGCTGAATGTGGACTTTTCAATCTGCCGGGCAGATATGACCGATTTTCGCGGCCGCGTCATGGGCAGCCTGGTACTGAACGTGGATAAAAAGGACGCCGGGCAGATACTGTCCTATCTGCAGAGCGCCGGATATCTGGCAAGGGAGGAAAAATGAGATGCTGAATGAACAGATGTGGGCAATGATCTGGAAAGCCTTTGGCCAAACCGTTACCATGGTGCTCTGGTCGACACTCTTTTCCGTCCTTCTCGGGTTTATTCCGGCGGTGCTGCTGACACTGACCGCGCCGGACGGGCTGCGGCCCAACAAAATCGTTTACTCCACCCTCAGCTTTATCGTGAACGTCTTCCGTTCCTTTCCCTTCATCATCCTGATGGTGCTTGTCATCCCTCTGACACGCGCCATCGCAGGCAAAGCCATCGGGACTCAGGCGGCCATCGTTCCCCTGACCATCTCCGCGATCCCCTTCGTGGCACGGGTCATTGAATCTGCCTTCCGCGAAGTGGATCCGGGCCTGATTGAAGCGGCCAGAAGCTTTGGTGCCACCAACGTGCAGATCTTTCTGCGGGTGTATCTTAAGGAGGCTTTCCCGGGCATCCTGTCCGGCATTATTCTGACCATGATCAGTCTGGTGGGATACAGCGCCATGGGCGGCGCCATTGGGGCGGGCGGACTGGGAGATGTGGCCATCCGCAAAGGCTATCAGGCATACAAAATCGAGTACCTGATTGCCACCAGCCTCGTTCTGATCGTGTTCGTGCAGCTTGTTCAAAGCATCGGAAACCGTATCTACAACAAACTGAGCTGACCTGGCCCATCAATTCTGCGGGGGCTTTCATACAGCCTAATAGCCCGTTTCACCTTTGAGATCCGCGGACATTTACCCCTGGAAGGATCTGATTTCGCTGCCTGACAGGCTGTGAGGCGGACAGGTGCCCATCGATGGCGGCGGGCACCTGCGGACTGGTGCTGTTCCCCGGAACGTCGCCGCTGGTTGAAGCGGAACACGGAGAATTCTCCCCTCTCAGTGAACAGGAAATGCCGGCGGAGCTGAAGACTTGTGTGGTGCACCTGTGACTGCAGCTTTATCACGCATCGCACCGTTTCCGGTGCAAACCTGACGCGCCCCTTTTTCTGCAGTGCAAGGACAGGATCGCTACGGCGCTGGAGCCTGAAATCCGGCATGGAGACCTCACCAACATGGCGGCTGTCCGAAAAAGCAAACGTTCGCTGTAAGTCTCTCCTGCTGTGCAATGATCCCGGGTCCGGGAGTTTCATCTTTCATCGTCCGCTGACAACAGAAAAACAGAAAAACAGAAAGCAGAGGAAACAGCGTTTTTCCTCTGCTTTTAAACACTATCGGACAATTACGGCCGCTCCAGAACAATGTCCCGGACATAGTTCAGCACAGCGTCTGCAATCTGCCGTCTGTATGGCTGATCCCTGGAAATGACGCCATCATAAACAGGCGGAAGCCCTGACTGCTCTGCCAGGCGATTCAGCACGCTGATATTGGCGATGATCGCATTGTGACGATTGGTTCGCTGCTGATCCATATTCCCGATTTCTTCCTGATACGTCTGCACATCCACAGTTCCAGACAAAATCCGTTTTCTGATTTCCATGGAGTAGATTGCAGTATGGTAGTCCTCAAAGGAACGAAGAGCATCCTCTATAATTTCAAGCAATTCAGAATCAGATTTACACGCCTGAATCAGGTCTTCAAGAGCTTTTCGGTTCATCGCTTTTCACCTCTTTGATGATATTGGCCGGGCCAGACTCCTGTTCCACACAGCAATCGTATTATGCTCCCAGGAAATCCATTTGGCAATCAACGGACAGTTCAATGACCATTTCCAAGCCTCCGTAAAGCCAGGCATGGATGGAAGATTTTCCTTTACGGATTCAGCTTAAGCTGAGTCGATCACCATTCGTTGGTTTCAGCAGGCTGATGAGAGAGGTCTCTTGCACCGTACATGATGCGGGCGATAGAAACTGTATCCGTGTCAGTGTTGACTGTGTAGGAAACGATGTC
>JAGAHV010000209.1:0-5695 GCA_017626895.1 Clostridia bacterium | reverse complement strand
ACTCCACTTTTTTTGCGGTGCATGGAGGTCGGGATCTTTATTTCAGGTTTCGACCTGCTTACTATCGATCTTGTCATGAACATCTGAACCCCAAAAGGCAATGACGGAACAAAGTATGCGATCTTCCACGCTGATTTCGACCGTTTCCAGATGTACCGCTGTCTTTTCTGCATGGGGATACGCAGACAAATATGCAGATAACAGAATGATAGCTGCATAAAAATATGAAAAAATTATGCAGAACACCTATGGACTGGAAAATTATGGCCGCCCTATCCTGCTGGCAGGCATTACTTATGATAAAGATGCCGGGGCGGAAAAGAAGAAGCATAGGTGCAGGATCGTACAATATGCCTGGCAGAGTGTGAAAAAAGAATGAGTTCTCTCCGCACCCATTTCCGTTCAGAGGTGCGGAGGTTTTTCTTTGTCATTGCGTCTTATTGAATAGAAATTTGTTTGTGAAATTCATTGATGAACGATAATAATTACATACGTATATTGGTTATAAAGCTTGACTATTCTGCCGGATACAGTATAATTGTTCATGGAAGAATGCGTGTATGATCACGAATTTGGAACGACGGAGAGTTTTTTATGCAGGAGGGAAAGTTTTGAACGCGACGCGAAAGGAAACCATCTCTCAGAGAAGGTCTTTGCTGCAGGTACAGGTAAAACCGATGTACAGTGTCCTGCTTGCAGCAACCCTGATGGTTTTCCTGATTTTTTTTGTTTACCGGTTTAATATTCCAAATCCCAACATGATTCTGATTGCCGGCCTGGTGATTTCCTCCGCCTTATTTGGTTATTCCGGAGGGATTGTCGCCGGCATTATCATGTTTCTTTATACGCTGTTTTTCTTTTCGATCGATCACAGTTTTATCCATTTTACCGGGCAGAATATGGCAAAAGTTCTCGTTTCGCTGTTTGGCATTGTGGTTGATCTGGTATTTGTCTGTGAACTGAAGCATGCGGAGATGAGGGCATTCAAAGAGGTGCATAAGCTGACCCGGGATCTGAGCGAGGAGAATCAGCTGCTTCAGAAAGTATCCATATACGATCCGCTTACCGGGATCCGCAACCGCCTGGCGCTGCGTCAGGATTATTCGCTATATGAGGGAAAGAACATGACGGTGATCATGCTGGACCTGGATAATTTCAAGTCCATCAATGATCATTTCGGACACGATGAGGGTGACCGGGTGCTCAAGGAAACCGGAACAGATCTGATCAACTCCTTCGGGAAAGACCACTGCTACCGGTATGGCGGGGATGAATTCCTGGTTCTTCTGCCGGATGTGGAGGAGCAGGTGGTTGATCAGGAACTGAAAAAGCTGATGGCGAACCGCCCCTGGGTGAAGGAAGAGGGACGGAGTACCCAGGCAGGGTATTCCATCGGCGTTTTCCGGGCCCGGGAAGGGGAGCGATACAGCCTGCGGGAGATGTTCCTGCTGGCAGACAACCGGATGTATCACGCAAAAGGAAGCGGGAAGAACCGGATTGTCGATACAAAAATCAGCGGGGAATAACCCCCGGACAAAGAAAGCCTGACATCCTATTGATGTCAGGCTTTTTGCCGTAAAAGGAGGGATTAGGAGTCGCTTTCCTGATGGGAGGGAATGAGCTCAAGATCATACGGGGTGGTCTGATAAACGAAGTAGTTCAGCCAGTTGCAGAACAGCAGATTTGCGTGGGCACGCCAGGTGACCACAGGCTCCCGGGACGGATCATCATCCGGATAGTAATGTTCGGGAACATGAATCGGCTTATTCTGGGAAAGGTCACGCAGGTATTCCTGCTGCAGGGTGTCGGGATCGTATTCAGAGTGCCCCATGACAAAGAACTGCTTATGATGTTTTGCATAAACGGCATAGACGCCGGCCTTTGCGGAGGAGGCAAGGATCCGCAGGCTCGGGACAGCCTCAATATCCTCGCGGAAGACGGTGGTGTGCCGGGAATGGGGAGCGTAAAAGACATCGTCAAACCCGCGGAACAGAATGCTTTGCCGGTAGTCTACCGTATGCGGATAAACGCCGAACAGCTTTTCGGGCAGGGGGTGTTTCCGGATGCCGAATTTGTGATAAAGAGCTGCCTGTGCTCCCCAGCAGATATGAAACGTGCTGTGAACATGGGTTTCGGTCCAGTCCATCAGCTCGGTGAGTTCCTGCCAGTAATCCACCTCTTCAAATTCCAGATGTTCCACCGGCGCGCCGGTGATGATGCAGCCGTCGAAATTCCGGTGGCGGATTTCCTCAAAGGATTTGTAAAAGGCACTCAGGTGTTCGGGCGGGGTATTGGCAGGAACGTGACTTCTGGGGGCAACCAGTTCCAGCTGAATCTGCAGGGGTGTATTCCCGAGAAGACGTGAAAACTGGGTCTCGGTCTGTATCTTTTTGGGCATCAGGTTGACAAGGAGGATCTGGAGCGGACGAATGTCCTGGGTACAGGCCCGCTGATGCTGCATGACAAAAATGTTTTCCCGGTGCAGGATTTCAATGGCGGGAAGCTGGTCAGGAATACAGATGGGCATTATTTCACCTCGGCTTCAACCTGAGAGAGCGCCTGGGCGACGTCCTCAATCAGATCATTTGTCTCCTCAAGTCCGCAGCTGATGCGGATGAGGCCGGCCGGAACACCGGCTTTTTTCAGCTGTTCGTCATTCATCTGACGATGCGTGCTGGTGGCAGGATTGAGACAGCAGGTCCGGGCATCCGCCACATGGGTTTCAATGGCCGCCAGCTTCAGGGAACGCATGAAGACGGAGGCCGCCTCGCGTCCGCCTTTCAGCTCAAAGCTGACGACGCCGCAGGACCCGTTCGGCAGGTATTTCTGCGCACGGGCATGGTAGGGATCCCCCGGGAGGCCACAGTAGCTGACATGGGCAACCTTGGGGTGCGCAGCCAGGAATTCGGCCATGGCCTGACCGTTTTTACAGTGCTGAGCCATGCGGACATGAAGGCTTTCAAGGCCCAGATTCAGATAGAAGGCGTTCTGCGGGGACTGCATGGAACCGAAATCACGCATCAGCTGGGCCGTGCATTTGGTAATGAACGCGCCGGCGTTTCCAAAGCGTTCCGCATAGGTAATGCCGTGATAGCTCTCATCCGGCTGACAGAGGCCCGGAAACCGGTCTGCGTGCTTCATCCAGTCAAAGTGTCCGCTGTCAACGATGGCACCGCCCAGGGAGGCACCGTGCCCGTCCATGTATTTGGTCGTGGAATGGGTAACGATATCGGCGCCGAATTCAAAGGGACGGCAGTTGACCGGCGTTGCAAAGGTGTTGTCGACAATCAGGGGACAGCCGTGCCGGTGCGCCGCCGCGGCAAACTGTTCAATGTCAAGCACGGTCAGTGCGGGATTGGCAATGGTTTCACCGAAAACCGCTTTGGTATTTGGACGGAAGGCAGCATCCAGCTCTTCATCCGATACATCCGGCGGGACAAATGTGACGTCGATGCCCATGCGTTTCATCGTGACGGAAATCAGGTTGTAGGTGCCGCCGTAAATGCTGGATTCAGCGACAATATGATCACCGCAGCTGCAGAGATTGAACAGCGCGAAAAAATTGGCAGCCTGTCCGGAACTGGTCAGCATGGCGGCCGTTCCGCCTTCCAGCGCGCAGATTTTTGCCGCGACCAGATCGCAGGTCGGATTCTGCAGACGTGTGTAAAAATAGCCTTCTGCCTCGAGATCAAAGAGTTTTCCCATGTCCTCGCTGGTTTCATACCGAAATGTCGTGGACTGGATGATCGGGATCTGACGGGGCTCGCCGTTTCCCGGGGTATAACCGCCCTGAACACAGATGGTTGAGAGATGCATAAAGGGGACCTCCTCCTCAGCTTTGGTCATTTGACGGAGCAGCCCTGTCGCGCAGCCTGGACAGACCGTCGCTGCGCGACAGGGCCGCTCCGGAGTTCGTCAATCTGCCGGAATACACGAAAGGTATTCCGTAAATGCAAACGAAACAAAAGGAAGTATATCACGTTGAACGGAATTGTGAAAGAATGAACAGACGGACGGACCGAATGTTTTTTCGGTCCGTCCGGTGACATTTGAAAGGCACATGCCTTATGCTTTTTTCAATCTTACAGCTGTGGTGCTTGAAAGCAACATGGTCATTTGCTGCGGTCTTATCATAAGGAATTCCAACCAGGGTCAGATTGTTCCGATACAGTGTCAGCCTGTCCGGACAGTTTTTAGAACTATTTTACAGATATTCGAGGGAAAAACTGCGTTATCTCAAAGAGCACAATAGGCCGAATGTTACTCAACCCTCGACCAAACTATATTCCTTCAAAAGTTTCTGCATATAGTTCGTATCATTTATTACCTTCTCTACTTCCTCGCTCTTACCAAGCGATAAAAGCTTTTTAAGCAACTGAGCTAATTCGTTCCTGCCTTCGTTCCTGCCTTCGTTCCTGCCTTCTTGCTTCATAGCGTTCCCGTACTGATTTACGGCATATTCCTGAGTAAAAATCGCACTCATGATATCAACAACCTCCTTTTCCCGCTCATTCAGATAATCCTTCAGAACATTTCGATCCCGACAGATCCGGACTGTTTCTATCGCTGCTTTCCTCACTCTGCCGTACTTGTCAATCTGTTCATCCATCACATGACAGAAAATGATGTACTGGCCAATGATGTCGTCGGTTTCAATACTAAACACCTTCGCTTCCAGATCTAACTGGCACATTTCGCTGCAGAAAAAATCCTTCTTCAGGGAAATTGTTTTCGGTGTTTTCCTTTTCCCTGTATGGACTACATAAAATTCCGGCATCGGAATCTTATGCATCTTTTCGTCATGAATATCCATGTTCCTGTTATGCAGGTATTCCCGAATCGTTTCTGCCAGATACAACAGAATTCGAATCAAAATATTAAGAGACCAGGTGGACTGTGCTTCCACGAATATCATCAGTTTATCCCGAAACATGAATGCCAGATCATTATACAGATGGTTCGTGATCACCGGTTTGATGGTGATAATCGGCAGTTCATCTGCGGTTACATCCGTTATCTCCGGATGTATTGTCTGAAACAGTTGAAGTCGGTATTCGTCGTGCGCAAAAAGATCAATAAACACCGTATTTTTAACATCCCGTTTTACCAAATCCGACATCAGACGATCACCCTCTTTCCTCAATTTGTTTCACCGACCAGATTATACCGCAATCCGGCAGATTTGATCAATCGAATTTTGCTCCTGACTTTAGCATGTGTTCGTTAAGAGTCTGCTTACTGCGTCGGTCATGCTTTTAATGCCAGATATGGCCGGCTGAAACACAGCTGTCACAATGGGCTCAAGTGCATTACACGGCCAGCCGCCGGGCAACATAGATCGAATCTCCCGGACCTTCGAAACCAAATTCCATAAAATTGATGGTTTTCTGCCTGAATGGCTTAATTGACCGTGGATAAAATCTCACCGCTTATGATAAAGCGGGTTTCTGCTGGAAGAAATGGTTGTAGGTACCAAACTCACAAAGAGACCTATGCGGACTGATGGACTTGGGCATTAGGTTGGTTATTCCACTGATAGATCTGAGCTTGAATATATGATTCGTCCGACAAAAGATGTTTTGTGTGTATAAAAACACACTTTTAGTAAACGTTGATTTTTTTACCGAAAATGCAAGATTTTGCGTTGACACTTGCATTTTTAGACTGAGAGAAGGTCGTTATTCATTTGCACTGT
>JAGAHV010000208.1:0-2256 GCA_017626895.1 Clostridia bacterium | reverse complement strand
TAGGTAGAAAGGTTTTTATTTTCTGACTCAAATTCCCTGCTTCCATGGTAATAATCTCCTTGAATTGATGGAGGTATAATACCAAATAAGCATGGTGCTTTCAAGCTCGAAATGTAAAGTTTATTTATGCACAGTTCCTTACAACGAACAGCTGCAGGGAATCTGGGACAAGGCGGACAAAGGGGAGATTCTGGTCATTGCGCCGTCGGAGGCGCTTGGAATCTCCCGTACGGAAAACGACCCGGAGCAGCTGGAGCGTGTGTACCAGATCGGCCGGACAGAAGGAAAGAAAAGACTGGAGGATGTCAGAGCGTACCTCGGGATGGAAAACAGGTCTTAATTGCAGAGACAGGCTGCATTCCAGTGAGGTGAATGCAGCCTGTCTCTGCGGCATCTCTCCCGATGCCGGATAAACGGAACGGAGCGGCGGTTTGCCGCCAATTATGCCGGAATTATTGATTCCGGAGCATTTCATCGAGGTGTTCCAGGATGAATTTCTGTGCATCTGTGTTGTACAGGATGACCGTATAGGGACCGCTCATGCCGTTTCGGTCCTCGGTGTAGATTCCGAGTGAAAACCCGGCTTCGGTTGGCCACGGACGGGTTTTTCCGGGTTGTTTCGCAGGGCGCTCTTCCAGGTAGCCCATGTTTTTCATATACGTCTGAATGACTTTATAGCTGAGCTTTTGCATCTTGTCAGTGTCAGTCAGAGCGCTGAGACGGGCTGCAATAGCGGTGACGGCGAGTGGTTTGTCATAGGTATAGCCGGCAATCTGCTCGGCAGTCAGGGCAAAAGGTGCCTTTTTTACAGCGGCTTTCTTTTGAAGGCCGCCTTTTTCAATGACCTGCCGCAGGACATCGGACACATAGAAAAGGCATCTTGAAATACGTACATTGTTGATGATATCGGACTCGTTCGCTGGCTCGCCGGTAAGAGGATTGACGCCGTTGGCCATCTGGTCAATGTAATGTTTGGCGTGGGTCATAATTTCAAGTTCTGTTGCCATGTGTTTTCCTCCGTTGGAACGATTCAGATGCTGAAAAGGACATTCCCACAGAGAAAACCGGCAGGTTTTGCGTGAAGCTGTGGGTTTCCGCTGTGGGAATGAACCTGTGTGGCTCAGGGGAGAGAGGCGTACATGGAGGCCATGAGTTTCGGAATGAAGCGGTAGTGATCTCCGGGCAGATTGCTGGTCAGGTAAACGCAGGTCAGGTTTTCTGCGGGATCAATGCAGAACCAGTTGCCAAACGCACCGTCCCAGCCCCATTCACCGACGGAACCGTTGATGTCAGCCAGCTCCGGGTTTGTCATGACCCGCACACCGAGACCATATCCGTAACCGCGCTGGGTATCCCAGTTGTGTGTCATCTGCTGCTCGGGGGTCAGGTGGTCTCTGGCAATCAGGTCAATGGTTTTGCGTCCCAGAATGCGTACGCCGTTCAGTGTGCCGCCGTGCAGCAGCATCTGGGCAAAGCGTGAGTAATCCCGGACTGTGGAGAACAGTCCGCCGCCGCCGCTTTCAAAAGCAGGCTTTTCCGTGGCATACTGCCGCTTGTCCGGCGTCATGCCGTCATTGATGTGATACAGCGTGGCGGTGCGTTCCTGCTTGTTTTCGGGAACAAAGAAGCCGGTATCGGTCATCCCGAGGGGATCGAAGATGTTCGTTTTCAGGTACTCTCCGAGAGACATGCCGGAAAGGACTTCAATCACAGCCCCGAGAATATCAATGGAAAAGCCATACATCCATTGTTTCCCTGGCTCAAAGGCCAGCGGCATCTGCCCAACCAGATTACAGTACGCGGTGGTATCCATTGAAACGGGACCATCCGGGAACAGTTCCTGATCCTTTTTCAGACGAATCCGGGAGGCGGCGTTTTCCGGACCGGGATAGGGAACGCCGCTAGTCATGGTAAAGAGCTGACGCATGGTTACATCGCCGGCGGCCGGAACGATGTCAATGGTTCCGTCTTTGTTTTCCCTGGCGATGGTCGGGCTGCTGAAGCCGGGCAGATATTCCCTGACAGGATCCCAGAGCTTGAAGAGACCCTGCTCATACAGCTGCATGATGCCTGCAACCGTGATGACCTTGGACATGGAGGCGATGGGAAAGATGGTGTCTGTTGTGACGGGAATCTTCTTTTTGATATTGGCGTATCCGCAGCTTTCTGCAAAGCAGGTCTCATCGTTCCGGACAATCATGGCCGTATATCCGGCAATCTGGCCGGAGGTGACAAAGCGGTTCAGCGTATCATGTA
>JAGAHV010000022.1:0-15040 GCA_017626895.1 Clostridia bacterium | reverse complement strand
ATTTTCAGGGCGGAATCATTGACTTTCCGGCGGGAGCGCGTGTATAATCGGGCGGCGTTTAGAAACAAAAGGTTTTGAAGAGGAACAGTGGCCGCCGGATCAAGAATCCAGGGTGACCATGAACAATGGGGGATAAAAACATGAGATCAACAAGAGGAAATGAACGCGTTCAGCCTTCACAGGCAATTCTGCGCGGACTGGCACCGGATGGCGGACTGTATGTACCGGAGACATTTCCTGAGTTTTCAATGGAAACGATCATGGATCTGGCGGAGGCGTCCTATGAGGAACGCGCACTGAAAATACTCAGCGGATTTCTGCCGGATTTTACGGTTAATGAACTGAAAGAGGCCATTCATGGCGCGTATGGGACGGGCTTTGACGATGCCCGGATTGCGCCGCTGGTAAAGCTGGATGAGCGCACCTACTCGCTGGAGCTCTGGCATGGCCCCACGCTGGCATTCAAGGATATGGCCCTGCAGCTTCTGCCGCATCTCCTCACACTCAGCGCGGGGAAGAACGGGGAGAAACGGGAAATCTTTATTCTGGTTGCCACCAGCGGGGATACCGGGAAAGCGGCACTGGAAGGTTTCCTGGATGTTCCGGGGACACGGTGTGCCGTGTTCTATCCGAAAGATGGTGTCAGCAAGGCCCAGCGCCTGCAGATGGTGACGACGGGCGGACGGAATACGCACGTGATCGCCGTCGAGGGAAACTTTGATGATGCCCAGAGTGGCGTTAAGCGGATATTCGGAAGCAGCGAGTTTGCCCGGACGATGGATGAGCAGGGACGGGTGCTGTCCTCGGCGAACTCCATCAATTTCGGGCGCCTGGTTCCGCAGATCGTCTATTATTTCTCCGCCTATGCCGATCTGATCCGGGATGGCCAGATCCGGCCCGGTGAGGAAGTGAATTTCTGTGTCCCCACCGGCAACTTCGGGGATATTCTGGCGGCGGATTATGCAAGGCGTGCGGGTCTGCCGATTGGCCGGCTCATCTGTGCCAGCAACACCAATAATGTTCTGACGGATTTCATTAAGACGGGCAGCTATGATATTTCGCAGCGTCCCTTCTTCAAGACCGTTGCACCGTCCATGGATATCCTGATTTCCTCCAATCTGGAGCGCCTGATCTTTACCCTGACGGGGAATGATCCGGAGAAAACGGCCGCGTTTATGCGGGAACTGGCAGAGAAGAAACGGTATCAGATTGATGAGGAGATGCTCAACCGGCTTCAGGCGGTTTATGCCTGCGGATATGCGGATGAGGTCGCGCTGAAGGCGGAAATCTGGAAGCGCTGGCATGATCAGCATTACCTGATGGATACACATACAGCGGTGGCATCGGCGGTGCTGCGCGAATATGTGGAGAAGACGGGAGATACCCGCAAAAATGTCATTGTTTCAACGGCCAGCCCGTACAAATTCGGTCCGGCGGTGCTTTCAGCCATTGGCGGGCTGGATGTGGAAATGATGGATGATTTTGAATGCTGTGTGAAGCTTTCGGCACTGACCGGAACAAAGGAACCGGAGGTTATCAAGAAACTGCCCGGAACGCCGGTCCGGCATGACCAGACCTGTGCCAAAGACAAGATGCCCGAGGCACTGCTGGAAGCGCTGAAACGGTCAGCGGAAAGATTGGAATAAGCAGAAAAGGCACAGGCTGTCTGTACAGATGTACAGCAGCCTGTGCCTTTTGTTGTTCGGGAGCGCAGGGAAGGGAATCAGGCGGAGCCTGTCCGGTGCATGAGACGCCGGAGCCACTGCAGGTATCGGAAAACACAGATGAGGCTTGAGAGCATCCAGGTAAGTCCCGCCGTCAGCCAGATGGACCAGACCCCGACACCGGGAAGGAGCACGAGGAGATAGGGGAGGCCGATTCGGCCGGCCATCTCCACGATGCCGTTGAGGAAGGAAAAGAAGGCATCGCCGACACCGTTGAGAACGCCGCGCGTGACGTAAATCGCGCCAAGGAAGAGGTAGAAAAGACTGGTAATCCGCAGTGCGGTGCCGCCCAGCAGACGGACCTCTTCCTCTGCGACGAACATTCCGACAATCGACCGGCCGAAAACCTGCATGACCAGGGTCATCAGGATGGAAATGACTGCCATGGCCAGCATGCTGTCTTTGAAGCCGAGACGGATCCGGCTGTGTAGGCCGGCACCGTAGTTCTGCCCGCAGTAGGAGGCGAGCGCCATGCTGAGGGAACCGAAGGGCTGCTGAACCAGCTGGTCAATCCGGCAGGTGGCCGTATAGGCGGCCACAGCGGTGGTGCCGAAGCGGTTGACAAAGGACTGCAGGGAGGAGGTGGAAATGGCAATCAGGCTCCACTGCATGGCCATGGGAAGTCCCAGACGGAGGGTTTCCCGGGCAATTCGGGGGCTGAAGGCGAAAAGCCGGCGGCTGATTCGGAAATAGTCGTTGAAGCGGACGGCGTAGAGCAGTGAACCTGCTCCGGCCAGCAGCTGCGAGAGCGCGGTGGCCAGAGCCGCACCGAAGACACCCATGTGAAGAGGCCCCACAAAGAACAGATCCAGCCCGATGTTCACGAAGCAGGAGAAAATCAGAAAGTAGAGCGGCGTTCTGGAATCGCCCAGTGCCCGCTGGATGGAGGAGGAATAGTTGTAGAGGGCGACCATTGGCATGGAGGCGCAGGTGATGCGCATGTAGGTGATGGCATCCGGCAGGATGTCGGCAGGCGTTCCCATCCAGGCGAGAACGGTGGGGACCAGCGCGAAGGAGAGGCCGCCGGTGACAAGGGAAATGGACAGGAGGACATAGGCGGAATTGACAATGGTCCGCTTTACCATTTCCGGCTTGTCCGCACCGAAATACTGGGCGGTGACAACCCCGCCGCCGCTGCTGATGCCGTTGCAGAGGGAAAAGAAGAGGAAGGAAATGGAACCGGTCGAGCCGACGGCGGCCAGGGCGCCGGCCCCCAGCAGCCGTCCGACAATGGCGGAATCGGCCAGCATGTAGGCCTGCTGGAAAAGGTTGCCGATCAGGAGGGGGAAAGCGAACACGGCCAGAAGGGGAAGCGGTTTCCCCTTTGTCATGTTCATGACATGGACACGCTGCATGGAGAACCTTTCTGACTGGATGAGGTCTGTTGGTGGGATTGGCTGAACACGGAGTGTGATGTCGCCCATTATAGTGACTTTGTGCGGAAAAGGATACGGTCTATTTTTAAGGAAAACGGGTGCAAAAAAAAGATTCCCTGACGGGAATCAGACTTCATAGACCGGGCGATCCGGGGCAAAGTCGGAGTTATAGGCGATAATCCGGTGGAAGGTATTCTGGGAGGCAATGCGGAGCATATCCTCCTGCGTGCAGTGCACCCCATACCGGATGAGCTGTGCCTGGCCTGAATGGAGCATGAGGGAGGCGTGGGAATTCGGTTCCACCGTTCCGGTGAAGATGACGAGTCCGCCGCATTCCATGATGCGCGAGGCCAGCTGGCGCGTTGCGGGATTGTCGATCTGAGGATCACTGACAAAGTAGATGCCAAGGGCGACAAAATCATCCGGAATGGCCCGGATATAGACGGCATCAAGGACTTTCTGGAAATCGGGACGGACCCACAGGGCAGAGGCATCCAGATGGCCCAGTTCAGTAATAAAGTGGGTGTCGGCAAAGATGTCGGTGAACGGGAATTTTTCGCACAGGTAGGTCATGATCCCGATGCCCCGACCGAATTTGGGAACCGGCAGGAGGATCGGACGACCGTCCGTCAGTGCCTCCGAGATGACCGTGGCCAGTTTTTCCACCTGATCCTCCCGTGCATTTCCGTGCGCAAGGCCGTAATCGCAGTCAAGGACAGCCAGGTCCGCGCGAATGCCGACAATGGGGTCGAGGGCGTGTACCCGGGCACCGGCGTAGTAGTCGCCGGAAAAGAAAATGCTGCGTCCGTTTTCCTCAAAGCGGAACCAGGCGCTGCCGGAACAGTGACCGCTCCGGCCCCAGACAACCTGAAGACCGCCGGGCAGCAGGAACGGATCGTACGGGACGCTGAGTGCCTCAAGAATCAGGGGATCATCAAGGGAAATGGTCAGCTGCCGCGCGGTTTCCGTGGTCAGAACGACGCGTCCGTTGAAACCGTTGGCAAACAGATAGGGAAGCGCACCGGACTGATTCTCATGGGAGTGGGAAAGAAACAGATAGGAGGCGCTGCGAATCTGTTCCTCGGTCAGATGCGGAACCTCATCTCCCGGATACCGGCGCTGATACCCGCAGTCAACAATAAATGAAACATGGCTTCCCTGCACAAAATAACAGTGGCGCACCTGTGAACAGGGTTTGCCGGTCAGAAATAGTTTCATCCGGACCTCCTGAGGGATTCATTCTCCGTGAATGGACGTAAAAAAAGTATGTGTCAGTATAACGGAAAAAACAGGGTGCGTAAATGAAAACGGACAGATTTCTGCAGATTTGTTAAAAAGATGAAAGCAAACCGGATGAAATTGTTGCATTTGGTAAGGAACACGCGCTTAAAAAACGCTGAAGAAGAAAGGGATAATGAGTTAAAACCTTAACCCCGGATAATGGTCCCATGATAGATA
The DNA here is from genome assembly GCA_017626895.1 of Clostridia bacterium. Taxonomy (GTDB): domain Bacteria; phylum Bacillota; class Clostridia; order Christensenellales; family Aristaeellaceae; genus Ventricola. The sequence goes on along the minus strand of JAGAHV010000022.1, from coordinate 10,482 downwards.
TTGTTTTTTTCAAAAAAATGGTTTATCATATCGCTAGCTTTTGAACATTATCGATCCGTTGCAGATGTGATGAGCGGCTAACTTATCGCATCTTTTTATTTTGCAACTGGAACGTCGGATAATGCTCTCCCCGGTAACATTATAGCACAAAGCACTGATTTGCAGAATATGTGGATTTCCACGATTTCTGCAAATCAGCGCAGTTGTGTTTGGATTATTTGAGTCTTCACCCATATCGTTTGACCCCGGTATCAAAAAAAGCTATTTTCACAAAATAGCTATTTTCACGCTTGTATACGGAACTACGAATATCTACCAATTTGCCCTGACAAAATGCAAACATCGTTCAAACATGTTTATGCGATCATCGCCCTGTCAGAGGCAAAAATACTTCCAGGCTTATAAAACGGAGTGAATGCAATGAAAGAGTTTTTGAAGAAATGGCTTGGTCCAATTCTGATCGTGGCCGCTACTGCAATTGTGATAATTTCAGGAATTATCAGCGGCACGTTGCCTGCAGCATTGGCTGCGCTAGCCGGCGCAAAGCCGATTCCTATCGCATTATGTGTTTTACTTTATCTTTGGTATTTATTAATAGATGCGGTCAGCGTTCGTTCTGCGCTTAAAAGTCAGGGGTATCATTTGCACATGGTTGACTCCTGTGTGGCTTCTATCAAAGGAAGCTATTATTCCAATATTACTCCCGGTGCGGCAGGTGGACAGCCTATGCATGTTCATCATTTACACAAAAAGGGGATTCCTGTCGGCGCTGGTACTTCTGCCGTTATGTGCCATTTCATTGCTCAGCAAATTATGCTGACAGTGCTCACCACATTGGTAGGTATTCCCTATGCGGGTTTTGCATTTTCCAATGTGGGCAGTTATTGGCCAATCCTGGTATTCGGGTATATCTATAACACGGTCACGATTATAGGTGTCATGCTGTTTAACTTTAGTCGTCGCCCCGTACTGTGGCTGGTAAAAATAGCGATAGCGATCATCGAAAAGTTCCATTTGACAAAAGATCCGGAAGCTATGCGGGAAAAATGGCTAAAAACCGCTGATACTTTTCATGACAGCATGCAACAGTTGAAAGCGCATCCCACAGAATGGATAAAGCAGCTTTTTTTCAGTGCAATTCAACTGCTGATGCTGATGAGTATTCTGTACTGTGTCTATAAAGCACTTGGCCTGACCGGCGCATCATATGGGCAAATCCTGATGATGGCACTGTGCCAATACATTTCCGCTTTCTACATCCCCATGCCTGGGGCATCCGGCGCACAGGAAGGCGTTTTCAGCCTGTACTTTGGAAAACTGCTCCCTGGAACTTCCTGTCTGGCGGTCATGCTGGTCTGGCGGTTCATGACCTATTATCTGGGCTTGTTGATTGGTGCGGTTGTGATTATGGTGGACGCAAAAAGTGAAGGCGTTACCAATGCCAGGCGGGAACCGTTCGCCCGGCGTATTTCACAGACAAAAGAGGAATTGCATTCGGCAGGGAACAACCGCAAAAAAGAACTTGTTCAAAAGATTGAACGGTTTGAACACGAGCTTTCTGCCCATGATCGTCATGCTGCCAGATCTTCGAGTGCTACCGCCTTTCAAAAATAACATCGCATTAAAGATTCTCTGACACAGGACGGGATGAAACAGGAGAATTCTTTGCAACTGGTAATTTTCATGTAACCATTATACGAGGGTAAGGTTAAAAATGAAAAGGGCCGGGAGACAGCCTGCCGTCTCCCGGCCCTTTTTCTCAGTATTCGGTTCGGATAAATTTGCGGAACGCATCGAGGGAACGTTCGACCTTTGCGGTATCCGTGCAGTAGGCGATGCGGAAATAGCCGGGAAGGGCGAAACTGTCGCAGGGAACGAGGACGAGATTGTAACGGAGCGCCTTGCGGGAAAAGAGGTTGGAATCGGGTTCCGGACATTTGGGCATCATGTAGAAGGTGCCGCCGGGACGGACGATTTCAAGGCCCAGATCGGTCAGGGCATCGTAGAGGAGGTTCATGTTGGTTTCATAGACGCTGATATCGGAGGTGAGATCGCAGGTTTCGGCAACGGTGAGCTGCATCAGCGCGGATGGACAGTTGTGCCCGATGCCCCGGGAAATCTGTCCGCACATCTGAACCAGCATTTCTGAACAGCCGCAGGCGGGGTTAACGGCCAGATAGCCGATGCGTTCACCCGGGAGGGACAGGGACTTGGAGAAGGAGTAGCAGGACAGGGTCCTGGGATAGAACGAGGAAACATACGGCGCCGTTTTCCCGTCAAAGACGATTTCGCGGTACGGTTCATCGGAAATGAGCCAGATTTCATGTCCGAATTCCGTTTCCTTGAGAAGCAGAAGTGAAGCCAGCCGCAGGAGCGTTTCCTCGGAATACATGGCACCGGAGGGGTTATTGGGGGTATTGATGAGGAGCGCCATGACATCCGGCGTGAGCGCTTCATCCAGGGCGTCAAAGTCGATCTGGAAGTTTTCGGTATCGGGCGGAACGGCTTTGAGATGACAGCCGGTGGGTACAATGTACGGGCCGTATTCCGGGAAGTAGGGGGCGAAAGTCAGAATGGTATCCCCCGGCCTGGTCACCAGACGGAAGGCGTGAGCCAGGGCTCCGGCGGCACCGCTGGTGGGGAAAATATCCGTCCCCTTGTAGTTCATGCCGAAGCGGCGGTTGAGAGAGGCAGCGATCTTTTCCTTCACGGAGGGAATTCCCAGGCTGGGACTGTAACCGTGGACCAGCAGGGGATCCTCATGGCGGAGGATGTCGATCATTTTTTCGTTTACCTCAGCAGGGGCCGGCACAGAGGGGTTGCCCAGGCTGTAGTCATAGATTTCAATGGGATGAGATGGATCTGCCGTGGCCATCCGGGTCGCCTGTTCACTGAGCTCACGGATGACGGATTTGGCGGAGAGCATGGACTTGAATACTTCAGAGATCATTTTGTCGCCTCGTTCCTGTTCAGAATGTCTTCAATTGCCTGAATTTCCTCGTCGGAAAGGGGGGCTAGTTCGGTAATGCGGACGTTTTCGCGTACCTGCTCGGGGCGGCTGGCCCCAATCAGGGCAGAGGTGATGACCGGATCCCGCAAAGTCCACTGAAGGGCCAGCTGTGTCAGGGTTTCGCCCCGTGCCTCAGCGATGGCGGACAGCCCGTCCGTAATGGCCGCAAGCTGGTCGGTGACCGCTTCCGGCTTCAGGTAGCGCGGATCGTGACCGATGCGGCTGTCCCCGGGAATACCGTGGCGGTACTTGCCGGTCAGGCGGCCGCCGGCCAGCGGACTGAACACGATGGCGCCCACGCCCTCGCGGCGCAGCACATCCGTCAGACCGTCTTCAATCCACCTGTCCAGCATGTTGTACCGCGGCTGGTGAATCAGAAGGGGCGTGCCGAGAGAACGCAGAACGTCAATGGCCTCAGCGGTCTGGTCGGCATTGTAATTGGAGATGCCGACATACAGGGCCTTTCCGCTTCGCACGATGTGATCCAGAGCACCCATGGTCTCCTCAATGGGGGTATTCGGATCGGGACGATGATGATAGAAAATGTCCACATAGTCAAGGTGCATGCGGCGAAGGCTCTGATCCAGGCTTGAGATCAGGTATTTCCGAGATCCCCAGTTGCCGTACGGGCCGGGCCACATATCATATCCGGCCTTGGTGGAGATGACCAGTTCATCCCGGTGTGTATGCCAGTCACGGTCCATATGGATGCCGAAACTGCGCTCGGCTTCCCCATAGGGCGGGCCGTAGTTGTTGGCCAGATCAAAGTGCGTAATGCCGCAGTCAAAGGCCGTGCGCAGAATGGCCTGCTGCGTCTGAAACGGCGTGATTTCACCGAAATTGTGCCACAGTCCGAGGGACAGTTTCGGAAGAAGCAGTCCGCTGCGGCCGCAGCGGGCATAAGACATGGTGTCGTAACGCGTTTCGCTGGGAATGTACGTCATAGTTTCCTCCTTTTGGAGTGACAGTGGGAGAGAGGGCCGCTTTTCAGCGTGGATCATCTGCCGGAGCGGGGTTGTCCGGATCTGACCGGCTGCCGCTGTGCGGCAGGGCCGTTTCTTTGCGGGCCTCACTGTTGGTCTTATGCCGGACCAGCTTGGTTCTGACCCAAATTTGACTTACTGTCGCTGCGCGACAGGGCCATTCCCGATGCTGTTCCGGAATCGCTGGCCGGAAACAGAGGGGGAATGATGCTTCTCAGATGTCCTGAATGCGCCTATTATACCGAATCAGTCCGGTGTCATCAAGGGGCGATTGCAGAGGAGGATCGCTTTACGGTGCGGAAAACGGGGATTTTGCTGTGCATTACGGGCGGACAGTGAACGGGCGGAAATGGACAGGAACCGCCCGGAATTCTTGACAAAAGACAGCCGGAATAGTATCATACAGGCCGTCAGCGGCAGTGAAGGGGATGGCATCCTGGAGCCGCGAAAAAAAGAAAAAAGCGGATGCCGTTGGCATCAACAAGGGTGGGACCGCGGAGTTGACTTCGTCCCTTGAATCTGGTGTAGTGCTTTGATTCGGGTGGAGCACTTCGCGACTTTTTATATTCCGAAGAAACTGCCGGGACAGACTGTGCCTGCCGGCGGGGCGTATTGAGCACAGAAGTGAAGGAGACGGAAACATGGCAAAGGCATCGAATGAGATGATGGACAAAATTATCGCCCTGTGCAAGGGCCGCGGCTTTATCTTCCAGGGATCCGAAATTTACGGCGGCCTGGCAAACGCCTGGGATTACGGCCCGCTGGGCGTGGAATTTAAAAACAATGTCAAGCGTGCCTGGTGGAAAAAATTCGTTCAGGAAAACCGGTACAATGTCGGTCTTGACTGCGCGATCCTGATGAACCGTCAGGTCTGGGTGGCCAGCGGACATGTGGGAAATTTCAACGACCCGCTCATGGACTGCAAGGCCTGCAAGGCCCGGTTCAGAGCCGACAAGCTCATTGAGGACTGGGGCAAGGAACACGGTGAGGAGATCGAGGCGGACGGCTGGACCAATGAGGCCCTTGAGAGCTTCATTGAGGAAAAGCAGATTCCCTGCCCGACCTGCGGCAAGCATGACTTTACCGGCATCCGCAAGTTCAACATGATGTTCAAGACCTATCAGGGTGTAACGGATGATGCCAGCAATGAGATCTATCTGCGCCCTGAAACGGCACAGGGAATCTTTGTCAATTTCCAGAATGTGGCCAGGACGACCCGCCGCAAGCTGCCCTTTGGAATCTGCCAGATCGGTAAGAGCTTCCGCAATGAGATTACGCCGGGCAACTTTACGTTCCGTACCCGGGAATTTGAGCAGATGGAGCTGGAATTCTTCTGCATGCCCGGAACCGATCTGGAATGGTTCCAGTACTGGCGTTCCTATTGCCGTGACTGGCTGCTGGGCCTTGGCATGAATGAGGAACACCTGCGGCTCAGGGATCATCGCCCGGAGGAGCTGGCATTCTATTCCAAGGCGACCACGGACTTTGAGTATCTGTTCCCCTTCGGCTGGGGTGAACTCTGGGGTGTGGCGGACCGGACCGATTACGACCTGACGGCCCATCAGAACACCTCCGGCAAGAGCATGGAATACCTGGATCCGACCACCGGAAAGAAGGTTATCCCGTACGTCATTGAGCCCTCTCTGGGTGCAGACCGGGCAGCGCTGGCATTCCTGTGCGAGGCCTATGAGGAACAGACGCTGGAGGATGGCGATGTACGGACCGTGATGCACTTCCATCCGGCTCTGGCACCGTATAAGTGCGCGGTGCTTCCGCTGCAGAAAAACAAGCTGGGCGAGAAGGCGAATGAGGTCTATGAGATGCTGAGCAAGCATTTCATGGTGGAATATGATGAGACCGGCTCCATCGGCAAGCGCTACCGCCGGCAGGATGAGATCGGAACGCCGATGTGCGTGACGGTTGATTTCGACACGCTGGAGGATCAGGCGGTGACGGTCCGCGACCGCGACACGATGACCCAGGAGCGGATTCCGCTTTCCGGGCTGGTTGAGTACATTGAGAAGAAGATTGCTTACTGAGATGACGAATGACTCTGCCGCCCATAGGGCGGCAGAGGGGCAGGAAAAATGAAAGCAACAGTTACACTGATCTCTCTGGGATGCAGTAAAAACCGAATCGATTCCGAGCAGATGCTGGCTGTTCTGGTGGACCATGGCTATCAGGTCACCAATGAGCTGAGCGATGCCGAGGTCATTATCGTCAACACCTGCGGATTTATTGAGGAATCCAAAAAGGAAGCCATTGAAACGCTGTTTGAGATGGCCCAGTACAAGACACAGGGGAAATGCCGGGTTCTTGCCGCAACGGGCTGCTTTGCGCAGCGCTATCCCGAGGCGATTGTCGGGGAAATGCCCGAAGTGGACCTGATCATGGGCGTGAACGAGTACAAAAAGCTGGATGAGGCGCTTGAAAAAGCGATGGCAGGCAGCCGACCGGTCTATACGGAGGATGATGAAACCTTCTTTGAATACCGCCGCGTGCTGACCACCCAGCCCTTCAGTGCCTATATCCGCATTGGCGAGGGCTGTGACAACTTCTGTGCGTTCTGTGCCATTCCGCTGATCCGCGGCCGGTACAGGAGCCGCCCGGCAGCGGATATTCTGGGGGAAATCCGGGAGCTGGCCGGACGCGGTGTCCGGGAGTTTACGCTGATTGCCCAGGATACGACCCGTTACGGGACGGACTTTTCCGAGGGAAGCCTGGCAGATCTGCTGGAACAGGCGGCCGCCATTGAGGGCGTCCGCTGGCTTCGGGTACTGTACTGCTATCCCGAACGGGTGGATGACCGGCTGATTGAGGTCATGCGCAGACATGACAACATCTGCCCTTACATCGACATTCCGATGCAGCATATCAGCCAGCCCATTCTGGATGCCATGAACCGGGCGGAAACCGGCGTGCACATTCGGGAAATCTGCCGGAAGCTCCGGGAGAACGGCATCGCCATCCGCACCACGCTGATGGTCGGCTTCCCCGGAGAAACCGAGGCAGACTTTGAGGAACTGATGGACTTCGTCCGGGAAATGAAATTCGACCGGATGGGGGCGTTCATCTTTTCACCCGAGGAAGGAACGGCGGCGGAGCAGATGGACAATCCGGTTCCGCCGGAAACTGCCCAGGAACGCTATGACCGCCTGATGACCCTCCAGCAGAGCATTTCGGCGGAAAACAACCGCCGGCGTGTGGGAAATGAGTATACCGTTCTGGTGGAAAAGCGGCAGGGCAGGCACATGATCGGCCGGTCCATGCTGGAGGCGCCGGAGATTGACGGGAAAATCATTTTTACGGCAAAAGAACCGCTGCAGGAGGGACAGTTTGTCCGTGTGCGGATCGTGGATGCCAGAGAATATGATCTGATAGGTGAGCAAGTATGAATGAATCAAAACTGGACCGGTATATTACCGGAATGAAGGGGATGAATCTGCCCAACCGGCTGACGCTGATGCGGATCTGCCTGGTGCCGGTCTATCTGTGTCTTCTGTGGTTTGCGGGTTCACGTACCTGGATGCGCGTTCTGGCCTTTGTGGTGTTTGCGCTGGCGAGCCTGACCGACCTGTTTGACGGGAAGATTGCGCGCAAATACCATCTGGTGACCAATTTCGGAAAGTTTATGGATCCGATTGCCGACAAACTGCTGACGCATACGGCGTTTATCATGTTTGTGTCACTGGGTGAACTGAATGTGTTCTATGGAATCATCTTCATTGCCCGGGAGTTTATCGTTTCCGGCCTGCGGCTGGTGGCGGTTGAACAGGGACGGGTCATTGCCGCCGGCATGAGCGGCAAGGTGAAGACGGTGCTGCAGATGATTCTGGTCATGCTGCTGACACTGAAGCTGCCCGGACCCGTGTTCCCCGTGCTGACGCAGATCATCGGCGCGGCGGCAGCGGTCATGACACTGGTGTCGATGATTGAGTATGTGGTAAAGAACAAGAGCGTTCTTTCCGAACAGGAATAAAACCGCCTGTCTGTGCAGAGCACATGCGGCACAGCGGCTGCTTTTGAAACATGAACGAAAGAGGGAAGAATCAGCGGATTCTTCCCTCTTTTGATTGAGTTCAGGCGATATGCGGGCTTCGTTTACGTCATTTGCCAGGGATCTGGATTCGACGGCCTGTCGCCAGAGGACAGAGCCCGGTCAGGACAGGCTGAGAAACGGGGGCGGAAAGCTGCCGGTAAGTGACTGAAATGACAAAGGCGGCGATGATGAAAGTCAGCAGATCGGATACCGGCATGGAGTACAGCACACCGTCAAGGCCAAACCACAGAGGCAGAAGCAGCGCAAAACCTACGCCGAAAATCACCTCACGCACCATGGAAATGAGCGTGGAGGCCAGGGCTTTGCCCACGGACTGCAGATAGATAAAGGTGCCTTTGTTTACCGTGGCGAGGGGCATCATGCAAAGGTAGGTACGGAAAGCTTTGACGGCGAAATCGGTGTATGCCGGGCTTTCATTTGCCGCACCGAAAAGGCCGATCAGCTGCCGCGGAAAGAATTCGGCGATCAGCAGGGCGACAGCGCCTACTGCAAATTCACCGATCAGCAGGCGGGTAAACAGTGCCTTTACACGGTCCCTCCGGCCGGCTCCCATATTGTACCCCACTACCGGGATGCAGCCTGCCGCCATCCCAACGGCAATGGAGATGACGATCTGGAAAAACTTCATGACAATGCCCACCACGGCCATGGGGATCTGGGCGAAGTCCGGATTTGAAAACACTTCATCCAGGGCGCCGTATTTCCGGACCATGTTGTTGATGGCCATCATGGCGGCTACCAGGGAAATCTGTGACAGGAAGCTGGTTATCCCCAGGGCCAGATAGTGTTTTGCCAGAGGAAGGTGCAGGCCGAAACTGTCCTTTTGCAGCCTTACGGCCTTCATATGACACAGATACCAGATGGACAAAGCGGCGGTCAGAATCTGTCCCAGAATCGTCGCCAGCGCGGCACCCATCATGCCCCATTTGAACAGGAAAATGAAGATGGGGTCCAGGACGATGTTCACGAGGGCGCCGGCCAGGGTGGAGGCCATGGCGAAACGGGGGCTGCCGTCTGAACGGATAATCGGGTTCATTGCCTGGCCGAACATATAAAAAGGGAGGCCTGCCGAGATCCAGAGAAATATTCCCGGGCCTGCTGAAAGGTTTCCTCGTTGATGCGCCCGCCAAAGGCGGTCAGGATGCCGCTGGCGAAGGTCAGGTAAACGGCGGTCATGGCTGCACTGAGAATCACACACAGAACAACGGCACTGCCGATGGATTTGTGGGCTTCTTCCTTTTTCCCCGCGCCCAGGCTGATTGACACAAAAGCGCAGGCACCGTCGCCGATCATGACGGCGATGGCCAGGGCAATGACGGTCAGCGGAAATACCACTGTATTGGCGGCATTGCCGAAACTGCCCAGGTAGGAGGCATTGGCAATGAAGATCTGATCGACGATGTTGTACAGAGCCGCTACCAGAAGACTGATGATGCAGGGGACCGAGTATTTCAGCATCAGCCTGCTGACAGGCTCTTGTACCAGATAGGTGTTTTCCTTGTGTTCCATGGGACTTTCCTCCAGAAAAAGAAAAATACGTCTGGCCGCCAGCTGGTTTCACTGCGGCCAGACGTCAGGTACACAAGAAAAAAAAGCGCTGGCTGCAGCTGGATTTACGCTGATAGCCACACGCTGTATGGATTATTTTATCGAATTTTTCTTTTTTGTCAAAGCTTTTTTCGGGAAGAATCAAACCGCCTGCATCCGGCAGGAGGTTTGGCGGGATTCAGGCCGTTTTATCCGGCAGAGTCCGGGCTGTGTCAGGCCTGCGGGACGCTGTTGATCCGTTCCTGAATATATCCGGCAATGTCCTCTACCGGCAGGCCGAGAACATAGGCAAATTCATGATGCAGAAGGCGCTCGGCTTCCTCGCAGATGGTTTCATCCGCGGCACAGGGCTTTTTCCCTTCGGCAATGCGCATCTCCGTATGAACGTGGATATCGCGGATCATACGAATCAGCTTGACGTAATCGCCTTCCATCAGCAGTTCATTAAAGGATTTTTTCCTTTTTTTGTTGTCGTCAATCCACAGACTCGGGCAGCTGGTGCTGTCGAAGATGATCTGGTCGATTTCGGATTTGACAAGCAGATGACGCAGCAGCGTATTGCCGCGGTCGACGGGCAGGTAAACCGTGGAGGAGCTTTTTCCGAGTTTCGGCTTAAGAACATAGTATGTCATGGAGGAGGTGTTAAATTCGCGGGTTTCAATTTTCTCAATGACACAAATGCCCTCGGACGGATGCATGACAATGTCGCCGGTGGCGTGGAGCGGTGAATTGGATGCGGGCCGTGCAGTGTTCTTGAGGGACTCGGGAACATTGATGACGGGCGTCGGGCTGGCAGGCGTAAACATCGGTGATCCCTCTTTTCTATTCGCCTCTTCATTCAGGTACAAAACGGGCAGGTTATCTGACCCTGATTATATCAT
>JAGAHV010000207.1:0-7067 GCA_017626895.1 Clostridia bacterium | reverse complement strand
TTGCCAAGGGTCTGAAAGCGGGCATTGAGGTTGGTGCCCACCAGTCGGATCATCTGGGTGATGCGGTTTTCCGTTTCCTTTTCCAGCTCCCGGGACATCTGGTCAAGCGAGAGCCAGGACATGATCACAAACGGAACGATGGCAAATACCGTAAAGACAGCCATGAGCTGCCAGGAAAACTTTCTGGGAATCAAATGCCGCATGCGTGCTCACCTCTCAGTTACACCTGCCACCGGGGACAGGATAACGTCACTGATGCGGATGATAATGGAGAAAAGGGGAAAAATCAAGGTTGAGAGCGCCACTTCCGGACAATTCAAAAGATTTTCCCACAAAGAGCCAAAGTTTTTCACTCACAGGCAGGGGTGATTCCTGCGTATAATCAGGTCAGCAACCGGGAGAACCCGGAAAAATTGAAGGAGGTACCTGAACATGAAGAAAATGCTTGCATTCCTGATGACCGTGCTGATGCTGCTGGCCGTGATGCCGGTTCTGGCAGAGGAAGTTCCGAGCGAGGAGGTGGAACTCACCTTTTTCTGCGGAAACGGTGACGTGAAGTTTAATGAGGTGGTTGAAACGCTCATCGCCGGGTTTGAGAAAGAGTACCCGATGATCAAGATCACCAACGTGACCCCCACCTCCTCGTCCTTTTCTGAGGGACTGAAGAGCCTGGATGCGGTGGGTGAGTTCCCGGACCTGATGGAAGCGCGGGATGTGCCCATGTGGGCCAGGGCCGGCAAGATTGCCGAAGTGGATCCGGAGCTGATCAAACTGGTCAACAATGCGCCGGACTACAACGGAAAGTACTACTGTGTTCCCTCCAAGGCGGATGCACCGCTGGGCTTCTTCTACAACAAGGCCTATTTCACCGAGAAGGGCTTCAAGGAGCCGCAGACCTATCAGGAATTCCTGGACCTCTGCGAGGCGATTAAAGCAGATGGCACCATGGCACCCATGGTCGTTGGTGCGGCGGACATCTGGCACGTGGGCTTTACCTGGATGCAGTGGTACATCAACTATGTGACCAAGGAAGACCCGGACTTCATCCGGCATCTGTACACCGGCGAGCGCAAGTGGACAGAGGACTTTGTGGCCAATGGTTTCCGCAAGTACGCGGACATCTATCTGAAGGGCTATGTGGAAGAGGGCTTCATGTCCACCTCGGACAGCCAGATCGCCTCTTTCCTGGTCACCGGAAAGGCAGCCATGTTCTTTTCCGGCGCCCATATGGTCGCCAACATTCAGGACGCGGATCCTTCCTTTGAATTCGGCTGGTTCCCGCTTCACAACGAGAACGGCGAACTCAACATGTGGGGCGGCCCGAGCCTGAACGGCTGGATGTACTCCGCTGACTGCGCGGCAGATGATGACAAGCTGCTGGCTGCCAAGCTGTGGATCCGGTACTGCATGCGGGATGACAACTACAGCTACTACCTGACCACCATGTCTTTCCTGCCGGTCAACGACATCCAGGTCGACTTTGGCGAGATTGTCAATAAGATGATTGCCACCCAGAAAGCGGCTGCCACCAATGAACCCGGCTGGAACAGCAAGTGGGGCGATAACGAGATTCCCTCTGCCTTCCGCAACTTCTCCTACAAGATCGCCCAGGAGTGGGCGACCGGCTCCAAGACCATTGAGCAGGGCCTTGAGGAGATGCAGGCTGAATGGGATGTGGAGACACAGACCTTTAATCCGGTAACCGGTGTCGGCGTTGTGACTGAATAAAAGAGGGTGCGGCAGAGGATCGAATCAAGACCCGGTAAAAAAGACGGCAAATGATTTGAAGGCCGCACGGAAGACGGTCCGCGGCGAGATTCACCACTCGCTGCGGACCGTCATTTTCATCATTCAGACTGGAGGAGGAAAAAGCGCTATGCAGGCTGTGAAAACGGATCATAAGGCGGAAAAACGCACATTCCAACATGTCTTGCGCCTGGTGTTGGCCATGTTTCTCGTTTTATGCTTTCTGATGCCCATGTTCCGGATCGGGGCGTGGAAAAATGTTGCAATGAAAAACGGCCTTCAGGGAAACGGCATCTCCATGCCCGGTGCCGCGTCCCAGCTGCAGAAACAGCTGAGTACCATTGTCCGTAAGGCGAAGCTTGCGGAGGGCGTGACCACGCCTGTATCAGGGGCTGCACAGCCGCTCAGAATGACGGCCCTGGCAGCGACGCTGGGCGTGATCGCCGCATTTGCGATGTTCCTGATGTGTTTTGCCGAAAACCTGGGGGTGAATATCGGCCGAAAGAGAAAACCGCTGTTTACCGTGGCAGGCATTGTGGTGGCCGTGCTGATGCTGATTGGGATCTGGAACTTTCAGACCTTTGCCCAGACCATTCGGGATGCCGCAATGAACACAGATGAGGCGCTGGGAAAAGTGACCGCCAAACTGCTTCAGGATAACGCGGTTCCGGAAATGCGTGTGACGATCTGGGCCTGGCTGGGCCTGGCCGGGATGCTGCTGATGGCAATTGTCCAGTGGCTGCCGGAGGAGAAGGGGGCGCTTCAGAAAAGCCTTCTGTGGTTTGTGGTCCCTGCTCTTACGCTTTACACGGCCTTTGTCATTACCCCGGCCATCTCCAGTGTCTATCTGGCGTTTACCTCCTATGATGGCATTACGGAAGCGTCCATGCGCTTTATTGGCTTTGACAACTTTGTCAATATTTTCGGCTCAGCGCGCTTTGGATCTGCTGCACTGAATACCATCCTCATCGCCGCGGCTTTTACCGTGCTGGTGAACGTGATTGCCCTGGCGCTTGCCGTGGCAGTGGACAAGGTAAGGTGGGGCAGGAACATCTTCCGTTCCGGTTTCTATCTGCCGGTGCTGATCTCCGGCATTATTGCCGGCTTTATCTGGCGCATCATGTTCAACTATTCTTTTGGTGTGGTGAATTTTGTGCTGAACGTCCTGGGGATGTCCTCGATCAAGTTTATCGACGTCATGCCCAATGCCCTGCTGTCCATCATCTTTGTTCTGCTGTGGAAAAATGCAGGTTATTACATGATCATCTACCTGGCGGCCCTGCAGGGCATTTCCACGGATCTCCTTGAGGCGGCATCCATTGACGGGGCAAATGGCCGGCAGACATTCCGTCATATTACCATTCCCATGCTGGCCGGCTCCTTTACCATTAACCTGACGCTGGCCCTGATCAACGGCCTGAAGATTTACGACGAAATCGCCATTCTCACGGACGGCGGCCCCGGATTCTCTACGGAAACCATTACGTACATGGTTTACAAGGTGGCCTTTGGTGAGATGCGCCAGGGCTATGGCACGGCCATGGCCGTCATCCTGTTCCTGATTATTCTCGTATTCGGTGGATTCCAGTCCACCATGCTTCGTAAGAGGGAGGTGCAGATGTGATGGAAGGTGTCAAGTCAATGAAAGCCGTTCAGTATAAAGGGGAACGGGTGAGACCCGGACAGATTGTCCTGTTCGTGGTTCTGATTCTGCTGGTGCTGCTGTTCCTGGCGCCGCTGTTTATCAGCTTCATGTCCGCATTCAAGACCAATGGCGAAATTCTGAAAAATCCGCTTGCTTTCCCTGGCAGTCTGTATACAGGCGGTTTTGAATACCTGTTTGCCAAGACGGATTTCCCGCGGGCCTTTTTCAACAGCATCTTTCTGACGGTGGTCTCCGAGTGTCTGATTATCCTGGTGATTCCCATGGGTGCCTATGGCATTGCCCGCACGCAAAGCCGGCTTTCAACCGCCATTTACACCTTTTTCCTGGCTGGGATGATGATTCCTTTCCAGGCGTACATGGTCGCGCTGTTCCGGGAACTGAACACGGTTGGGATTTTCGGTACCCTGGCGGGTCCCGTGGTGATCTATATCGCAGGGGCAACCGGATTTGGTACGCTGCTGTTTACCTCTTTTGTCTCCGGCATTCCCCGGGAAATTGAAGAGGCGGCCCAGATTGACGGCTGCTCTTCCCTGCGGACCTTCTGGCAGATCGTCTTTCCGCTGCTCAAGCCCTGCACGGCCTCCATGGTGATCCTGAACGGACTGGGTATCTGGAACGATTACCTGATGCCCTCCCTGGTGCTGCCCTCCACGGGGGCCAAGACCATTAACGTGGAGATCTATCGGTTTGCGGGCGAGCTGTCCAGCCGCTGGGATATTGTGTTCTCGGGTGTTGTCTGCGGCATTGTGCCGATCCTGATTGTTTTCTTTGCGCTGCAGGGGTATTTTGTCAAAGGCATCACTGCCGGTGCTGCGAAAGGCTGATGAACATGAATTTTGAAGAGATGAGATTGTCCTGCAAGGAATTCACGGACGATGTGAGCGGGAAACTGATGAACAAGATGCCTGCCGCCCTTAAAAAGGCGGAGGGACTTCCGTTCATTCCCTATACAGTGCGGGGAAATGAGTGGGCGCCCGGTCCTTTTGATGGAATCTGCTGGTGGACCAACGGTTTCTGGCCGGGACAGATGTGGGCCATGTACAGCATGACAGGGGATGACCGATATCGCGAAGAGGCGGAACGGGCGGAAACAAGGCTGGATGAGGCTTTTTGTGACTTTGATCATCTGCATCACGACGTGGGGTTCATGTGGCTGCTTTCCTCCGGCGTAAACTTTCGACTGACCCAAAATGACCGGAGCCGAAAACGCGTGCTGCTGGCAGCAAATCTCCTGGCCGGCCGCTTCAACCCGAACGGCTTTATCCGTGCATGGAATGAGGATCGTACGGGCTGGGCCATCATCGACTGTATGATGAACCTGAATCTGCTGTACCGCGCCGGTGAATGGACCGGGGATCCACGTTTCCGGATGATCGCCATGCGTCATGCCGACACGGCCATGGAGCACTTTGTGCGGGCGGATGGCAGCTGCAATCATATTGTGATTTTTGATCCGGAAACCGGCGCGGTTCTTGATACCCCTGCCGGACAGGGCTTTGCTCCCGGATCTGCCTGGAGCCGGGGACAGGCCTGGGCACTGTATGGCTTTGCGCTGAGTTATATTCACACGGGGAAGAAGGAATACCTGACAGTGTCCCAAAGGGTGGCAGAGTATTACCTCTCCCAGGTCGCGAATGACTGGATTCCGCGCTGTGATTTCCGACAGCCGGAGGGGGAAGACCTGAGGGATGCCTGTGCCGGTGCCATTGCGGCCTGCGGTCTGCTGGAACTGGCACGGCTGACGGAAACGAAACGCTATTTTGACGCGGCCCTGGCTACACTGGGGGCACTGGAAGCGCACTGCGCAAAATGGGACCCGGCCAGTCCCGCTATTCTGACCCGGTGCACCGGTTCCTATCATGGGAATGACCACAATATCGTCATGATTTATGCCGACTTTTTCTTTACTGAGGCGATCCTTAAGCTGCGCGGAGATCCTTTCCTCTTCTGGTAAGGTGAATCAAGATAACAGAAAGCCAAAGAGAGAATTGCTGTTTGGGGCAATTCTCTCTTTGACTTTCTGAAGGATTCCCAGGAATGCTAAACAACACAGGAATGATTAATGATGGGGGGCCCGGAATGTTGCGGAATGGATCCTGTAAGGAGCCGGAGAAACTGAAAGTGTTTGACTTTCAGCCGGGAACAGATTACACTCATAAAGCAGACGGATTGGAAGGTATCCACAACATCCACCTGGGGAGTGATGGGATGCATTCATCTGATCCAGGCAGTTAAACTGCAAGAAAGAACAGATCTGATTTTCAAGAAGCAGGTACGATTCTCTGAACAGAATCGAACCCTTAATCGGATTACATGGAAGAATTCTGGGGGAAACAAGAATGTTGAATGTTTTTTTCGGAAACATGCCAGAGGCCATTTTTAATACGGCTGTCTTTTTTAAAAACGATTATGAGGATGAGTGGATCACAGATCCGTTTGTCAAACAGATGATCCGGGACATTGACCATTCAGAGGTGATTGACAGTGGTATTATCGACAGCCCTGTACTGGGAAAGATTCCGCCATTGAATTTGTCCGGTGGGGTAAAGACGTTGATTCTGGTGAAGTTCGAACCAGAAAAGATTTTCAATGTGTCTACCTGTGGGGACAATTGTGCCAGGTGGCTTTTGAAAATTGCGGAGAATGAGGACAGAACAGTGAATTTACGTCACATTATGGACTTTGGGAATGAACCGTTTGTGATTAAAATCAGGAATACCGGAGAAACAGTCCATAATAGGAGAGAACTGATTGATACAGCAATCAATTATGTTTGAAAGGAAATGCTATGCAGGGAACTCAAAAGGTTCAGATACAAAATAAACGTGTTCGGTACGAATTTGAACTTAAACGGAATCTGACGGTCCTCCGTGGGGATAGTGCGACCGGAAAGACAACGCTGATTGACATGATAGAGGAGCACAGTAACAATGGGAATGACAGCGCGATTCAGTTAATCTGTGACAGGCCTTGTTATGTCTTGAGTGGTACGACCTGGAAGGGGCAACTCTCGGAAATGCATGACAGTATTGTATTTATTGACGAAGGAAACGCATTTGTTGTTACAGATGAGTTCTCAAATGTCATACAGAAGACTGACAATTATTATGTAATTGTCAGTCGTGAGGGCCTTCCAAATCTTCCTTACAGTGTGACCGAAATATATGGCATTCGGACAAGCGGAAAATATGGTGGGATGAAACAATACTATCATGAGTTTTACAGGATCTATGGATCACAGCCGATCAGAGAGAAAATTTATCCGCAGGTGATAGTGACGGAAGACAGTCATGCCGGATTTCAATGATTCAATCGGATTGCTTTCCGACATAATTAACACACAGAGGAACTTCCAGTGATGGAAGTTCCTCTGTTGTTTGGATGGAACACAGCTTTCAGATGTATTGCTGAACATGCTGGATAAATTCAACTGAAAGAGTGCGTTATTCCGTAATCTTTTCCCAGGAGGGCTGGATTCAGATACATGGGTTTTGCGGTGCAGCTTACAGCAGGCCTTCACGGGATAAAATTCCCCGAAGCGCTTCAATCTGCGAATCGCTGGCGGCGGTAAACGGGAAGCTGGGAATATTGCGGACCGGTACCCCGCGAAGTGCGGCTGCGGCCTTGATGAACGGGATGAACGGGGCGCCGACGG
>JAGAHV010000206.1:0-3202 GCA_017626895.1 Clostridia bacterium | reverse complement strand
AAGTATAGCCTCTCAAAAGCGAAAGGCGACTCAGTTTGGGTTGTTGCGGACGGAGACATTGACTACAAAACCCCGGGGGCTGCCGAGGCAAAGGAAAGTGCATTGCTTGAGGCCAGAACTACAGCAGAAAAAAATGACATTTCAATTCTGATTTCAAATCCGTGCTTTGAGCTCTGGTATTATTTACACTTTGATTACTCGACAGGATTTATTATGGATTACCCTTCGATGAGGGAAAAGCTGCTTCCTTATTTGCCCGACTATGAGAAGAATAGAGATGTGTATGACAAGCTATGTGAGAAAACAGAAAGAGCGATTGCAAATGCCATGAGCCTTGAAGCTTTTCACAAAGAGAATGGGGAAAAAGTCCCTTTCAAGCTCGCGGTTAATCCATTTACTGAGATTTACAGATTAGTTGAGATGATCATATGAAAATAATCAAAAAAGTATTTGTAATCTGCATGGCGGTTCTTCTGCTTGCGGCAGGGGGGTTCTGGTTCTATTGCCGCGTGATGAACCATCGCTCCTTCATGGCCGGGTTTACGGACCTGTTTTTGACCGTACAGCACCGCAGCGACAAGTTCACGTATCTGGATTCCTGCGAGGCCTATATTGCGGAAAAAGCGGAGACCAACAAGGAGCCGGTCGTGATTGAGAAAGCCAAGTTTGGAATCAGTCTCCGGGAGGAACGGCTGGAGCCGCTGCAGGCATTTATCTATAACGACCAGGAGCACCCCGCACAGACCGTCTTTTATTTCCACGGCGGTGCCTATATCAACCAGCCCAACACACAGCAGACGACCATGGCGGCCCGGACAGCGAAGGAGACCGGGAGCGAGGTCGTTCTTATGGTTTATCCGAAAGAGCCGGTCTATGACTGTGAAGAGGCCTATGACCGGTGCCTCGCGTATTACCGCAGCTATCTTGAGAACAATGACTGCGGCAAAATCGTGTTTATGGGTGACTCTGCTGGCGGCGGCCTGGCGCTGGGCCTGGCCGAGGCGCTGAGGGATCAGGGGGATACTTGCCCGGAGGAGCTGATCCTGATTTCTCCTTGGGTCGATGTAACCCTGTCAAACAGCGACATTAAGGATTACGTGGATCTTGATCCCATGCTGGGAATTGACGGACTGCGCAGAATGGGGGAGGTCTGGGCAAACGGGCTGGACATGACGGATCCGCGTGTAAGCCCGATCTACGGCGATCTGTCCGGCCTCGGCCGGGTCACGCTGACCACGGGCACCTGGGAGGTGCTGTACCCGGACAGCCTGTTGCTGGCGGAAAAACTGAAGCAGGCGGGAGTAGACTGCAACCTGATCATAGGGGAACGCATGATCCATTGCTATCCGATTTGTCCGATTCCCGAAGCAAAAGCAGCGCAGGAAGTGATTTGGGCAGCGATTCTGCGTTAACAAGCCAGAAGCGGCATTCATAAACAAAGTAAGTTTATACCCTGGTAAACCCTGATGAACCATAGAGGATTACAACACAAAATACGACCAATGATGAGAGGTGCCCAATGATCAGACCCATTATGAAAGACCCGATTTTCCTGGCGCAGAAATCAGCACCGGCCACGGTACAGGATCTGCCGGTCGCACAGGACTTGCGGGACACGCTCGACGCACACCGGGAAGGCTGCGTGGGGATGGCGGCCAACATGATCGGCGTTGCCAAGCGGATCATTATCTTTGACGACAACGGCAGCGCGACGGTGATGTTCAATCCGGAAATCATCAAGTGCTCCGGTGCTTACGAGGCCGAAGAAGGCTGTCTCTCGCTGACCGGCACGCGCAAGGCAAAGCGGTATCGCTCCATCAAAGTGCAGTACCAGAACGAGCAGTTTCAAACGCGGCTCAAAACCTACACCGGTTGGACCGCACAGATCATCCAGCACGAGATCGACCATTGCAGCGGCGTGCTGATATAAATCGTGTTTGTTGAGGAAAGCTGTCGGGTATTTCATGCAAATCTTCCATCCAACCATGAAGGGGTTTACAGAGGGGAAGAGCATGATTATAATAGCAATGATAACTGACCAAGACGGAGGACAACAAAATGAAAAAGATAATGGTGATGATTCTTGCGGCACTGACGGTGCTGGCTCTGTGCGCCTGCGGAAGCAAGACGGCCGGCAGCACCGGAGACACGCAGGCGAAAAGCGAGCCCGCAGCCCAGACAAGCGAAGAGGCATCAAAGAAGGACGAAACGTTCCAGAAGGTGCGCCACGCGGAGATCACCGTGAAGGACTACGGCACGATCAAGCTGGAACTGGACGAGGGAACCGCCCCCATCACGGTGGCGAATTTTATAAAGCTGGCCAAGGACGGCTTCTATGACGGACTGACCTTCCACCGGATTATGGACGGTTTCATGATCCAGGGCGGGGATCCGCGGGGCAACGGCACTGGCGGCTCGGATGAAAAGATCAAGGGCGAATTCAAGCAGAACGGTGTGGACAACCCCATCAGTCATGTGAAAGGCGTGATCTCCATGGCGCGGTCCAATCAGCCGGACAGCGCAAGTTCCCAGTTTTTCATCACGGTGGCGGACGCGACTTTCCTGGACGGCGCGTATGCGGCGTTCGGACGCGTGACCGAGGGCATGGAAGTTGCCGAGAAGATCGCGAAGGATGCCAGACCCGTGGATAACAACGGTTCCGTGATGCCGGATGAACAGCCCGTGATCGAGAGCATCGTGATTACCGACTGACCCGGCTTGCGAAAGCAGAACGTACAAACGAAAACGGCTCCCTGCCGCCGCTGCGGCAGGGAGCCTGACCATTTTTGAGACTTATCTTACGGAGAAATCCGCTTCCGGAATCACAGATTCTGAGCGGCGTGCTCACCGGCGATGAAGCCGAAGGTGACCGCATGGCCGAGGGACAGACCCGGATGGAAGAACGGATAGTCCGGAGCGCCGTAGAACTGACCGCCTAGGTTGCCGACGGCGTAGAGACCCGGAATCACGTCGCCGTTTTCTTTCACGACACGGCCGTACTCATCGGAGAGCACACCGGCGGTGATGGAGGAGCAGCGGATGTGACGGCGGATGCCCCAGAAGGGAGCGGTCACGAACTTGTGCAGGAACTCGGGCTTCTTGCCGAAGTCGAGGTCTTCACCCTTCTCGCACATCTCGTTGTAGCGGTTGAAGGACGCGACCGTGGCTTCGACGGGCAGGCCCATCTTCTCGGCCAGCTCTT
>JAGAHV010000205.1:0-5100 GCA_017626895.1 Clostridia bacterium | reverse complement strand
TGGGCCAGTCCGGAACCGTGTATGATATCTGTCTCAACATGCTGGGGCCGGTGGGCGGTATTCTGGCCATTATCGGCGTGGTTGTCTGCCCGATTACCTCGGGAGATACGGCGTTCCGGAGTGCCAGGCTGATTCTTTCGGAATGCACGCATCTGGAGCAGAAGAGCATCCGGAACCGCCTGATCATTACCCTTCCGCTGCTGGGCGTCGGTGCAATTCTGACCCGGCTTGATTTCAACGTGCTCTGGCGGTACTTCTCCTGGAGCAATCAGACGCTTGCCATGATTGCCCTGTGGGTTGCCACATCCTATCTGATGAAAGAGAGCAAATACCGTTTCGGTTCACTGCTGACCGCCTGCCCGGCCACGTTCATGTCGGCGGTGAGCATGACCTACATCCTGATGGCCAAAGAAGGATTCCGGCTTTCAGCGGGAATTGCCTACCCGGTGGGAATCTGCTTTGCCGCAGCGCTTCTTTGCGTATACATCTTCATGCTGAACCGTTCGCTGAAAAACAGAGGCATGGCTGCGCGGTAATCTGCTGCCTGATCCGGGACTCAGAGATCGGCGCGCATTGGCAGGGCGGAGATGAGGCCCCGCACTGAGGGAAAACAGAGGCCGGCAAGGCCGGTGAAGCTGACTGCTTTATCTTGGTTTTGTGCTGAGGAGGGTGCAATGGGCACCGGACGAGCATGAGATAGAAATACTTCAGGAGGTTGAAAGATGCTGAAAGACTATGAATTCTGGTTTCTGGTAGGAAGCCAAACGTTATACGGACCGGAGGTCCTGGATACGGTCGCCCGGCGTGCGGCAGAGATGGCGGATAAAATGAACGCGTCCGGTCTTCTGCCCTGCAAGCTGATTTACAAAACCACGGTGAAGAGCAACCAGGAGATTGCGGATGCGGTGCGTGAGGCCAATTATGATCCCAGATGCGCCGGCATTATCACCTGGTGCCATACCTTCAGCCCGTCCAAGATGTGGATCAACGGCTTCCGTGATCTGCAGAAGCCGTACTGCCATCTGGCCACGCAGTACAACCGTGAAATCCCGAACGAGGAAATCGACATGGATTTCATGAACCTGAACCAGGCGGCTCACGGCGACCGGGAACACGGGTTTATTGCCGCACGCATGCGGATGCCCCGGAAGGTCATTGCCGGCTACTGGGAGGATGAGGATGTCCAGAAGCGCCTTGGCAGCTGGATGCGTGCAGCCGTCGGCGTGATGTTCTCCCGCAGCCTGAAAGTCATGCGCTTCGGGGATAATATGCGGGAGGTGGCCGTTACTGAGGGCGATAAGGTGGAGGTCCAGATCAAGCTGGGCTGGCAGGTGAATACCTGGCCGGTGGGCAAGCTGGTCAAAACCATGGACGAGGTAACGGATGCGGAAATCGACGAGCTGATGAACTGCTACTGCCAGCAGTATGACATGGCCACGGATGACCTTGAAACCGTGCGGTATCAGGCACGCGAGGAAATCGCCATGAAGAAGATGATGGACGCGGAGGGCTGCAAGGCCTTTTCCAACACCTTCCAGGATCTGTATGGCATGCGGCAGCTGCCCGGTCTGGCCTCCCAGCACCTGATGGCTCAGGGATACGGCTATGGCGGCGAGGGTGACTGGAAAGTGGCAGCCATGACGGCGATCCTGAAGGCCATGAGCGAGGGACAGGACGGCGGAACCGCTTTCATGGAGGATTATACCTATAATCTGAATCCGAATGCGACGTACAGTCTGGGCGCCCATATGCTGGAGGTCTGTCCTTCCGTGGCGGCGGAGAAGCCGCGGATTGAGGTGCATCCGCTGGGAATCGGTGACCGTGAGCCCCCGGCCCGTCTGGTGTTTGAGGGACATGCTGGAAAGGCCATCGTGGTCAGCCTGGTGGACGTGGGCGGCAGACTGCGCCTGATTGTCCAGGACATCGAGGCCGTCAAGCCGATTCTGCCCATGCCCAATCTGCCGGTGGCCCGTGTCATGTGGCGCGCACTGCCGGACCTGACGACCGGCGTGGAGTGCTGGATCACGGCAGGCGGTGCGCATCATACCGTACTCAGCTATGATGTCACGGCCGAGCAGATGAAAGACTGGGCACGGATGATGGAGATCGAATATGTCCACATCGGCGCAGACACGACCGTGGAAAAGCTGGAAGAGCAGCTGTTCCTGAATGATCTGGCCTGGAAACTGAGATAAGTCTGGCCTGAACAGACAACAAAAATGGTCACCGGACAGAGTCCGAGTGACCATTTTGTCTTTGGGCAGGGCGTTTACCTGATCCGGTTCCGGTAATCCTTGGGAAGGACGCCTGTCGCTTTCAGGAAAACCTGGGAGAAGTAGCGAACGTCGGTGAAGCCGACCTGCTGACTGACTTCGTAGATCCGGAGATCGCCTTTCAGCAGCAGGCGCTTGGCCTCGGTGATGCGGATGCGGGTCAGGTAGTCTTTGTATTTAATGCCCGTCTTCTGGTGGAAGAAGGCGGAAAAGTAGCTGGGGTTCATGGCAAACTGGCTGCTCATGACCTCCAGCGACAGATCCTCTCCATAGTGCCGGGCGATGTATCCCCTGATCTTTTCGATGAGACTGTCATCCATGTGCTGATCCTCATGGGGGATGGACAATTGCTGCCGGCAATACTGCATGGCTTCCGAGATGTCCTGTGTCCGGTGGAGGAGGCCGGGATAGATGACCGCATTAAAGGGCCGGGACAGGGCCTTTTCCACGTGTCTGGAACAGTCAACGCTGATCTCGCCGGCCAGCCGCCGGCACTCCTCTTCATCGCTTCCGTGAACCAGCACGCACAGATAATCGTCTTTCAGGAAGGCGGTGCAGCCCCTTTCCATGCAGTAGCTCTCAGCTTTGCTGAGGGCGGAAAAATGCAGCAGGCCTGCAGAGAGACTGCTTTGCTGCTGATCCACGGTCAGGTGAAAACAGATCAGGCTGAAGGGCCGGTCATCTGTCTGCACCGCTGTGAAAACCGGATTTGGCCGGGTGATGTTTTCAAGGCGGCGCTGCAGGCGCTGCTGGGTCTGCAGCTGCTGATGCCGGTCGGCGATCTCTTTGAGATCGCCTGCCAGCTTATCCGTATCGACCGGCTTCACCAGGTAGTCCTTTGCCCCCAGGGACAGCGCTTCCTGAGCATAGTCAAAGCTGCGAAAGCCGCTGAGGAAAATGACCTGGGTGGGGATGGACTCATCCCGGATCAGGCGCAGCAGTTCCAGACCGCTGAGACCCGGCATGGCGATGTCGCTGAGCAGGGCCTCCGGCTTTTGGGTGCGGAGAAGATGCAGGGCGTCACTGCTTTTTGTGGCGGAGAGAACCTGATCATACCCCAGCGCGGCATAGTCAATCAGCTGGAGCAGTCCCCGGACAATCACGGGTTCATCATCTACAATCAACAGTTTCATGGGAATCCTCCGAGGAATGATACGGGAGGCGGATCACCACGGCGGTGCCGATATCCTCCTGACTTTCGATTTCCAGACCGTATCGGGGGCCGCAGGCCAGGCGGATGCGGTCATGTACATTTTTGGTGCCGATGGAGCGCAGCCCATCTTCTTTCATTTCCGGCAGGGAATCGCCTTCCAGCTGGGCCTGAAGGGCACGAAGCTGTTCCGGGCTCATGCCGCAGCCGTTGTCCATGACCACAAGCCGCAGCACGTCCGATTCCCGGGCGGCGCTGATGCTGATCTGTCCGCCGCCCAGTGGCCGCAGGCCGTGCTGCACGGCATTTTCCACAATGGGCTGCAGGGTCATCTTGAGAATGGAACAGCCGGCCAGCACATCAGGAATATCCAGGGTCAGGCTGATCAGGCCGTAGCGCAGAGACACCAGGGAAATATAATCCCGCACGATGTCAAGCTCCTTGTGCAGAGGGACCTGCTCCCTGCTTTCGCCGATGACGTACTGAAGCTGATGGACCAGCGAGAGGGTCATCTGGGCCGTTTCCGGATCATTGTGTCCCACCGAGCTCATGCGGATCACCTCAAGGGTGTTATACAGAAAGTGGGGATGAATCTGCATCCGCAGGGCATCCAGCTCCGCCTCCTTCTGCCGGATGGAGGCGACATAGCTTTTCTGAATGTGGGTATCCAGGTCCTGCACCATGTGATTAAAGCCGCGACCGAGCTCGCTGATCTCATCATCCCCGGTGACCGGCACGCGGGCAGTGAGGTCACCGGCCTGCACCTTTTTCATCTGCTCCAGCAGAGCCTGAATCGGCCTGGACAGATGCCGGGAGGAGAGAAAGGTCAGGCCCAGCATCATCAGCAGCAGGAAAGCGCCAAGGCCGATGAGCCGCCGGCGCAGCTGACGGACATCGTTCATGGAAAGGGCCCGGTCCAGCAGAAACAGAATCCGCCAGCCGCAGGCCGGCATGTCCTCTGTGAGCAGGGTGGTTTCACCGGTTTCCGGAAGGATGAGCACTGTGCCGATCCTGTCCGGCTGACTGGCGTACCGGACGACATTCCGGTCATCCAGGACGTACAGGGCACCGTTGTCGGCCCAGTTATAGACGGAAAAGGCATCATCAAAAATGCTCTCGTCGATATCCAGCAGCAGGTAGCCCAGGATGGTTTCCTTCTTTGGCAGGTCCTGCAGGGACAGGTATGGGCGGCAGAAGGTGAATACCGTCCGGCTGCCGAAATTGAAGTAGTCCTCCGGATGAACCTCGGAGATGCTCATTTTGCGGGGCGTGCGGGCCGCCTCCTGCAGGAAGGACCAGGAGGAGGCGTTCCAGGAGGGCTTCAGATTCTTGTATCCCGGTTTTCCGGCTGCATAAGTCTGCTGATTCCAGCAGTCCACAAAGAGCACATTGCGCAGAAAATCGTTGCTGTCCAGCAGATTTCCCACGTAGTTGCGCATCTCATACCAGGCATTGGTATGGCTTTTGAGGATCGTCTCCAGATCCGAGGAGGTGCCGTTGACGGAGACGTGATAGAGGTACATCTTCTCCGTGATATTGCCAAGGGTCTGAAAGCGGGCATTGAGGTTGGTGCCCACCAGTCGGATCATCTGGGTGATGCGGTTTTCCGTTTCCTTTTCCAGCTCCCGGGACATCTGGTCAAGCGAGAGCCAGGACATGATCACAAACGGAACGATG
>JAGAHV010000204.1:0-3755 GCA_017626895.1 Clostridia bacterium | reverse complement strand
ATTTGAACGGTTCATTAAAGGTCAGTGACTTGATAAACTGTCTGTTTCCGTGAATCAGCCGATAGTCCTTGGAAAGTGTCCATGTATGATCAAAGATACTGCGGTCTTTTCCAAAGATGTGTCCGCCTATGTTGATTCGTAGCGTCACAATTTCCGCGGCAATATCATTTTCTTTTCCCTTGACACAACCTGGATCTTTCTTAACGACACACGCATGGAAACTCGGATCAGAGCTTGTCAGAACTGTCTCAATATCAACCAGGTCCTTATCTTTTCTTGCCGCCGTATTGGCACCGGCCATCATGTTGATGTTTGTCGAGAGCAGCGGCCCCAATGTAACAACTTTTAAATTGACACTCAGTACACTGACTGTTTCGTTAAATTCACTTCCGATGAAGAATACGACATCCTTGTTGGGCTCTGTCGGTTCGACTGATGTCAGGTTAAATGTCCGGTCTTCTTTTTTTTCTGCACCGTCCCTGGTCGAAAGCGTGAGTTTCACCACATTGTTAAAGTGGCCGCTTGCCTTCACCGGCGCTGTGGCCGCCGCAACAAAATCCCCCTCGATACTTCCGGATAGTAACGGAAGTTTTGGAAGATAATCCAAAAGATTATCGCTGGTCATCTTGTGCCGGTACATCTGTTTGCCCGATAAAAAGATTTCTGAGGCATCCGATGATATTTTTGTATCCACATTAACCGTATCTTTGAGGTTCGCATCTTTGATAGTCACATCGAAATCGCCTGAGCATCCAATCTTAAGCGTGACCCCAAGATACACACTGGGGATTTTAAATATCCACCATTTCCAGTATGGATGGTCCCAGTCAAGAGAGGGACCGTCTACACTCAATGCAATCTGTCCCCAGTCAAGATTGCTCAGTGTTCCCTCCCAGTTATCGTTCGAAAAATGCTGGTTCTCTTCTTTTGCCAGTGCCGTTGCCGTCATCAGGGACAGCATCAGCATGACCAGCAAGGCCACACAAAGCAGCTTTTGTTTCATCATTCTCATGTTTTTTCCCTAAAATGTCCCATGGCAAGTTCCGGAATTCCCTTTTTCATCCGGCAGAACGGTTCCAAATCGTCCTGCACCCACCGGTATCCGCGATTGACTGAACGTTTGCTTTTCATCCGTACGGATTCTGTCCGCCTGATCACAGCAGCAAGTCAGTACAGATTCCCTTCCCCGTATGTGAATCCGCTGATGCGCCACTGGTCCGACGCCATCCGGCGACAGCCATCGCCGGACGGCGTGTCATCCTCATTTTCCCATTTCCTTCCGGTGGACAATCACCGTGAAAGGCTTCGCCGCATCTGTCCGGCAGGTGACCTCACCGTCCCTGACTGTCAGGACGTATTCCGCTGCCCGGTTTCCCTTCAGGTCAGGCAGTGTCACACGAATCTCTCCCTCTTCCGGTTCAAACACATGAAGCTCAACGCCGTCTGTATAATCGTAATCCGGCCGGCTGTCTACTGAGCCAACGGGAATCACCGTATTCCCACGGGCCAGCAGCGGCAGCGACAGGAAATCATGCCTTTCCTTCTTCCATCCTCCGCCGGGTAGGGTCTCCCCCGTCTGCCATCTCGTCCACCTGCCCTCGGGAAGGTAGTACTCGACGCTTCCATCCCTGCTGAAAACCGGTGCCACCAGCAGATTTCCGCCCAGCATATACTGCATGTCTGTCGTCCTTGCCCCCGGATCCTCAGGGAACTCAAAAATCATGGGGCGCATCACCGGAATGCCTGTCTCATGTGCCTCACAGGCCAGTGAATACAGATAGGGCATCAGACGGTTTTTCAGTTTTGTAAAGGTTTCTACTACCCGGCAGCTTTCCTCATCAAACAGCCACGGCACTCTGTAACTCTGGGAACCATGCAGACGGCTGTGGCTGCTCAGCAGGCCGAACGCTGCCCATCGTTTATAGACATCCGCCGTGGCGGTCTGTTCAAAGCCGGCAATATCGTGACTCCAGAAAGAGAAGCCGGAATGGGCAATGGACAGGCCGGAACGCAGCGTCTCTGCCATCGAGATATAGCTGGCACTGCTGTCACCGTTCCAGTGGACGGGAAATTTCTGCCCGCCAATCGTCGCCGACCGGGCAAAGACAACCGCCTCTCCCCTGCCTTTCATCTCCTCCAGGGCTTCAAATACCATCTGGTTATACAGATACGTGTAGCGATTGTGCATCGCCAGCGGATCACTGCCATCGTAATAGCGAATCCCCTTTACCGGGATACGCTCACCGAAGTCCGTTTTGAGCGCGTCCACGCCCATGGCACACAAGGCCTTCAGCCGGTCTGCGAACCATTTTCTGGCCTCCGGATTCGTCACATCCAGGATGGCGGTTCCCGGCTGCCACAGATCCGTCTGCCAGACATCCCCATTCTCCCTGTGGATGAAATACCCTTTCTCCACTCCTTCATCAAAGAGCGCACTTTCCTGCGCAATATACGGATTGATCCAGCAGCAGATATGCAGTCCCCGCTCTTTCAGCTTCCGGAGGAAACCTTCCGGATCCGGGAACACCTCCGGATCCCATGTGAGATCCGTCAGGTGATTTTCCTTCATCCAGAAACAGTCAAAGTGGAATACACTCAGCGGAATATGGTGTGCCGCCATTCCATCCACGAAGGAGGTCACCGTCTTCTCATCATAGCTTGTGGTAAAACTTGTCGAGAGCCACAGGCCAAAGCTCCAGGCAGGCGGAAGCGCCGGCCGCCCGGTCAGGGCCGTATATCTGGAGATGACGCCCTTGGGATCCGGGGCGGCGATCAGGTCATAGGTCAGCCGCTGTCCGCCAAGGCTGAACTGTACCCGTTCCACCTTCTCACTGGCCACCTCAAACCGCACATCCGTACTGGACTCCACCAGTACGCCATAATTTCTGCTGGTGGTATAAAACGGTACGTTTTTATAGGCCAGCTCCGAGGCCGTCCCTCCGTCGCCGTTCCACATATCCACCGTCTGTCCGTTTTTCACATAGGCAGTGAACCGCTCGCCCAGGCCATACACACACTCACCCGGCGCCAGCATGAGGGAATCCATCATGTAGTCTTTGCCGCTTTCCTTATGATGCGCATGCGCCATTCCATGGTATTCCGATGAGGTCAGCAGGACATCCTCATAAAAATAGGCCACCCGCCACCCTCTGGCTGCCTTTGAGATACGGGCACAGGTCCTGCCGGTACGAAACGTCCATCCTGTTCCATCCTCCGTGATCTCCGGCAAAACCTTTTCCTCATTCAGCTGCAGGTCCGGCTCCCGGTTTTTTGTTCCTCTGAAGTGTTCCACCGTCACCCGGATGATGTCCTCCATCGGGCTTGAAAACGTCACCGTCAGCGTCGGATGATTCATGATCCCGCCGCGGCCGGAAACAGGCACGCATGAACAGATGATCGTCAGTGACTCCTCTGTCCTGCGGGCAGCGTAACTCTCAATCGCATAATTCAGTTCATACTCCGGCTTCGTCAGCCAGTATCCATCTGTAAACTTCATGATCTTCTCCCTTTCTTTTCTGCCTCATCCGGCCGTTGTCCGAAACAGCTTTGTTCATTGGCCAGGTTATATCCGCAGACAGATTTCCTCAGCGCAGCCTGATTGCCGCTGCTCTGTCTCAGCATTGCATTTTAATATATATGATTCACCCACCAAAAGTCTTTTTCGGCCTCCAGATTTCAATTTTAAGTATCTTTTCCGGAAAAATGACCATCAGAGAAGGGCGTTCGGAATTTGCGATAATTCCGAACGTTCTTCT
>JAGAHV010000203.1:0-2767 GCA_017626895.1 Clostridia bacterium | reverse complement strand
CGCACTGGCCACGCCGAAAGAACAGAGCGATGACCACTATCTGGTCACCAATTTCAATGCAATGAACAACAACCCCAAGAAAGGCTCGGACCTGTATCAGCTGGATAAAGAGCCTGTTCTGGATTTCTGTGTTTATAAGCGGGAACCTCTTGCGAACAACAATCTTGGACGTGATTTCGTGATCTATCTGACCAAGGGAACAAACAACAAGATGAACCGGCTTCGCGGCGGGAGGGTCTCACTGCAGAAGTCCAGTAATTCCGCTTTTCCCAACCTCGCGAGATTGTACTGGGCAGACATGATCGACTTTGATGTCGGTGCATCGACGACGGAAATCCATGTTTCAACGATCTATGGTGCTCCGCTGGTCTGGTGGATTGAAGCGGTATCTGCAGATGAGAAGAATGGAAACAAAGCCACATGGACCGTTCGCGGCTGCTGGCTGAATGACAATCCTGCCGAAAGATGTCTCAGTAAACCGATGACATTTGCTGTTATCCGCGAAAAATCCGCTTCAAAAAAGACCCGCGGACCGATTTTCTTCGATCTCATTGAGGAGAATAAGAGAGGGGCCGCGATCGTGGGTTATTACGCGCTGAAATCTGAAGATTCCTCCGGAAACATCAGCGCGACGCTTTACAATTTTACCTTTAAGCTGACCCCCGGAATTGACCTTCTCAGTTCCACCTTTACAAAAGAAATTGCCAATGCCGGCTCCTATGATGATATTCAGGTGGCCATGCACAACAACGGGAATGTGCCGATCTCCGGTGTTGACCTTGGCATCTATTACAAGAATCAGAAGCTCCAGGATGTTCACGTGGATATGGAGCACTACTACAACAGCTACTGCAATATTTATGAAAACGGAACGTTAAAACGAACCATAAAGAACACTTCCGAAAAAAAACAGTGTGCTGTCCGCATGGTCAGCAGCGGCCTGTCAAAAAAACTGGAGGATCGCTGGTCTATCCGGCAATGGAGGCTCCACACGGATAAAGACCGAATGGATATGCGGTCTCAGAAGTCAACGACGCTGTCCATGCCGGATTCTTATGATACCGTCGTGATGGCCATGCAGATTCCACATAAGTGGATCGGAGATTACGCGATTGAGATCCGTGTGGAAAAGCTGTATGCCCGTGATAAACTCAGTTTTCTGACGAAACCGAGACCGCAGTCAAAGGGCGTCCTGTCACCGGTAAACCGCCTGTTTGCCATCTCCCCTGCCATCGCGGATGATACGCCGGATGATCCGAGCAAACTGCTTGCGTTCAGTCCCGGTACCGGTGACGTCGCCGTCATCACACCGCCAGACGGTGTTGCGATCGAAAATACGGATGCCTATAAATTCAGTACAGATCTGGATTTTGACAGCCTGACCATCAACACGGCGGCAAAGGATATTGAACTGGACGCAGATGTCTGGTTTGACGGGGATGAGGAGATGGTGACCATCTACCTCAACGAAAGCGCTCTCCTTCCGACGACGGAAGATAATGAGGTTGTGACCATCCAGGCACTCCTTGATGATGATGAAACGCCCAGTTATGAATGGAAATATGACAGCAGGAGTTTGGATTACGGAAGTCAGCTGGTTCGTGATGGGACCGGATGGTCACTGACGTATCCGCTCGCTGTACTGACCGGCGGCAGAGAGGCCAGTGAACTCACCATTCAGGTTGATTCGGGAGATGATGAAGAGGCGCTGTTCAGCAATAACTATGTCATCCTTCCGCTGCAAAGTCAGCCGATGGTCATCCTCACGGAGCCGGAAGACCGGACCGAAAATGCCGGAAACAATACCACGTTCATCGTTGAGGTATCCGGCGGCCGCAGACCCTATTCCTATCAGTGGCAGGTCCTGATGCCCGGCGGCACATGGAAGGATATCCCGGATGCCTGGAGCAGCCGCCTGACACTGTACGGTGTCTATGCAAACCTTGACGGTGCGCAGTATCGCTGCATCATTGAGGATGCCTCCGGGCGTATCCTGACATCCCGGGCCGCGACCCTGACCGTTCTCTCATCCGATGTCTCCCTCCCGCCGACAGGAGATTCACAGAATCTGACAATCTGGCTGCTCCTGTTGGGAGCTGCCTGTCTGACAGTCATTTTCCTGATAAGAAAGAAAAAACGCTGAGGTCTTTGATGGGACATGCTCCATCATACGTATTTGTCACGGTAAGGAAAACCGTTTTTCCCGAAATGAGCGCGTTTCAGGGAAAGCGGTTTTTCTTCTTTCCATCCTTCAAACATGTATCAGGAAGGAACGATAACAAAGACCGATTAAAACTTTGATTCTGACGATGACGATATTTTAGAAGCTTACTATGAAAAACTTTACAATTGGAATCTCCATCACAGGTGGCATCCTGCATCATCTGTAGCAATTCTTGCTGATGTATATTTTCAGCTTGTTGATGACAACGTCGAAATTTCCTGGAATAATGAGAAGGCGGAAACTGGCGTGAACTTCCTCCACTTAAACATCGGAGCCAAAACTGATTGCTACCTATTTTATTCGGTCATTGCTGCTTTCCTGAAAGATTATGCAAATCACTGGTTCTCATGATCGAACTCTATCCCCAAACTATTGACGCATTGTATTTTTCGTTTTTGTCTGAGTTGAACAGGAAAGTAATAAATCCCCGGTTCACCAGATAAAAGAAAAAAAGTATGCCGAAGGCATACTTGAAGAAGGATATGTTGGCGTAAACGCATATGGAATCTGCTTTTGCCAAAAAACATGCATTGCAGCTGCGTT
>JAGAHV010000202.1:0-14972 GCA_017626895.1 Clostridia bacterium | reverse complement strand
AATGCATGATTCACCCACCATAAGTCCATTTTTTGTCCGGGGATACCCCAAAATGGTCGATTTTGCAATTTTTTGAGCAATAAAAAAAGATCCCCCATCGGATCAAATTCTGGTGTGATATTTGCCAAAAGACGAACATTATCATTTCTCGTCAATTGTTCGACAAAGCATGTTTTAAGATTACATCATATCAGCGAATGGACATGGTGGTCCTATAAAGCTGACAACATCGTGTATGCGCAGATGAACGAATAATCAATGAGATTTGCTTTAGTTACACTTCTAGACAACGCTTGACAGTGCAATGGAAACTGTGGATAACCTCAGATTTTAAGTGCAGTCAGAGCAAGATTATAAATCGAGAAATACGCCCTCTATATAGATAAAAATTCACTTTTGCAACCCAAAAACAAGTCAACAGTTCGAAAAATCAAAAAATCTGGCGAATTACCTCGCAGGAATGCATAAAGTACCTGATATTATCAACAGAAAATGCGCATTAATTGTTGACAAACCCGGAATTTTTCATAACCAACCCAACCGCAAGAAATGCGACAGCACCCAAAACATGTGTATATGATATAGGCATGTGGACACAGCATGCGTAAAGCAAGGAAAGTAACTAATGAAATTGAGCATTTTCCGAACCTTGAACTGCGTAATATGTAAACAAACGGGTATGGCTATGAATCTGTTCAGTTCAGAAGTGAGCTGCAGCAGCATAGGGAGTTATTGCGTGCTATGTTGCCTAACTTGTGGCCAGCGGGTCAAACACTCAACAGGTGAAGCGAGTCGCAACTGGAATCTTACTATGGCGATGCGAGGTAACATGATACCGCAATCGATAGAAAGAGCGGTAGTAGAACTTAAATAAATCAGTCCAGCAATTAACGTTTGCCGATGCCAATATGATCATAGACAGAACAGGTAACGCACGTACGGTGTATGACGATGGTATATGTGTCGTCCAAGGCTTCCGCCTAAGTAGGCGTTCAGTATGCAATGATCAGTTAGTTATGAAATGGATTCAAAGTAGAAATGGGTAATTCCATCGAAACAAATTCAAACATCATGCCGATTCCTTTTGATCCACTTGTTCCGTCGTGTTTGAGTTGCGCTGGTCCTGACGATATCTGAGAAGAACGCGCATGTTCATAGCGGTTGTTGCCAGCATTAAGTCATATCTTGCATACCATTTGCCAAAGTAAGTAGTCTGATCAATCTGATATGTACGTCTCAATACAGAAGGTACGCCTTCAACAGCATTACGCTTGTTAACCATCTCACGATAGAACGGATCTCCGAGATCTTGCATCGTAGTTGCTTCATTATATTGCTTGAGTTTAAGCAGAATAGATCCTTCCTTATTTTTCAGAATGGACGCCTTACATTTGTTACAATTCGGGCAATCGGCGCAGGTTTTTTTAGGCATCCGAATACGAAATTCCTCCTTTTCAATGTGTGAAGTCACCCCTTTCGGAACGTTTCCAGCAGGGCAGGATGTTACGGTCATATTCTTCATATCAACATTAAAGCCGGCCAGAAATGGATCAGGAGCAATTCCTGTAAGTGTCCCACAAAAGACTTTAAATCCACGGGAAGTGGCCATCTCCTTGAGATCATAGGAATTGCAGTACAATCCGTCGCAGCATAATCCGCTCCAACGTCCGGTTTCAGGATTAAACCCATCTGTTCCGAATTTCTGGTAAAAATCACGGGCAAATGCCTGGTCACTGTGTATATTGGGCTCCAGGTCGCGATCAACAATGATTGCATAATCTTTATTGCTGCAGCGCTGAACGACATTTGCAGTCCATCCCTGAGTAGTTTTTCCATCCTTTGTGCGACAGGTCGGTCCATCAACTAAGTCGTCGTAAGGATTCTGAAGACTGCTTCCTGCAATTTCGCAGTTCTCACGTGGAATAATCCTGCCCTGCTCGTTCTGCTTTGTCTGCTCACTGAGCACACGATCAAGTAACTTGTATTCCTTTTTATTCTCGAGGCTCAGACTCTCCAACAGCTTTTTAATAGAAAGAGATTCGGAGACAACATCTTCAAGACGAAGACGAGCAATCAGCATACGACGCTTTTGACGATTGAATTCTGCACTCTTTTGAGACTTCTGTTCATCACTGGACTCAGAGGTCTTTGAAGACTCATCCGTCGTTTTATTCGTAGAATCGTCAGTGGGTTCAGAAGCCTGTTCTGATGTGGAAACATTCTCCGAGGCAGAAGTATCTTCTTGCTTATCATCCTCTGTGGAAGTGGGCAGAACAATTTTCACAGCTTCCGCTTCGATTTCTTCAATTGAAACGCCCTTTTTGACAGCTTCGGCCTCAAGTTCCGCAAGGGTGCCTTTAAAATAGATCACCCGATTGTGATCCTGTTTTTCAAGATAATGCTGAAATTCTTCGGGGATCAGTGCTTCTCCTTTTAATGCAAAAATAATATTAATGCACATACGATTGATGACATAAATGAGCTCAAGTCTGGACATGTGTTTTCCGTGCATAGAGATATTCAGAGAATCAATCCGATATACTTTATCAAGCAGATCATTGTATGGCAGATTTCCAATGACCTCTTCTTCCATTGCAAAGTTCATCATATCGGTGATTTCTTCAAGAATATCACGGCCTGTCTCTTCATAGATGGAATTAAGGCGAGTACGAAGTCTGTAAAAGGTGTTGGCACTGAAGGGCTGATGCTGCAGGGTTTCTGTATTCAAAGCATACTGCATTGCAGCATCTGTATGAATGTGCTCCAGGAAAAAGCTTTCAGAAATATGAGCAACTTCCATGTACAACGCAGCCATAATGGTATTAGCTCCAGTTTCACCAGGACGATGATCATTTCCCTTAACATAAAGCAGGTCAACCAGATCCACCGGAATAGTAGCAAGCAGTGAGCGTGTAATACCTTCTATGCCATTTGCAACTCTTTCCTGTATAGATTCAGGCAGTGCTTTCCATGGGGTATCCAAGAAAGTATCCTGATTTCCAAACTGCTTGTCGGTCTTTGTCATGGTATACCTCCATATTTTCCCAATTAAGTTTATATAAAATCGCAAGCTTGCGCCATGTTGATATTTTATCAAAAAATCAGACAGATTGCAATACTTTTTTAAGAAAAATAAGGAGATATTTCATATTTTTTGACAAATTAGTTCTGGGATTGCTATACTCTTCTGACACGAATTTTGAATGCAGGAGGGTGCTTATGTTAGTAAAAGATAAAATAATCGTGCTTCGTAAAAAGGCTGGAATAAGTACTTCACAGCTAGCTGAACGAGTAGGAGTAAACATTGGAACGATAAACAGGTATGAAAAAGGGGTTATTAAGACGATTCCAGTAGAAACACTCAGGAAGATAGCAGATGCTCTGGATTGCTCCTATGATGAATTGATAAAAGAAGATCCAAAGTATTCATCTTTATGCGACGAAGTAAATGAAAATGATTCTGTGAATGCTCAGTTAAGTGAAGCGGACAGAAAAATGGTGGAATGGTTTCACACTCTTCCAGAGAACATTCAGACAACTCTGTCCGGTTTATGGAGTTAACGAGGGAATAGCTGAAGGATGAAATATACGAATGTTTCTAAAAAATTTAAGAAGAACGTTCGGAATTATCGCAAATTCCGAACGCCCTTCTCTGATGGTCATTTTTCCGGAAAAGATACTTAAAATTGAAATCTGGAGGCCGAAAAAGACTTTTGGTGGGTGAATCATGCATAATCACGCATGAAAGTCGCAAATCGGTTCAATTCCGTTCCTCTTTTCAGTTCTGCGGAAGGTCTCTCTCCTGTTCAGACTGGGTTCAGGCACCGCAGCAGGTCCGTTACGTTGAATCGTGATTCAGAAACAGCTGACTATTTAGGAAAATAGTCAGCTGTTTCCCGATTGTTGGAAATCGTTGGTGCTCAGGCAATGACTGCAGCGCATCATCTGAGCGGTCCGGAATCCATTTTACTGGGCATTTCCGGCAGGAATGGCCATCAGCTTTTCCATGACCGTCTTTGAGATTTCCTCGCTCATTTCCGGGGTGACCTCAGTGATCGGAACAAGCTCTGTCACCTCAGGCGCTTTAATGTCTTCGCCAAAGACCTGCGTGGTACGCACGGAGAGAACCGGATCCTCATAGCCGGTCACGTTCACCATGAAGGCCTGGATGTTGTCCCCGCCATGGCCGGTAAAGAGACTGACCACATTGAACATTTCGTTCAGATTGCCATTCGCATCCGCCACATTGAAGGTCACTTTGGTGGTATCCATTTCGTCCAGCTCTTCAGAGGCCTTGGTATTCTTCGCGGTCACAGAGAAGGTGCTCTTAAATACGCCCTTGTCCGAGGTACCGAAGGTAAGATCGCCGCTGAATTCGCCGTTTGCCGGAAGATCCACGTTCATGAGAATGGTGGACAGGACTTCGGCATCGTCCGGACCGCTGTATTCGGCCAACTCAAAGCGCATGCCGTCTTCCATCATCTTGACAACGGTGGCAAAGCTGAGGGTCGTGGGAACGACGACGGTCTTGAGCTCATTGGTGGTCTCATCAAATTCATAATCCGTGCCATTGTATTTGATGGTACCGGAAATGACCTGGTCACCGGACTCATTGGATCCTACGGTGACATCAAGGAACTCATCCTGACGGAAAGAACCGGTCATGGATTCAACGACCTGATCAAAGGCCGTGCTGATATCCTCATCAGAGATTTTCAGATCGGAGGGGATCAGCTTCTGGATCACTCCGGAGGCTTTCACATCTTCCTTGAGTGCATTCAGAATGTTCTTGGCGTTCTCAGCTGAAATCTTGAAATTGAGCGCGCCTTCGTCTGTCACCGAGATGTCTGCTGCACTCATCATCGCTTCCACAGACTTGGAGAGGTCGATCTGACCGGTCAGATTGGACAGCTCGATCATCTGCTGGGCATCCGCTGCCTTGGCCGCGTTTGCCTCCTCCTCTGCCTTTTTGATGAAATCCGTGGTCAGGAGAAATCCCTTATCGCCAAACGTATTGCTCAGCAGAACAACGGATCCGTCCTCACGCATCGAAATATCGAAGTTCATGATTTCTTCCGCGCCGGACTTCAGCACAAACCGAATGTACTTGTCCTGTCCATGGAACTGAATCGACAGGTCATTGATCATCTTGGTGAGATTGGCTGCATCCTGGAAACCGAGATCCGACACGAACTTTTCATTGAGGCTCAGCTGAATCGCCGTGTCCATGGTCGGGGCTTTCGCATCCTCGGTCCAGACGCTCTGGAACATCTCCACGTTAAAGGCGCGGTCCTCATCCGTCAGAGGAACCAGTTCCCCGTTCACCGGGTCACGCATGAGGAAGAACTCCATGATGAAATCATCATAGATGGTGGAGAGGGTTTCCTGATACCCGTTTCCTACGGAAACATAGGTGTTGCCGCCCTCGCTCTTGCGTACCTCAGAGACATATTCGCCATCCGGGAAGTTTGCCTCAGCCACGGACTTGATGTAATCCGCCAACATCTCATCGGTATAATTGTTCAGGTTGAAATGCAGGCCACGGTCAGCCGGGCTGATGGCGATCATTACGTTGGCCAGGCCCTCACGGGAAACAGAGGCCATGCAGATATCATTCTGGAGCTGCTCGGCCACCGGCAGGATCGTGAGTTCCACCGGGCTTTTCGGCTCAAAGGTCACATTCATCGGATAGGTCATCATTTCATCCGCCTGATCCATAATGACCACATCATGTGTCCAAAGGGTAATCTTTCCGGAGACGGTCTTGGTCTCTCCCACACCCGTGCCCTCGGCAAATGCCGTGCTCAGAAGCATCGCAAGTACCAGGGCAAGAATTACGAACAGATTTTTCTTCATTCTTGGTTCCTCCTTATCAGCCGTTATTGGTCGGATCAAAGGTATTGTCCACCATCAGGAATCTGGAAGCCATATAGCCGGTGCGGCCGGTGGCCTCATCAAGCACCTGACTCCATTCACCCATCTGGGCAATGACTTTCAGACGATAGCCGTAATAGTATACATTGATCACCTGAGAGTCGGTAGACGGCGTTGCACGCATGTTGACAAAGTTGTTGGTCGGATTCACGATGGCGTAATAGCCGCCGTTCTGTGTCTGCGGGAGCTGTGCCTGGGCATAGGAGGCCGCATTGGGTGCTGTCTGAACGGCGCCGGTGACATAACGGCTGGGAACAAAGCCCGTCACACCGTTTACCTCAACCTGAAGCCAGCTGCCGGTATATCCCTTCACCATCAGCTGACTGCCATTGCTCAGTTTCAGCAGGATCGTTGCGCCCTTGTTCGCCTTATTGCGGACATTCAGGACACCGCCGTTGGTCTTGACATTTGCATAGTACGGCGAAACAGCGGTCACAGGTGCCGTCGATGCAGGAACATACGGAGACTTTGACTTGCTGCTGCTATTGTTGTTATTGCCGCTGTTTGAATCAGCCTCACTCAGTGCCTCATCAAGCATTGCCAGATAGATGAGGGCCGCGATGTCGTCATCGCTGAGATCATCCAGTTCATCTGCCAGTGACACGGACATGCATAAAGGCAATGTCAGTACCAAAACCATCAGAAGTGCAACCAGTCTTTTCATAGAATCATTCCTTTCATAAATACTTTTTATGGAATCATAATCCCCGACCCTTTTCGATGATTATGTATTTCCCCGGTTAACAGATCTCCCGTCTCAAGTCGAAACCGGAATGCCCATGAACATGTCACCTTTCCCTGCCGCGGGATTCCGGCCTCCTGAGATTGTCTGCCTCTATTATTATATACGAAAACAAAGCCTCATTTTTTCCCTGAACTTGAAAAAATTCAAAAAAATTTTTCCGCTGACAGTTGCCCGTCCGCGTCAGGAAACTGCCGGATTCCTGACTGTCATTTCCCTGTGCGGCCGGAAGCCGGGGATTAACCAGGCTCATTTTTAAAGTCGTCAGATGACAAAATACAGAGCAGTCAACACTGCTCTGTATTTCATGATCAGCACCCTTTGCGCCCGTTTTTGTGATCCTCAACGGAGCAGGCATTCGGTGTGCCGAATTCGATCAGCCCCGCGTCAGCGGGATCCACCGAGATTCGTCCGTCTTCAAAGACAAAGGCAGGAATTCCCACATCCCCGATCTCCTTGCAGTGATCAAAGACAGGGCTCTGGTCCCGAAGACGCATAAAGGCACTCAGATTCCGGATGTTTTCCCCGATATTGATGTACGTAAACTCATCCTCGCGTCCCTTAATCTGCTCATGTACATAATCGCAGTAAGGGCACGTAGGCATTCCGTAGATTTTAATCATGCTCTATCTCCTGTATCTATAGTTCCGGCCGTCCGGCGCCGCTGATTCTCGGATCCGTATCGCAGACAAACCGGTGCAAATGCCGGCTCCTGTCCGCTTCATTTTCAGTCCGGCAGACTGAACCGTCTCCACCGGACAATCGTGCCCTGCGATTCAATCAGGTGCGCGAGATCCGTGCTTTTCAGGAAAACGGTCGCCCGGTTGTCGTTGGGATGAACCCCGATCAGCCCCTCCCGGAACGCCTCATCCAGGTACAGCACCGCCAGACGGGCGGTATCCTGGAGGAGGCCCAGCGGCGTCACTGCCCCCGGCGTCATGGAAAACCGCTCCTGCATTTCCTGTTTCCGGACAAAGGACAGGCTTCCCAGTCCTTCCGCTCTCCGAAAGGCCGCAAGATCTACCCGGCAGTTTCCCGGCACCGAGATCAGGCAGTAATGATTCCGGGAATCCCGGACAAACAGATTCTTCGCATCTGCTTCCGGATGCGGCAGATGCAGCGCTTCGACCTCCTGCATGTTCATGACCGCCGGATGTTCAATCAGCTCAAACGGCACGCCCTGTGCCCGGAGGAACGCAAGTGTATCCTGCTGTGTCATCTGTCCCATCCTCTGCATCCCTGAAAAAGGAGCGGACTCGACGCATAGCGTCGATTTGTCACGTATGAAGTGTGAGCACCGGATATGCCACGGTGACGAAAGACCGATCTGCGGCAAAGAGGGCCTGCCGCCACAGCGGCAGTTTGTCACATATGAGCACCGAAAAAGAGCGGTGCCGAAAGACCAGCATAGAGGCCTGCAAAGAAGGAAATGGTTTCCCGGAGGATCAGCCCTCGTAGAGCGGGAACCGCTTCATGAACTCAACGACCTGTGCCTTAACCTCCGGCAGGCAGCTCTCCCCTTCGCGGACAACGCGGGTAATCCAGGCAGCCACACAGGCCATGTCCGCCTCCTTGAAGCCGCGGGTGGTAACCGCAGGCGTTCCGACACGGACGCCGCTGGTGACAAACGGGCTTCTGGGCTCATTGGGAACCGTATTCTTATTGACGGTAATGTTGGCCTCCTCAAGCCAGCCTTCCAGCTGCTTGCCGGTCAGATCCGTTTTGGAGAAATCCAGCAGAATCAGATGGTTGTCGGTTCCGCCGGAAACCATGGAGATGCCCTCTTTGCGGAATGCCTCCTCCAGTGCTTTCGCGTTGCGGATGATCTGTTCCTGATAGCTTTTGAATTCCGGCTTCAGTGCCTCACCGAAGCAAACGGCCTTGGCCGCAATGACGTGCTCCAGCGGACCGCCCTGTGTTCCCGGGAAAATCGCCTTGTCAATGGCCTTGGCATATTCCTCACGACACAGAATCATTCCGCCGCGGGGACCCCGGAGGGTTTTATGCGTGGTGGTGGTGACAAAGTCTGCGTACGGCACCGGACTCGGATGCAGGCCGACAGCAATCAGTCCGGCAATGTGGGCCATGTCTACCATCATCAGGGCGCCCACTTCATCGGCAATCTCGCGAATTTTAGCAAAGTCGATGATTCTGGGATAGGCAGAAGCGCCGGCCACAATCATCCGCGGCTTATTCTCAAGGGCCAGGCGGCGAAGCTCCTCATAGTCGATGTAACCCTCATCATTGACGCCGTATCCGACAAAATGATAGTATTTGCCGCTCATGTTGACCGGGCTGCCGTGGGTCAGGTGACCGCCGTGCGACAGGTTCATTCCAAGAACCGTATCCCCCGGGTTCAGCATGGCGAAATAAACAGCCATATTGGCCTGTGCACCGGAATGCGGCTGCACGTTGGCATGATCTGCTCCGAAAAGCTGGCAGGCCCTGTCCCTGGCC
Organism: Clostridia bacterium; assembly: GCA_017626895.1. GTDB lineage: Bacteria > Bacillota > Clostridia > Christensenellales > Aristaeellaceae > Ventricola. The sequence continues at coordinate 5,839 of JAGAHV010000202.1, read as the reverse complement.
AGATTTTCAACGACATCCACACACTCGCATCCGCCATAATAGCGATGCCCCGGATATCCTTCTGCATACTTGTTGGTCAGCGGAGTTCCCATGGCGGCCATCACGGCAGGCGAAACAAAGTTCTCTGAGGCGATCAGCTCAATGTGGCTCTGCTGCCGTCTGAGTTCCTCCTCAATTGCCTGGGCAACGGCGGGATCACTATTCCGGATTACATCAAAATTCATTGGAAGTTCCTCCTCTTTGGGTCCATGTCTGCAGCAGTATTTTGCATCCCCTGATACAGACTGACTGCAGGTTCTCCGAAAGTATACCTAACATTTCACTGAAAATCAAGCAGAATCATGCATGAAATTATGAACAATATTCCGGCATACTGACAGAAAGTTCGTGTTTACCGTTAAACAGGGTTCTTTCATGGCCTCAGAACCGGGACACGGGAACGCTGATCCGAAACATGAAAAGACCTGACAGAGACACCTCTGTCAGGTCCTGTTCACGGGCACCCGGTTTAGAATGAATCCGGACAGTGATCCTTCCGGCCCGCTGATCAGCTGTTCTTCAGATCGAACGGCTTTGTGATCTTCCTTTTGGCCATTCCGGGATCCTCCGGCGTTTCCGGATCGGCCGGTTTTTCGGTCAGAAGATAGAACGTCTTCATCATTTCCTCTTTCACCGCATACGTCAGCATTTCTCTGTCCTTTTCATGACAGTTCAGTGCAATCCGTACCTTGCATCCGCCGTATTTTCCGGTCATCTGGTTTCTGGACGGGAAATCGGAAACGCCCCAGTATTCAACCTCACCGACGATCTTCGGGAAGATGGAAGGCAGCACCTTCAGTTTGTCCTTGAGCAGCGGAACGCCCTTTTCAAGTCCCACGCTCTTGCCGATCGGAATATCCAGCACAATCGTCGAGATCTGGCGGCTCTGGTTGGTCAGTTCCTTGATGGAGCTGTTGCTGATGATCTTAATATCCTGGCTGTTGTCATCCATGAGTTTCGTGGTCCGGATGCTGACATCCGTGACAACGCCGCGGAAATCATTGATGACCACCACATCTCCGACGATGAAATCCCCTTCAAAGATGATGAACAGACCGGCAAGCACATCGGCGATCAGGCTGTTGGCACCCAGGGTAAAGATAACCGCCATTACGCCAACGCCTCCAACCAGGGTGATGGCATTGACACCGAACATGGACAGGGCATACAGAATCATCACAATTGCGCCCAGATAGGCAAAGCAGCTGTCCACGAGGCGGCAGATGGTGACCCCTTTGGGGCTTTTTCATTTGACATTCCGGGAACGAACTGTTCCCTGTTCTGACGGGATACTTCGTATAAAAGCCCCTGCGTATGTATCGAAGGGGATTCCGATGCGCCGGAATAATCTTTCTTCCGAGAGATCCTCACAATTAGGTTCTTTGTCCGTACACTTCGGCAAAAGGTATATGGTTCAGCGCCTCCTGTTCATCTGCCGCTGCAGAAAAATGCGTGAAAGATTCCATTGAATGGCTCTTCCGCGGAACCCTGTTTTTTTCAGGATAACAGTTGACAAGTTAGATGATTATAACTATAATACCACACGGTTAGTGAGCTCTAACCGATTGATATGCCGATTTATCGTATGAACAGGAGTGATCGAGATGATGCCCTTAAGTTATGCCTCCAAGGGAGAAGAAAATATTATCCGTAAGATTGGCGGAACCCCTGAACTGAAAAAGCATCTGGAAAATCTGGGATTTGTGGCAGGCAGTCACGTAATGGTTATTACAGCGCTGAACGGCAATGTTATTGTGAAGGTCAAGGAATCCAGAGTCGCAATCAGTGATGAAATGGCACGGAGAATCATGATTTGACAGATCGGGCATAACATGGTCGCCGTTTATGACGGACCGTCGCAGAGCCAAACAGCCGGGCAGGCTGATGCGGCCCAGGCTTTCCCCATCGTCTCGGTCTGTCATCCATCTGCGTGCTGATTCCGCAGCCGAACAGAAGCAATGATGAACTGAACCTGCAAATCGCAGTCGCCTGTTCCATCAGGAGCAAGGCTAGCTGCAATGATAAATGACAAAGATATCGATATAAAAAGAAGAGGCCCTGTCGCGCAGCGACAGGAAGTCAAATTTGAGCCAAAACAAAGCCGGTCCTGCTAAAGACCGACACTGAGGCCCACAAAGAAGGAGAAAAAGGATGAATAATCTGAAGGATGTCCCAATTGGCGGCAAGGCAAAAGTGATTAAGATTCATGGTGAGGGTGCGGTAAAGCGCAGGATTATGGATATGGGCATTACCAAAGGTGTGGAAATCCAGGTACGTAAGGTTGCACCGCTGGGCGATCCTATTGAGATTACTGTTCGCGGGTATGAACTCTCGCTGCGCAAAGCAGATGCGGAAAACATTGAGGTTGAGTAACTTTTTGCCTGCCTGTTAGGTTATACTAATGAATTTAAAATAGAAGGAGTTCCCTGTCATGGATATACGGATCGCACTTGCTGGTAACCCGAACAGCGGAAAAACAACGCTGTTCAATGCACTGACCGGCTCTAACCAGTTTGTCGGAAACTGGCCGGGCGTCACGGTTGAAAAAAAGGAAGGCCGCCTGAAAAAGCATGACGGCGTCATCATTACCGACCTGCCCGGCATTTACAGCCTCTCTCCCTATACGCTGGAGGAAGTGGTTGCCAGAAACTATCTGATAAATGAACGGCCGGATGCCATCCTGAATATCATCGACGGCACCAATCTGGAACGGAATCTTTATCTGACCACACAGCTGGTCGAACTGGGAATACCTGTCGTGGTTGCCATCAACATGATGGATATCGTGAAAAAGAACGGAGATAAACTGAATACCGACGATCTGGCCAATAAGCTCGGATGCAAGGTTGTCGAAATCTCCGCACTGAAAGGCACCGGCATCATGGATGCGGCAAAAGCGGCAATTGAAGCTGCTCAGGGCGGAAAAACCATTCCTCAGCATACATTCTCCGGTCCGGTCGAACACGCACTGGCTCATATTGAAGAAGCGGTTGTGCATAACCTTCCGGATGAGCAGCAGCGCTGGTACGCCATCAAGATCTTTGAACGGGATGAAAAAGTACTGGAGCAGCTCAAACTTTCCCCTGAAACCATGCAGCATATCGAATCCGATATCCGTGCTGCCGAAACGGAGCTGGATGATGATGCAGAAAGCATCATCACCAATGAACGGTATGTCTATATTGCCTCGGTCATCCGTTCCTGTTACCGCAAACATAACGCCGGCAGTCTTACAGTCTCGGACAAAATCGATACAATCGTAACCAATCGCTGGCTAGGACTTCCTATTTTTGCATTAGTGATGTTTGCCGTGTACTGGATTGCCATGGTAGCAGTAGGAACACCGGCAACTGACTGGGCAAACGACGGCCTGTTTGGGGATGGCTTCCATCTTTTTGGAAATGGAACCGCTGCTTACGAGGAAGCAAAAGAACGTTATGGCGATACGGATGAGATCATAAATGCCTTTGCAAAGCAGCAAGGTGTCGAAATCAACGAAGAGAATCCGGAACAGTCTCTGAATGCCCTGGTTGCTGCCGTTCCCGAGGATGCCTCGGTAAACTATGTCACGCAGGACGAAGAAACGCTTGAAACAGAGGAACATACCGGCGTTGGCAAAGCCGAGCTGCAGACTGCGGTTTCAGAATATCTGAGCACAGAAAAGGGATATAAACCCTCCGTTGGTGCACCGAATCCGGCCAATTATGGTACCTGGATTCCCGGGATTCCGGTTCTTGTTGAAAATCTGCTTGATAAACTCAACACCGCCAAATGGCTTAAAGGCCTGATTCTGGACGGCATTGTGGCCGGTGTCGGTGCGGTTCTTGGCTTTGTTCCGCAGATGTTGGTTCTGTTCTTCCTTCTCGCTTTTCTGGAAGCCTGCGGGTATATGGCACGTATTGCTTTCGTTCTGGACCGTATCTTCCGTAAATTCGGTCTGTCCGGTAAATCGTTTATTCCCATGCTGATCGGCGTGGGATGCGGCGTCCCGGGAATTATGGCCTCACGCACAATTGAAAATGAACGCGACCGGCGAATGACCATTATGACCACCACTTTCATCCCCTGCGGTGCGAAAGTTCCGTTCATTTCCATGATTGCCGGTGCGATCTTCCATAAATCCGCATGGGTTGCAACCAGCGCATATTTTATTGGCATGGCCGCCATTATCATCAGCGGCATCATGCTGAAAAAGACACGCCGGTTTGCCGGTGATCCCGCTCCCTTTGTTATGGAACTGCCTCCCTATCACTGGCCGACCCTGAGCAATGTTCTTCGCTCCATGTGGGAACGCGGCTGGAGTTTCATTCGAAAAGCCGGTACCATTATTCTCCTCTCCACCATCGTTATCTGGTTCCTGAGCCGTTTCGGTGTCGCGGATGGATCGTTCCGCATGCTTAATGAGGACGAACTTGCCTTCTCTGTTCTGGCGCGTCTCGGCAATCTGATTTCCTGGATTTTCATTCCGCTGGGATTCGGGACCTGGCAGGCCACTGTGGCATCCATTACCGGTCTTGTTGCCAAGGAAAACATCGTGGGTACAATGGGCATTCTTTATGGCGGAACGGAAACCTATGCCAATCTGGCAACGGCCTTCACCGGCATTTCCGCCTATGCATTTATGGTATTCAATCTGCTCTGTGCTCCCTGCTTTGCAGCCATTGGCGCCATCCGGCGGGAAATGAATGACGCAGGCTGGACCTGGTTTGCCATCTGCTACCAGTGCGGTTTTGCTTATGCGATCGGCCTGATGATCTATCAGTTTGGCATGCTGTTCACCGGCAGGCCCAACATCATTGGGCTCCTTGCCGCTCTTGCCGTTCTGGCATGTATGATCTACATGCTCTTTATTCGAAAGTATAAGGAAGCCACAAAGCTGACACGAAAGGTGTAAAAACATGTTCAACATAATTACAGACAATGCAGGCACCATCCTGGTCAGTCTGATTCTGATTGGAATTGTCACCGGAATCATTCTGCACCTTCGGCACAGAAAAAACAGCTGCCATCCCCATTGCAGCTGCTGCCCCATGGCCGGCTCCTGTCATAAGTCATAGTCAGAAAACGGAGGCACGGATTAATCCGTGCCTCCGCTTTATTTTCCCAAAGGTTTGACGATGAACTGACGGAGCTGCTCCTGAAATTCAGATGGTAGGACAGGAGCGTTGAGGAGATCAACGATCTGATTCCACTTCTGACATCCGGGAACCTGGCAAACGTCAGGGCGGAACTGAAGAAAAGGCTGTCCTGATCATCCCGGCAGGGAAATCAGAACAGAAAAAAACGGCGCATCCGTGCAGCCTGTTGTGCAGGCTGCCGAACGCGGAAAAAAGAAAAGACCCGAAAAAAGGCTTATGCCCCATGCTCAGGAATGAGAGAGTGAAGGAAGCGACGGAGGCCGCAGCGGCCTGTGACGCTCACTGAACTTTCAAAAGACCGGCAGGGGCAGAAGCCTTATTGTTTTATTGAACTGGAATTACGCATTTGCGAATCGGAATGCGGGATCCCTGAGGATGCGGCGATTTATGGATTTCGGTTTTGCAGGTGGGAATTGATGTAGTCCCAGCTGAGCCAAAGTGCCGGCCGGACGCCCGTATTGTTTTTCCTGCCGTCATCAAAATAGGTTCCGACTCCGTTTCCCTCATAATCCAGTGCATCTCTGGAGAGGCTGGTGATCATGGCTCGCTCCTGAATGTTTCCGGGGGTGCGCAGCCACCAGTAGACGGTTTTTCTGCGGTTTTCCTTTCGAAGTTTTGCACCATGGGCGATCGCTGTTTCTGTGGCCTGCGTATTGATGTTT
>JAGAHV010000201.1:0-9076 GCA_017626895.1 Clostridia bacterium | reverse complement strand
TTGACATGGAAATGAGTCGCTGGAGTGCCAGAAGCCCTTGTAAATAAGGGGTTTTCAGCCTCACCAGTGGTTTTTCCGTAACTCGGCAGCGTATGCATAAGATTCACGAGTGTCGCACTTTCTGTCGCTTTTGCTGTCGCATTTGATGACGCATTATCAATCCTCTTCGATCTTTTTCCAGTTTGTTCCTTCTGCTATCTGATCAGCGATTTCTTCAATCTTGCTCTCTTCGATATTCTGCAAACCTCCGCGTTTCTTGTCAAACTTGTAAGCCGCCATCAGCGTCTGCTTTACGACATCCTGCATATCCGGGCTGAGTTTCAAAAAGCGTCTCACAAAACCAACTGTAATCTGCTGTTCGTCTTCCATCTGCCATTTGGTTAAATCTTCGTCAGAAGGTTGAACAAGAGCCCGATCCACATTCTCGCCCAGAAGATACCCCAAATTCACCTGAAAATATTCGCAGAGCTGCTCCAATGTATCATACTCTGGTTTTCTTGCGTCTCGCTCCCAGACCGAAATCGTGCCTTTACTGACACCAATATCCCTGGCAAGGTCATCCTGCAGAATTCCCCTCTCTCTCCGCAGTTCTTTTAGTCTCAACCCGAGTGTTGGCAAGCTGTCTCACCTCCTGCCGGTCAGGAATGCACGCACTGCGGTTTGTAAACCGTCGTTCTGCGTTTATTCTCTATTGACTCAATTCAGTTTCTATGGTAATATCGTCACAGAAGATGTTAAACGAACATTTTCTAATGACTCAACGATTATTTTGTAAAAAGGAGGAACACCATGCACCCTGTGGAAATTGAAATCACACTCGACACCACCAAGAAAGGCAAGCCTGCTACCCTTAAACTCGATGCACAGATCATGACCTTTGAGAACCGCGTTATCTTCGGTCTGAATGCCTTCAGACGGGATCTGAACAAGAACCAGCGGTTCAAACCTCATGTCGGCTGCCTTATCAAGTACTGCGGTCAGTTCTATAAGGCGACCCGCATTGATGACACAGATGAGCCGATCCACCAGCTCATCTATGCCGTTCCTCTTGCAGCGTAAACCATGAACATCTTGTCAACATCTTCCTGACGGGCCATCGCTCTGCATAAGCGGTGGCTTTTGTCATCAATATATCACAATGATTCGTTATTCGTCATTATCTAAATCGATGATCAATCCCACTTTGTTTCATGATCTCGTTTGCTGTATAACGCGATTTAATCTTTCCATCAACTGTAACGTTTGTGTTTGTTATCGGGCTATACCAAATATCATGATCTCCTTTTCCATGACGAATAAAATAACATCCATGCTGCTGTAAAATATCACGTACCTTCTTCTCGTACTCAGCCATACAACATCACCTGATCCTCTCTCTCTGTGTAATATGAGAGTTTGAGACTATCAGGCTTTGCACCATTCAGATCCACTAATTCAGGAACCGCAATTCTGACACGCTCAACCAAGGCATCAAATGAGCCGGATTCCAAAACAAGCCCCGGGACATCCTGGCTAGTTGCAATCCAAACCGCCGCCTCATCATCCCATAAGAATTTTATTCTATAGCTCATATTTTCATCCCCCATATACCATTCTTTCGTATATTACGATTATTTATCGTTCCACGACTGAATCAGCCGTAAGCGTTTTCCCATCAAAGGAATAGGTCGTGTATCTATCAAAGCTGCTTAATATCGCAGTTCTGTCCATACGAATGGTAGCCCTTCTGCGAACTTGCTGTCGCACTTGTTTCCGCTTTACGCAGATAAAAATGTGTTTCCTTACAAATCCTCCGCGTATGCTAAAGGGATGACTCCTTAACTCGGCAGCGTATGCATAAGATTCACGCGGCATTCATATTGCGCCGAAATATCCCTGTTTTTCGAGAAATAAGTCACCTGCTGTCGAAACATTATCTGGTCTATCTTCAACGTCAAAACATGATAAACAGTGCCTTTCATACTTCCTCAAATTTTGAAACTCCTGTCAGTCCCGTAATCGCCGTTATATCCCATCGTTTGTTAGGCCAGCAATAATACTTTGTTTTTCTTTTCTTAAAAATCCTTTGAGGTTCAATTGTGTTGTCATATATATGCAATATGTCACATGCTGCTGTCAGTTCCGGAATTAGTTTCAGTGCCCGCTCATATCTGGTTCTGATCTTTTCTTCTGGAACGCTATGTCCTCCTTGCATTTCGCGAATCCGTACCCGTAAAATATTCACTTCGACATTCGCAGTCAATACATGGTTTACCCACCAAAAGTCTCTTTCAGACTCAGGATTCCACTTTTTCGCTTCTATTTTTGCTTGACACACTGCTAAAATGGCCGCTTTTGATATGTCAGCAAATCAAAAACGGACTTATGGTTGGTGAATCATTTATTATTTTATCCTCTTTTTTCGTTTTGTCAAATCTTTTTTACACCTGCTTCCATCAGGGGTATTGCAAAGTCGTTGTCTAACTATATCCGCCTTCCATTGTAAACGGAAAAGCGGGATTATAGTTGCATATAATTATTCAAATCCGGCAAATGGCATTTTGTTTGTATACTGACAGTGTAATACAGGCCATTCTTTTCATAAGCACTGCCAAGATGATATGAAGTCTGTACCGAATAAGTTTATCCGCTAATTTATGAAACTCGAACTCTGTTAGGCTGTTTATTTCATAACTTCTGGATAAGACTTTATTACTGTTTAATGAACGGAGACTTTGTGCGTTTATCCAGAAACCGGAGCAGATCTGAAATATGCTGAGACAAGTATTCCCTAATAGCGGTCATAGAGGTTTTATCATCAGGCTGCCCGTTTTTACGTGCATTTTCCTGAAAGATGCGAAGAACATCGTAGCCTAGCTTTTTCATAAAGGAAACGTTTTCTGGACCAAAAAGTATACGAACAATGCACTTATCTTCCTCAAAGATCGTATCGATTTCATGATGAAATGGGGTTTCAATGCCCCAATGAGATTTGACTATCTCTGCAAATTTCTCAACTGAACTCTCCATAGTAAGAAGATAAGGTGTTCTGGAAATAGTCACACTATAGTACTTTTCCTTCGTCTTTTTGCCACAAACAAGAGTAGCACGGTAACGAGTCACTAAACCGATCCCTTTAACGTTACGCCAATCATATCTAAGCTAAACACTAATAATAGTGCGTATCTACTTCGGTAATATTCGCTGTGAAAGTCCTATTGGCATAATCTCATCATTTATTTCCTGAAAGTATTCTTCTGGAAATGATCTACAATGATGTCGCTATTCCTAGTGATATGCTTTGTAAAAAAAATAACCAATCCCGATTTGCATTTTTCGGGATTGGAAAAATGACGAGAATACTACTATTTGAAGGTAGCTAATGAATCAATGGGGCTCGACTTTGCAACAGCCCTGATGCTCAAAGAATTCCCTGCTCTCTGCCGTTTGGTCATAATAGGCGCAGATCATATCCGCTGCCATCGTTTTTTCCCTTAGACTGACGTTTCGGGACATGCCCGTCCGGCATTTTCATCATTGATGCTCTTTTTCCAGTGTCGTATCAAAAATATGGATGTCCACACCCGCTTCCGTTCCATGCACCTCGGAACGAAATACCGGACGGGTAAGATAATCGAAAAGCACCGGACTGTCCGTCATAAACCGCGGGCATGCCGTCAGCTTCGGGTCATCCGTTCGGAACCAGCCATTGTTTTCCACGTAAATCCGGCAGTTATTGCCCTCCCGGTCGACACCTTCCAGCATATACCTGGCACAGAGATGACGACAGCCGGTGGGATCTGTCTCCTGGACATCTACCCCGCCGGGGAGAATGGTTCCAGTGAACAGCTCCGATTCCACCATTCCTGTAAACGGAAGCATCGTCACATCACCGCAGGCACTTTTCATCCGGGAGATCTTTTCCCGTTCAAGACACACATGAATAATCATGATCGGTTTGGTCATTCTCCTGCACTCCTCCATGATCCGCAGATCGATCTTTCCATATTGCTGTTATGTCGGCCCTGTTGAACCGGCCATTGGGGGTTCCCCTTTTCATTACCCTGACCGGCAGGACAAACGGTCCGCTTCCTTATCGGCGCATCCGGGTCAGACGGTGCATCAGGTCAGGGTTCTCCCGTCCGAAGTACCGGTGCAGTTCCAGATAATCCGCGTACAGTTTGTCGTACACATCCGCCTCCGTCGTTTCCGGCCGGACAATGTCCTGCTGCACCTGTCCAAGACGCCCGACGATCTCAGCGAGGCTTCGATATCCGGTCACCGATTCCGGAGCCGCGCAAATCCCCAGCATGGCTGCGCCAAGCGCACTGGCCTGTTTGCTGGCACAGATGCGAACCGGCCGCCGCAGCACGTTGGCAAACGTCCTGACAACAAAGGCATTTTTCGCCGGGATTCCGCCGCCCAGAACAATCTCCCGCACCGGCAGACCGGCTTTTTCAAAACTCTCCAGAATGATCCTTGTCCCGAAAGCTGTTGACTCAACCAGCGCCATATAGATTTCCTCCGGCTTTGTCCGGAGATTCAGGCCGACGATGAGGCCGTTAAGTTCAAAATCCATGAGCGGAGAACGGACACCATTCAACCAGTCGAGGGCAATCAGCCCGGTATCTCCGGCATGAACCCCCTCAAGCTTCTGCGTCAGCAGCTGATGCGGGGAAAGTCCACGTTCCCGTGCCTCCCTGGCATATGACTCAGGGAAACAGTTCCGCACCGCCCATTCAAACTGGTCACCCACGCAGGACTGTCCGGCCTCAATGCCAAACCATCCGGGCATGATCCCGTCCCGGACGATTCCCTGAATTCCCGGAACACCCGCAGCCCGTTCGGTCAGCATCAGGTGGCAGGCGGAGGTTCCCATGATGATCATCATCTCCCCCGGTCCAGTAATCCCGCCGCCCAGAACAGAACTGTGCGCATCAATGATCGGCGTCCCCACCGGCGTGCCGGGCAGCAGATGCAGTTTTTCCGCCATCTCCGCACAGAGCAGTCCTGCCCTGGAGCCTACCGGAAGGATCGGCTGATTCATCTTCGTGCAGACGATGTCCGGCAGGCGGGAATCAAGCCTGGCCAGATAGTCCCGGGAAGGGAAATCCTCCACAACCAGCGCTTTATATCCTCTCCCGCACCCGGACACGGTGAGGCTGTCCGTCAGAATCCAGGTCAGCCAGTCCATGACCTCAAGGAGTGCATCTGCCCTGTCCACCACCTGCGGTGCACCGTGAAGGGTTTCCAGCACTTTCGGAAACATCCACTCACTGGATATTCGTCCTCCGTAACGCTCAAGCCAGGGCTCCCCCATCTCCGAGGCAATCTCCGTCATCCGTTCCGCCTCTGCCTCGCCCCCATGGTGCTTCCACAGCTTCAGCCAGGCGTGCGGCTCGGAACGAAATTCCGGATATTCCGAGAGAGGCTTTTTGTTCCGATCCACCGGCAGAAGCGTGGAGGCCGTGGCATCTATGGCCAGACCAACCACATTCTCCGGTCTCACTCCGCTCCTGTCCATCACGGTGGATACCGTTTCAATGAGCCCGTTCAGATAATCCATGGGGTCCTGCAGGGCATATAACCGCGGCAAATCCTTTCCCGCGAATTCGGTCAGTAACCCATGTGCATATTCCACAACGCTTTCCGCTGCGGTTTTCCCTGTGTCAATGTCTACCAGAATTGCGCGTACCGACTGCGTGCCATAATCGACACCAATTGCATATTTGGCCATGCTGTTCCCCCGTTCTCCGCACGTGACGGTTCTGTTTCAGACCGGGTCTGCTTTCGTCGAACAAAACGTAAAGGCATCCCACGGAATGGAAACCGGTTTCCCCTGGTTGATAATCTCATCCACATGCATCAGGAGCGGATAATCCTCTGTCCTGACTATCCCTTTTTTGGCCAGCAGACGAACCGCCTGCGCGGTCCGTGTGGCAATCACAATAGATTCAAGCGTCACCCCGTCCAGTTCGCGCATGGCTTCCTCAAAAGTCAGGCCGCGTCCCAGCAGCGTCCCGATCTTCCGGGTGCGTCCGCCGAAAATGGTTACGTACAGGTCGCCGGCTCCGAAAATGATGTTCTCCGGCAGGCCATGACACAGCCGGATCAGCTCCGTCATCTCCCGCACGCTCTGGCCGAACAGCGCCGCCTGCGAATTATAATGAACCGCCCCGATCTGTCCATCCCGCTTTTCCGCCAGCCCGACCGCCAGCGAAACGCCCAGTGCATACGCGTTTTTAAGGGCTACCGCACTTTCCACGCCCCGCACATCTGTCGAAAGGCTGATGTGATAATAGGATGTTCCCAGCAAAGTACGCATCCATTTGAGCGTATCCATTTCCGCTCCGCAGAATGCCACATGGCTGTCATCATGATCGGCCAGCTCATAACTGGTACAGGGACCGCCAATGCCAAAAAAGTGCATCTGCCGTCCTTCCGGCTGCATCCGCTTCATATAAATCGGGTATGGCGTCAGCGCCCCGTCCTCCTCACAGATCATGCCTTTTGTCACGCTGAGAATCGGCACCTTTTCCGGCAGAACAGGCAGCATATCCCTGACAAACCAGTCAATGCCGAAACTGCTGACCCCGTTGAGGATCAGCTCGGCGCCTTCCAGCGCCTGCGGCAGTTCCTCAATCTGATAATACCGGATTCCCTCATGAAGGGTCCGCTTCAGCGTCGGATGATAATTATCTGTCCGAAGCCGGTCAATGATGTCCCGGTCCAGCGGGGATCCCACCAGGCGCACCTCATGTCCGTTTTCAAATGCCGGAAATGTAATCGCTGAATTCATCTGTCCTGCGCAGAGAAATGTAATGACGCTCATTTTTGGTTCTCCTCCATGTTGTTCTGTTTTGCTCCGACCCGGGAGTGGGTCTTTTTGTCTGTTCTGTTACTTTATCCCTCCGAGCGATTCGTTCAGATCGCATACGGTTCAATTCCGCACAGCCGTGCAGGCTCCCTGCCCATGACCTCAGCATCTATTCCGTTCTGAGAGAGCTCATCCAGAAACAGATTCATAAAATGATCCGAAGAGAAAGTCTGGTCAACGGCAAGGAAGAAACAGTGATTTATGCAGGCGATTTCCAGAATCGCATCAATGACACCTGCCTCAGAGAGCACATACAATTCCGCAATATACGGATCCAATGGTCCAAATGTTCTGCTGTTGGCATAGGAGACAGAAAGACTCCACCGCACGCTCCCGGCGCTTTTCGCCACCATCCCCAGTTTCATCTCCAGCGGCATCTGCGCCAGCTTTGAATGCCTCATTTCCCGCTGTTTCATCTCCCAGAGCGAATTCTCACGCTGCGCCTGGAGCATCACCTGTCCGCGGGCCATGGTGCAGGCTTTCATAATGTCATCCAGCGGTCTGTTCCTGGGAAAATCCAGTTCAATCACATTTACACAGTTACGATAGTTGTCCGTGTTTCCCAGCATCGCCTTATGATCGATTGCAACGGCAACACTGATCGTTTTCTCATTCTCCGGATCAGCTCTTCTCGCCGCTCTGGCCAGCAGCACAGAAAAGAAGACATTTGGACTGCCGTCATTTTCATGGCAGAACTTCATCACCTGCGATTCCGGAAGCTTCAGATAAATCATCTGCGGATCCCGCGGACCATCATTTAACCGGAAGAAATCCGCCGTCGGTTCCTTTACATACAGAGGCGCTTCCGCACGATCGATCTCCGCCTGCACTTCCGCAAACGGGTTTCCGGTCTCCGACTGCGGAATTCTGTCCCCCGGCAGCCGAAATCCTGTGGGATCCAGGCGTTCCCCGGTCTTTCTGGTCAGATACAGATACATCGCGCTCTTGATGTAGGGCAGGACGCCCGCTCCATCCGTGAGGGAATGAGCAATTTCAAATGCGATTCTGGTTCCCTCGTACTTCCATGCGGCCAGATGATAGTTGGATGCCTGCGAATTGAAATTGATCGGTTCCCACGACTTTCTGACGGTCATGGGAAGCGGATTGGGAATCAGTTCCAGATCATTCCCCACCGCCCTGGCTCTTACGTAATAATAGGGGAAGCGCTCTCTCAGTTCTCCAACCACACTGCTCAGCAGCTCTCCGTCGACGGGTTCTTTCAGGACAACCACCACTCCCATGGTATTCGGGTGATCCGGCGTGGACATAAACAACATCGGGTCATAATATTCAGGCATGATTTCTCCTTTGCAGGCCTCAATTTTGGTCTTTATCCGGAGCTGCTTTGTCTGAGGCCTGGATTCGACAAACTGTCGCTTCGCGACAGGACAACTCCTTTGCAGGGCTCACTGTTGATCATTTGCCGGAGCGGCATTGCATGAGGCCTGGATTTGACTTAACTGTCGCTGCGCGACTGGGCCGCTCCTTTTCCGAAAATGAGGAAGATCATTTTCTCATCTAAGAGAGTTTGTTTTTTCAATATTGGACAGGAGCAGAGAAAACTGTAAATAAATATCAGTCACTTCTTATTTTTCTCTGCAGCCCCAGATTCTTATTCATGAATTTCAATAGGCAAACCATCCGGGTCTCTGAAAAAGGTCATGCATTTTCCGGTATAGTCATCCATGCGTATCGGTTCACACGCAATGCCCATTTTCCTCAGTTCTGCCGCCGTCTCCGGCACGGATGCCACCTTGAAGGCCAGGTGCCGAAGCCCGTATGCTTCCGGATTCGTCACCCGCGCCGGCCGGTCCTTCATGATAAACAGTTCCAGTTCCGTTGTTTCGTTCACCCGCAGGTCTATTTTAATGTCCTCCCGCTCCGGGCGGACGTTGGTACGAATGATCGAAAAACCAAGTTTGTTCACATAAAAATCCAGGGCCACATCCTTATCGGAGCAGATAATGGCGATGTGATGTATTTCATCCAGCTTCATCTTTTCAAAACCTCCTCATTAACTTGATCTTTCGGCACCGTTGCTATTCCGGTGCTCATCCCTGACAAATCGACGCTGCACGTCGAGCTCTTTCCACAATGAGCCGCAGCCCGGTCTTTCGGCACCGTTACTATTTCGGTGCTCATCCCTGACAAATCGGCGCTGCGCGTCGAGCCCTTTCCACAATGAGCCGCAGCCCGGTCTTTCGGCACCGTTACTATTCC
>JAGAHV010000200.1:0-13830 GCA_017626895.1 Clostridia bacterium | reverse complement strand
GGAAACCGAGAGTGCGGCCGCCATGGCCGTCGGTCCCGGAACCGCCACAACGGGAATGCCCGCCCGCAGTGCCTCATCCACCAGGAAGCTTCCGGGATCCGAGATCGCCGGTGTTCCGGCATCCGTCACCAGTGCGCAGTCAATGTCCTCCTCCAGCATCCGTGCCACAATAGGCTGCGCCTTCTCCTCTTCGTTGTGCCGATGGTTTGAGACGCAGGGCGTACGAATCTGAAAATGACTGAGAAGTGCCCGTGTGACACGGGTATCCTCCGCCGCAATCAGCCCGACAGAGGAGAGAATCTCCTGTGCCCGCGGCGACAGATCGCCCAGATTTCCAATTGGGGTTGCTACCACATACAATGTCGGCACAAGAGGCTCCTTTCCGCTCATCACCGTGTTCACTTTCATAATGTCCCTGAGGTTTATCGCCTCTGCGCCCCTGTCCCGGCAGGGATTTCCAGATTCCACTCGGCATCAAGGCGCTCACAGCCGCGAAGCATAGCACTGTGCGACCTTGAATTCCGCTGGATTTCCTCCTCCGAGGGTTTCAGATGATCCAGCAGCCGCACCTGCGGTGTCCGGCCGCAGACGCATACCGGAATACGCGGCGGACACTGACAGGGACTGGCCATAGTGCGCATGGTCTGCTTGACAATCCGGTCCTCCAGCGAATGAAAGGTCAGAACCACCAGCCGTCCTCCGGGCCTGAGCATCCGTGTCATTTCCATCAGGACCTGCCGCAGCGGTTCCAGTTCATCATTGACGGCAATCCGAAGTGCCTGGAACGTGCGCCGGGCACTGTGCCCCGGATCCCTGTTTCGCACCGCCCGGGGAATGGCCGCATCCACGCAGGCCACCAGATCCTCGGTCGTTTGCAGTGGCTGCCGCTGCCGGTGTTCCACAATGATTTCCGCAATCCGGGCAGCCCACTTTTCCTCCCCGTATTCCCGGAGAATCCGCGCGATTTCCTTCTGCGGCCAGGTATTGACAATGCGCTCCGCGCTCAGCTCCGCTCCCTGGTCCATCCGCATATCCAGCGGCGCACAGACATGATAGGAAAATCCCCGTTCCGCCGTATCCAGCTGGTAGGAACTGACCCCCAGGTCCAGCAGAAACCCGTCCACCTTTTCCACCTGCTCCGCTTTGAGCAGGTCCGGCGCATCATGAAAATTCCCGTGCAGTGCCGTAAAATTCGTCCATTGCTTGAGCCGCTCACCGGCCGCACGCAGTGCCTCCCGGTCCCGGTCAATTCCGTATAAATGTCCGGTTCCCCCGAGACGCTTCAGGATTTCCTCACTGTGTCCGCCGCCCCCGAGGGTCCCGTCCACATAGATTCCATCCGGCTTTACATCAAGCAGATCCACCGTTTCTTTCAGCATGACGCTGACATGTTCAAAAGGCACGGGTTCTCCCCCTTTCTGGACTTCAATGCTGGGTTTTGCCTGAGAAGCGCCCTGCATATCCGGCTGCCGCCCAGTAGCAGCCGGATTTCCTCACTTCTGCTTTTCCGGCAGGCATTCTCAAGGTCTCTGCAGGCAAAAATATGCGTTTATTATAACCGATTTTCACCCATGGTCACAATGATTTTTTCGAATTCATGCAGTTTTGCCATTTTCCGGCAGGCGGATTATGCCGGCACTCCCGGCTGAATGCCTGCCGGTTCATTCTCCGGCAGGAACCGGAACGGCAAATGGCACGCAAAAAGCCGGTCTGTCCGTACACTGCGGTACGGACAGACCAGTTTCTGATTCAGTTACATCGACTGCTTCAGGTCCTCAAGACGGCTCTCCAGTTTGGCGAGCTTGTCACGATTGGCCTGCAGCTTTTCCTTTTCCTGCTCCACCAGTTTTGCCGGTGCCTTGGCGGTAAAGCCCGGGTTATTGAGTTTGCCCTCACTCCGGGCAATCTCCCCTGCCACCGCGTTCCGCTCTTTCTCCAGACGGGCAATCTCTTTCTCAAAGTCCACCAGATCGCCCAGCGGGATGAACACCTCCGCCGCCTCTGACACACAGGAAACGGTCTTTCCGGGCACGGTCTCCTCCATTCCGAGGATCTGGACATTGCTAGCCCAGGCCAGACGGGTGAACAGTTCCCCGGCCGTTTCAAGTGCGGCCTCCCAGCCTTGTTTCGGCCGGATCAGCAGATGCGCCCGTTTGCCCACGGCCACATTCATCTCCGCCCGCAGGTTCCGGACCGACTTGATGACCTCCATGATTCCCTCCATGGCCTTGGCCGCTTCGGGGAACAGGGTCTTTTCATCTGCCTCAGGCCAGGCCGAGAGCATGATCGTCCCCTCGGTTCCCGGAATGTACCGGTACACCGCATCGGTAATAAACGGCATGAATGGATGCAGCATTTTGAGAATGGCAATCAGCGTATGCCGGAGCACGGCCAGCGCCGCCGGACGCTTCTCAGGATCGTTCAGTTCCACCTTGGAGAGCTCAATGTACCAGTCGCAGAATTCCGACCAGATAAAGTCATACAGCT
The DNA here is from genome assembly GCA_017626895.1 of Clostridia bacterium. Taxonomy (GTDB): domain Bacteria; phylum Bacillota; class Clostridia; order Christensenellales; family Aristaeellaceae; genus Ventricola. The sequence continues at coordinate 11,343 of JAGAHV010000200.1, read as the reverse complement.
TCTGCGCCGCAAGACCCAGATCATAGCTCTCAAAGTGTCCCGTGATCTCCTTCACCGTCTCCCCGAGCCGGGTCAGGATCCACTGATCTGCCAGGGTAAAGGTCTTTCCTTCCAGCTGCTCCACTTCGCCGTTGATGTTGCTGAGCACGAACCGGCTGGCATTCCAGATCTTGTTGGCAAAGTTCCGGGCACTCTCCACCTTGTCATCCGAGAAACGCATGTCATTTCCCGGGCTGACACCGTTCACCAGGGAGAAGCGCAGCGCGTCCGCACCGTACTTGTCAATGATTTCCAGCGGATCCACGCCATTGCCAAGGGACTTGCTCATTTTCCGTCCCTGCGCATCCCGCACCAGTCCGTGAATCAGGACGGTATGGAAGGGCGTTTTGCCCATCTGCTCACAGCCGGAGAAGATCATGCGGGCAACCCAGAAGAAGATGATGTCATAGCCGGTCACCAGCACGCTGGTGGGATAGAAATACGCCAGATCTTCCGTCTGTTTGGGCCAGCCCAGTGTGGAGAACGGCCAGAGGGCAGAGGAGAACCAGGTATCAAGCACATCCTCGTCCTGGGTCAGGTGCACACTGCCGCACTTGGGACAGACTTTGGGCGTTTCTCTTGCCACAATCGTCTCGCCGCAGTCATCACAGTACCAGGCCGGGATCCGGTGTCCCCACCACAGCTGACGGGAAATGCACCAGTCACGGATGTTTTCCATCCAGGTCAGGTAGTTCCTGGAGAAGCGCTCCGGCACAAACTTGGTTTCCCCGTTCTTGACGCAGTCAATGGCCGGCTTGGCCAGGGGCGCCATGCGCACAAACCACTGCTTGGATACCATGGGCTCAATAGTCGTATGGCAGCGGTAGCAGGTTCCCACCTCGTGGCGCAGTTCCTCGGTTTCCTTCAGATAGCCGCCCGCCTCAAGGTCATGCAGGATGGCTTTCCGCGCCTCCAGCGTGGTCATACCGGCATACTTGCCGCAGTCATAGACCGTGGGCTCATTGACCGCTGCCCGGCCGCTTTCAAACAGTTCGCGTGCCTCGGCAGCCTCTTTGGCGCCGGTCATATGCCCGTCATAGGTAAAGACACGAACAATCTCAAGATTATGCCGCTGTCCCACCTCAAAATCGTTCGGGTCATGGGCCGGCGTAATCTTCACCACACCGGTTCCCTTGGTCATATCGGCATGCTCATCACAGACAATCGGGATCTCGCGTCCCACCAGCGGCAGAATCACATGACAGCCGTGCAGATGCGCATACCGCTCATCCTCGGTGTTAATGGCCACCGCGGTATCACCCAGCATGGTTTCCGGACGGGTCGTCGCCAGCTCCAGCATTTCACCGGTTTCCTTCACCGGATAAAGGAGATGCCAGAAATGGCCGTTCTGCTCCTCATACTCCACCTCCGCGTCGGAAATGGAGGTCTTGCAGCAGGGACACCAGTTAATCATCCGGTTGCCTCTGTAAATGAGATCCTTCTCATACAGCCGGTTAAACACCTCTGTCACGGCCTCCGAGCAGCCCTCATCCATGGTAAAGCGCTCTCTGGACCAGTCACAGCTGTTTCCCATGCGCCGTGTCTGCCGCACGATCCGCCCGCCGTACTCATTGCGCCAGGCCCAGGCACGCTTGAGGAATTCCTCACGCCCGATGTCCTGCTTGGTCAGGCCTTCTTTGGCCATGGCCTGCACAATCTTGACCTCCGTGGCGATGCTGGCATGGTCCGTTCCGGGCAGCCACAGCGTCGGATCTCCCTTCATCCGGTGATACCGGGTCAGGCTGTCCTGAAGGACACCGTCCATGGCATGACCCATGTGCAGCTGTCCGGTAATATTGGGCGGCGGCATCACGATGGTAAAGGGCTTTTTCCCCTCCACCCGGTGAGCGGTAAACGCGCCGGAGCTTTCCCATTCCTCGTAGAGCTCCGTCTCAATGGCCTGAGGATTATAGACTTTCTCCATCTCAGGCATCTTTTTCTCGTCCATCTTTTCAAATCCTTTCTCTTTCGGATCATATCGTTCATTCAGGTCTACAGGCAGATCGTCAGTGCTGCCCCGACCGCACAGAGGAGAATTCCTGCCAGCTTGACAGCAGGCACATGATCCTCACGCCCCGCGAAACGTCCGGCTGCAAAGGTCAGCACGGCCCCTGCCAGTAAGACCAGCAGTCCAGGAATCATCTTCGGCGAAAGATTCATATGCATGTTCTCACCTCCTCCGTCTCAACCCTTCTGATTCACCGGAAAGGCACAATCCCGCCAGTTTCCGGATAAAAAAACAGATGTGCCTCCAAAAAGGACGCACATCTGCGTGGTACCACCTTTATTCGCATGCCCGGCATGCCTCAAAGCGCTTTACGGGGCGCACCCCTGCGGACTACTCTCATCACCCGCGCTCTCCCAGACGACCTTCCACCGCATCCCGCCGGACACCTTCCACCCATGGGTGTTCCTCTCTTGAGGCAGACATCAGTGTACTCCTTCTGTTCTCCGAGCAACTGTGCGTATTATAGCCATCCCCCGCGGCCTTGTCAATCACCTGGGAGAAAATCCATTCCGGCCAAGCCTGTACGCTCAGCAGGTTACAGGATAAACCGCTTCATATCCCTTGAGGCGATATCGCTGCCCAGATGTTCCCGTACATAATCGCCGTTGATGAGCACATCCACATCCGGCATATCCCCGGCGGCATTGAAGGAAATATCCTCCAGGACCTTTTCAAACAGGGTATGCAGCCTTCTCGCGCCGATATCTTCCTTGCTCTCATTCTCAGTCTCTGCGATCTCGGCGAGAACATCCAGCGCGGATTCATCAAACTTGAGGTGCACATGGTCCACCGAGAGCAATGCCTCATACTGACGGGTCAGTGCATTGTCAGTCTGGGAAAGAATGGCCTTGAAATCATTTTTCGTCAGCGGATTCAGGGTGACGCGAACCGGGAAGCGGCCCTGCAGTTCGGGAATCAGATCCGATACCTTTGCCACATGGAACGCACCCGCCGCAATGAACAGCATAAAGTCCGTTTTGACCACACCGTACTTGGTGTTGACTGTACTGCCCTCGACAATGGGCAGGATGTCTCTCTGAACACCCTCCCGGCTGACGTCCGGTCCGTTGTTGGAGCGCCCGGCCACCTTGTCGATCTCATCGATGAAGACGATGCCGTCCTGCTCCGCGCGACGGCAGGCCTCCTCCTTCACTGCATCCATATCAATCAGCTTGCCTTCTTCCTCGGAAATCAGAATCCGGCGTGCCTCTGACACTTTCATGCGGCGGACTTTCATCTTCTTGGGCATCATGTCGCCCATAATCATGCCAATGCTGACGCTGGCGCCGTTGATCTCGACCTCCTGAGGCGTATCCTCCACCTCGATCTCGATCTCATAGTCCTCCAGCTGGCCACTCTCAAGCTGTGACCGCAGCTCTTCTCTCCGGGTAGAGATCTGTTTCTTCTCACTCTCGGGGAGTTCCGGCTCCTTGGGCTTGTTGCCAAGGAGAAGGTCAATCGGATTCGTCGGCTTCCGGTTCGGATGCAGGATGATGTCAATAATCCGCTCATTGGCCATATAGGTTGCCCGCGTCTTCACTTTCTGGGATGCCTGCTCCTTGCAAAGACGCACGCTGGCCTCGACCAGATCCCGGACGATGCTTTCCACATCGCGTCCCACATAACCGACCTCGGTAAACTTGGTGGCCTCCACCTTGACAAAGGGGGCATCGACCAGTTTGGCCAGCCGGCGGGCAATTTCCGTTTTTCCGACGCCGGTCGGGCCGACCATCAGGATATTCTTCGGGACAATCTCATTCCGGATCTCCTCGGGAAGCTGCGCCCGGCGATAACGGTTTCTCAGTGCCACCGCCACGGCCCGTTTCGCATCGTCCTGCCCGATAATGTACCGGTTCAGTTCTTTTACTATCTCTTTAGGTGTCAGTTCCATGCTCTGCTCCTTTATAGGCCTCCGTGTTGGTCTTTAGCCGGACCCAGCTTTGTTCCGGCCCAGATTTGACTTGCTGCCGCTTCGCGGCAGGGCCTCTCCGTCAACAGGCTCCAAACCTGTCATTTGCCTGAGTTACTTTATCTGAAATCTGAATCCAGCACTCTGCCGCTTCGCGGCAGGGCCAATTCCTTAAGCATCTTCTACAATAATATTATGATTGGTATAGACGCAGATGTCCGCTGCAATATGAAGGGCGGTTTCGGCAATCTCATGTGCACTCATATTGGTGTGGGCTTTCAGGGCACGCGCCGCCGCCAGGGCGTAATTGCCGCCGGAGCCGACCGCCGCAATCCCGTCATCCGGCACAATGACCTCCCCGGTGCCGGAGATGATCATCATCTCGCTGCCGGAGGCCACAATCAGCATCGCTTCCAGCTTGCGCATCGCCTTATCGGCCCGCCATTCCTGTGCCAGCTCTACCGCGGCCCGCTCTAGGTTGCCGGAATACTGTTCAAGCTTTGCCTCAAAACGTTCACACAGTGCAAACGCGTCCGAGACCGTTCCGGCAAAGCCGGTGACAACCTTATCCCCGAAGATCCGGCGCACCTTGTGCGCGTTGGCCTTGAAAATAGTGCTCTCACCCATGGTCACCTGACCGTCTCCGGCCATCGCAATTTTACCATCCTTGAGAACCGCACATATTGTCGTTCCTTTAAGTGCCATCTCGTTTCTCCTTTTTTCAGTACAGGAACTGCCCTGCACGCTAATCCTCAGATGTACGCCCCTCCCGATCTGTCAGGCTCTCTGCTCAGGCCGCGGGAAAGGCCAAAACCTCACGCATTATATCATGGAATCATGAAAGAGGAAAGAATTTCCCGGGTGAAAATGCGTCTGGTCAGTCAAAGTCAAAGTCCTCCCGGAGCGGATTGCACCGGAGCGCCTCCACATAGTCAAGCGAGCGCCCGGCCATGGCCAGATAGCGGTCATGCTTGCCGCGGATCCGGACAGACAGCGGCTCAAGCAGGCCGAAATTGGCATTCATCGGCTGGAAATTGCCCTGTGCGCAGGCCACATGATGGGCCAGCGCGCCCATCATGGTCAGCGGCGTAAAGAGGACCGGTTCCAGTCCTTTCATCTGCCTGGCCAGCGAGATTCCCGCCACCATGCCGCTGGAGGCGCTTTCCACATACCCCTCAACCCCTGTCATCTGTCCGGCAAAATAGACGGAGGGCCGGGAGAGTATTTCATAGGTTTCACTCAGGAAGCCCGGCGAATGCAGAAAGGTGTTGCGGTGCATGACCCCGTAACGGAGGAATTCCGCCTGCTCAAGACCCGGAATCATGGAGAAGACCCGTTTCTGCTCGCCCCATTTGAGGCGTGTCTGAAAGCCCACCAGGTTGAACATGGTCTTTTCCCGGTTTTCGGCCCGCAGCTGGACGGCGGCAAAGGGCCGGCTGCCGGTCCGGGGATCAACGAGGCCCATCGGCTTCATCGGGCCGAAGGCCATGACCATCCTGCCCCTTGAGGCCATCACCTCAATCGGCATGCATCCCTCAAATACCTGTGTGCCGTCAAAGCCATGGACCTCGGCCACCTCTGCCGTGCGCAGCGCCTCATAAAAGGCATTGTATTCCTCTTCATTCATCGGTGCGTTGAGATAATCATCGCCCTGCCCGTAACGTCCCTGCGAAAAGACTTTCCCCATGTCCAGGGAATCTGCCGAGACAATCGGAGCCGCCGCATCGTAAAAACTCAGCGTTTCAAGTCCGGGCAGCGCGGCGATTGCCGCCGCCATTCCCTCTGAGGTCAGCGGTCCGGTGGCAATCACCGCGTTTCTTTCGGGGACCTCCAGTACCTCCTCCACAGAAACCCGGATATGCGGATTTTCGCGGATCCGGGTTTCAACGTATTCGGAAAAGGCATGACGGTCTACCGCAAGCGCACCGCCCGCCGGAACACGTGTCCGGTCCGCCGCCTCAATGATGAGACTCCCCAGCTGACGCATTTCCTCTTTCAGAAGGCCTGAGCCCACCCCGACTTCATTGCTCCGCAGTGAATTGGAACAGACAAGTTCAGCAAAACCCGCGCTTTTATGCGCGGGTGTCTTTTTCACCGGTTTCATTTCACAGAGCGTCACATCGATTCCGCGTCTGGCAAGCTGCCAGGCGGCCTCACATCCGGCAAGGCCGGCACCAATGACCACTGCTTTCATTTCTGTTCCTCCTGTGTGCCTTCTCCGGCGCCCTCGGTTTCATCCAGGCGAATCCTGAACCGGCAGGTATCGTTCGAACAGACATGAAAACGGCCGCGCCTGTTCTCGGTCAGGGTCATATAGCTCCCGCACTGCGGGCACTTTTTCTCAACCGGCATGTTCCATGAAACAAAGTCACAGTCCGGATACCGCTCACAGCCGTAAAAACGCTTTCCTTTATGCGAAGTCTTTTCCAGCACTTTTGCACCGCACTTGGGGCAGGGTGTCGGAATCTCCACGACGATGTTTTTGGTATTGCGGCATTCCGGGAAATTCGGGCAGGCAAGAAAACGGCCGAACCTTCCCATCTTATAGACCATTCTCGCGCCGCATTTGTCACAGATGACATCCGATTCCTCATCCTTGATCTCAATCTTTTCGATCTTGGATTCCGCATTCTCCAGCATCTTCATAAACGGTCCGTAGAACGCCGTCACCACATCCCGCCACTGACGCTTCCCGTTTTCCACCTCGTCCAGTTCCGCTTCCATTCCGGCGGTAAAATCAGGATCCACGATTTTCTCGAAGTATTCCTTCATCAGGTCCGTGGTCATAATCCCCAGCGCGGAGGGAACCAGCTGTTTCTTTTCCCTCAGCACATAGCCGCGGTTAATGACCGTGGAGATGGTGGGCGCATAGGTAGAAGGTCTGCCGATGCCCGCCTCCTCCAGCGCGCGAACCAGCGTCGCCTCCGTATATCTGGCCGGGGGCTGGGTAAAGTGCTGCTCCATATCCACGGAGGAGAGCTGAGCCGCGTCCCCTTCGCTGATCCCGCTGATCAGCTTCGTGCTCTGGACCGAATCATCCGCTGTATCCTTTTCGGAATCATATACCGCCGTAAAGCCGGCAAACTTGCACTGCTCCGCCCCGGTCCGGAAGACGAGTCCGTTTCCGGAACGCATCTCAATCTGCTGCAGCTCATACAGCGCATCTGCCATCTGACAGGCGACAAAGCGATTGTAAATCAGCTTGTACAGATTGTACTGATCTTTGGTGACGGTCTTGCGCACCGTTTCCGGATCCAGATCCAGGTTGGTCGGACGGATGGCCTCATGGGCATCCTGCGCGTTGTTCTTTCCTTTATAAATAACCGGGTTTTCCGGCAGATACGCTTTTCCGTATTTCTTCTCGATCAGGCTGCGCGCACCGGCCACCGCCTCATCGCTCAGGCGAACACTGTCCGTACGGATATAGGAGATCAGGCCGACACTGCCCTGTCCTTCCACCTCGACACCTTCATACAGCTGCTGGGCAATCTGCATGGTCTTGGCCGTCGAAAATCCCAGTTTCTTTCCGGCCTCCTGCTGCAGATTGGATGTGGTAAAGGGCGGCAGAGGATGCCGGTGCTTCTCGGAGCGCCTGATGGAGGCAACCGTGTATTCGCCTTTTTCAATCCGTTCCTTCACGGCGGCCGCTTCCGCCGCGCTGGAAATCTTGGTCTTTTCCCCGTCGATCATGACCAGTTTCGCATTCAGGCTGTGCGTGCCTACCTGCATCACCGTGTCCGCGCTCCAGTATTCCTCCGGAACAAAGGCCTCAATCTCCTCCTCCCGGTCTACCACCAGGCGGGTGGTAACGGACTGAACGCGCCCTGCCGAGAGTCCCTTTTTGATTTTCATCCAGAGAAGCGGGGAAATCTTGTATCCGACGATGCGGTCAAGAATCCGGCGTGCCTGCTGGGCATCGACCAGTTCCATATTAATGGAACGGGGATTCTTAATCGCCGCGCTGACCGTTTTCTTGGTAATCTCATTAAATTCGACGCGGCACAGACTCGCCGGATCAATTCCCAGAATGTTGGCCAGATGCCAGGAAATGGCCTCTCCCTCACGGTCCGGGTCCGTTGCGAGAATGATCTTTTTCGCGCCTTTTGCTTCTTTTCGAATGGTATCCAGCACATCTCCGCGTCCGCGGATGGTGATATAGTGTGGCTCAAAGCCATTTTCCACATCAACGCCAAACCTGGATTTGGGAAGATCACGAACGTGTCCGTTCGACGCCTTCACCCGATAGGTGCTCCCCAGGAATTTAGCGATCGTTTTTGCTTTTGCAGGGGATTCAACAATAACCAACTTGTAGTTTGGCTTTTTGGTGCTCAACCCTCTATCCCTCCAGAACCGCCCCACCGGCGGAAAATTTAAAACGCGTAAAAGAATACCAGTCAGATTCTCATCTGTCAAGCCGACAAAATCCCGGATGTTATACAATTTTTAACATTTGTAACATTTGGATGTTCGCTTTCTGTCAGAATCGCCGGTATTCTGTCTGCCTTTCCGATCTCCGTGCCAGGCAAAAAACGAATTGGCAATTCGTCCATTCCAAAAAGCATCCCTTTCGCTGTCGCCGCCAAAGCGGTCCCTCTGACTTTCCGGAACACCTGCGCAAACCTGTCGTGAAAATGCCGCCTTTTGACAAAGACGTGTTCTGTGTTACAATAAAGACAGAATCAGCAGATGTATCTTCGCAAATCAACCCTGTGAGGAGGAGAGACAATGAACTGGGATGCCTTATATGAACGAGCATTCGCATTTGAAAAACTCAATCTGTGGGAAGAACTGACGGATGATCAGCTGTTTGCCATTCGGGCAAATCAGGAGGTATGTTACATCAGTATCATGGGCTTTCTGAAGCAGCACTTTGCACTGGGGGTTTACGTGGGCGATGAAGGCCTTCGCAGCTATTACCGCGTCAATCAGGCCTCGATGAATGAAGAGGAAAAACGCATTGCCAGTATGAGTCAGAACAATCTCCAGTGTGCCTATCTGAGCAAAGATCAGGCGACGCCGGAGGAACGAAAACCGGTCAGGGCTTATGCCAGAGAACATTCCATCTCCATGAAAAACGCCCGGTATCCTCTTTTTCTTCGCGTCAGCCGGTTCCAGCGCCCGGATGACATCACCGAAGAGTTTGAAGGTGACATCCTGAGGGAAGCGTTTGATGCGGCTCTCTGGCTGGGGCCCAAAGTCATTTCCGGCCAGATCACCATTCCTCATCTCAGAACGAATACCAAAACCGTCCCTCTTCTGGTAAAAGACGGTTCGGAATTCCGGATGGAATCCACCCCTGTCATTCCTTACGAAATTGTTCCCTATCCGGTCGGGCATACCGATGAAACCGATTTAATGGACAGAACACGTAAGATTTCTCAGTCCGGCAGATGGGCATGCAAGCTGATCCTGCTTAACGAAACCTATGGAGCGGATGGCGTTGAGGGAGAGTTTTTCCCCTGGGAGCTGGTGACATTCGACTATCAAAGCAGGAACAGAGTACCTGTCCGGGCATGCAGAGACTACGAGAACCGGACGCATGTCCTTCTTCGTGAACTTATGAAAACGCTGGTGCGAATCAATAAACGTCCTGAAAGCATCCTGGTCTCAGATCTCAGAACCCAGACCTTTCTGAGTGAATGGTGCCGCAGTCAGAACATCGATCTTCTGACGGGAGAACTGCCGGATGAACTGGATTCCCTCATCAACGCCAGTCTGTATGAGGAAGAACTGGAACGCAATGAGGTTCCCAAACAATTCAGCGACGCAATCGATTTTTATTTACTGGCTTCGGATGAACTGTTACTGAGGGAGAAAGATGACTTTGATCAGATTTCAGCCGCGTTGTCATCATTCCTTTTAATCGATAATCTCAGTGATCCTCTGAGAAAAAATATCGAAAAAGTCCTCAGACGATTAAATTCTCTTCAGGAAGAAGAAGCATCCAAAAATGACATTCAGAGCACTTCCTCCGTACAGGGATATCTCATCAGCGTATCGCTTGACACCGGCTGCTACCGTCACATCGAGATGCCTGCCGATGCGTCGCTGGACCGCCTCTCCGATACGATTCTTTGGGCTTTCAGCTTTGACAACGATCATCTCCACGCCTTTTATATACGGGACAAAAACGGCAGAGAGATCACTTACGATATGATGGATTCGCAATACAACAGCAATCCGACCACCAGTGAAATCTCATTGCGTGAAGCAGGGCTCAGTAAGGGAAAGAAATTTAAGTATCTTTTCGACTTTGGCGAAAACTGGCTTTTCCAGTGCAGAGTTCTGAAAGAACTGGACTTCCGCCCCAAGCCCCGCGTGGTCCGCGTAAAAGGAGAAGCGCCTGAACAGTACCCGAATTATGAAGATGAATGACCGGGCCCTTTCCGGTTTCTCCCGGACTTCATCCGTATTCAGGCTGAACAAAGCGGACAGATCTCATCTTGATTAAGACGAAGACCGGGAACGTCCTCATACCGTCAACAAAAGAGCCTTGAATTGCAAGGCTCTTTTAAAATCCGGCAGTCCCCTCTCCCGGACCTGTCAGGTCTGTTGCGGTCCGATTCACAGAGGCGCCTGCCGGAGAGACTGCCTGACCTCATGGCGAAACCCTCCGGCGGAGGTCCGGGTGCTGCCGCGTGTTCTTCCAAACGTGATCATTAAATTGTTTGTTCCCACGGAGCTCATGTACTGAATGTCCTCGCTCATCGCCAGGATGATCTGCATTCCTGTTTTGTCATCGGAGTCTTTATCCTTGATCATTTCGTAACATTCAACCGGATCGAAGGGCCGACAGTCATCGCGAATTCGCAGAATCAGCTTATCCGGCCGAATCAGGATCCTTATGTCGATGCTGTGCGTTTCCCCGTCATGAAATCCGTGCCGGATGATCATGGCTCCCATCTCCTCAATGCAACGCATCAGGGAATTGGCCGTTTTTTCATCCAGATCGTTTTCCGTGCAGAATCGCTGCAATGCCTGTGCCACATTCATCACGTCTTCCATGCTGAGGGCGCTGCCCGACATTTCTTTGTTCTCCGGATGAATAAATCCGGACGGCAGCAGAAGACATTTCTCGCGAAAGGAGTTTCCCCGGCCCGAAAAGATCACATAGCCGACGGCACCCAGAAGCAATATCAGCAGTTTAACCGGTGTCGCAGTCCACGCTCCCCTTCCGCCCAGCATAGAGACCATCAGGAAAACAGAGAAGACATGAACGAGACACTCCGAAAGAACACTGAACAAATTCCGCCTGTCCGGCTCTTTTGGAATTTTAACAAATAAAACGATATTATTGACCGGTGCTACCCTTTGTGATATCATCACGACAATTAGTAATAAGTGCGTGATAATGCTCAAAGGGTGGTAGAGGTGTCCAGAAAAGCAG